>CAMWLJ010000014.1 GCA_947175055.1 uncultured Lachnospiraceae bacterium | reverse complement strand
CGTTCTTCTTAAGTGAATAAGTCAGCCCGTCGATCAGGCTGATGTCATCCTCCAACAGCAGTATTCTCTGCATCCGCGTTTCCCTCCGGTTTCTGTCGCAAACTGATAACATACTGTTACTATACCACAACCAGGAACAAAATTGCGCCAGCTTACAAAACTGTAATCTGAAAAGCTTCCGGATCGAAATCCGAAAGCTTTCCACGATCTATAACGCCGTCCCTTGCCTGGGCACAAACAGTTTCTCCATCCCGGCGCCTTCCAGCTTCAATAACTCCACCTTCCGCGGTATCCCTCCGGCATACCCCGTCAGGCTCCCGTCCGCCCCCACCATCCGATGACAAGGGATAATGATGGAGATCGGATTGTGGGCCACCGCGCCGCCCACCGCCTGAGCCGACATATGCCCGATCCCCTTCTCCTTCGCGATCCGGCCCGCCAGTTCCCCGTAGGTCATAGTCTGCCCGTAAGGGATCTGCAGCATGATCTCCCAGACCCGGCACCGAAATGGGGAACCGATCATATGCAGCGGCGGCAGAGTGTCCGGCTTTTTCCCGGAGAAATAAAGCTCCAGCCACGCCCGCACCGTCTCGAAAACAGGCGTCTCCTTTTCCTCATGCTGCGGATCGAGCCCCGCCGCATAATGCTTTGCCCCGTCGAACCACAGTCCCGTCAGCCCTTTCTCGTCGGCCGCCAGAAGGACCTCGCCAAGCGGTGTCTCGTATTTGGTCGTATATCGCATAACTCTCCTCCTAACCATCCTGCATTTATATGCGGATCTTATCATACATCTTTCGTCTCTACATTATAGATCGCAAGAACCACCGATACGATCGCCAGCACAAACAGGACCACATAGAATGGCACACTGTTGACCAAAGTAAATTCCCCAATGTTCCCCTGGGTGAAGCATACAATAAGAATGGACGACACCACCGTGGCTTTGGAGGAACGCATCTTCATGCCCACCGGCAGCGCGATAAAAGAGATGCTGACCATAGCCGCCGCGCTTAAGATCAATTCTACCCAGAACAGCCAATAACCATACGGGATATCCGATGCAGAAATATGTGTCAGGTTCCTTGTCGCCAGCGCTATCGCATACATCAGCAGCTTACTTACGATAAGCGCCGTAAAACTGAAGATCCACACGGCAAATACCTTTGCCAGTACAAGCTTCTTTCTTTTTACAGGATAGGAAAACAACAGGCGGATCGTGCCTTTCTTATAGTCATCCACCACAAATCCGGCCAGCAGCACTCCTGTAAAGATCATGTAGGACATATGGGCATATAACTCCACCGATGCATGGATAAAACTCTTATCAAAAAATCCCTGTGTCGCCACATCCGCCCCGGCCACACCCGCCGTCATCAGGACAAAGAACAATATTCCCGCTGTCATGATCGCCGCATGGCGGATCATCTTCCCCAAACTATTTTTCTTCCATTCCATTTTGATCAGTTTCCACATGCCATTCTTCCTCCCTCTGCAGTCATTTTCAGGAAATAGTTCTCCAGATTCTCCGTCTTACGTCCAAGCGCCATTACCGCCACATCGTTAAGCGCCAGCGTCTTCGACAGTTCCTGTACCGAAACCGCCCCGTCATAGATCCGGATCGCGCCCTCTTCCAGAATCTTGAAATTCGTCAATCCCAGCTTATCACTCAATACATATGCCGCCCGCTTCGGATCCGTTGTGGTCAACTCGATATAAGCCAGGCTCATCTGCTCGATCTCGCGCATACCGATCTCCTGCACCATCCTGCCGTGATGGATCACGCCGACAGTATCCGCGATAGACTCGATCTCCGACAGAATATGGGTGGAGACCATGATCGTCATACCGTACTCCGTACAGAGCATCTTCAAAAGACTGCGGATCTGCTTCATACCCGCCGGATCCAAGCCGTTCGTCGGCTCATCCAGAATCAGCAGCTCCGGCCTGCACAGGATCGCCCTGGCGATACCCAGCCGCTCCTTCATGCCCAGCGAATATTTCCCCACTGGTTTCTTTGCCGCCTCCGCAAGTTCCAGCATATCCAGCACATTCTCGACGCTGTCATGCTGATAGTAGCCCATGTACTCACAGTGCATCTTCAGATTATCATAACCGCTCATATGCTCATAAAAGATCGGAAATTCTATGATGCTGCCCATTCGCCGCAGCACCTCATAGGACTTGGGTGTAAGTGTCTCCCCGAACAGTTCTATACTGCCAAGCGTAGGTTTCCAGAGATTGGTCAACATCTTCATCACTGTCGTCTTACCTGCACCGTTGGGACCCAGAAATCCGTAGATCTCACCTTTCTTCACATGGAGATTCACATCTGTTACAAGTTCCTTCCCACCGATCGTTTTGGTGAGATGGTTAGTCTGTATCATAAATGGCATTTGTTCTGCCCCCTTTCTGAAAGCAACCGGTGACGGCTCATCTTTCGGCCCTCTTGTTGTGGTATCCGTCGCTTCTGGATACTATTGTAACAGCATGGATTTTCAAAACTGTTGCACAAATCTTACGAATTTCTTTCGTTTCTGACTATCGCAACACCATCTACTTAGAGCATCTTGCAAGCCTGACCGTGAACACCGTCTTAACATGGGGTTCGCTTTTGAGCGTGATCTCTCCTCCCATCTGCCTGGCCAGATCCCTGGCGATCGTCAGCCCCAGTCCGTTACCCTGAATCTCCCGGTTTCTGGAATCCTCCATCGTAAAAAGGCGTTCAAACACACTGTCCGCAAAAGAAGCCTCAATCCCTTTACCCCGGTCCGTCACATCCACGTACGCCGCCTTCTCCTCCGCCCGCAGCGCCAGCCCCAGATAACGTCCATCAGACCCGTAGCGGATCGCGTTGGAGATCAGATTGTTTAAAATGCGCGATATAGACTCCTGATTCCCCTGTACCAAAACCGGCTCCTTTGGCAGATCGACCTCCACCTGAAATTCCCGTCCGGTCAGCAGCTCATAATAGTCCAGAATACTCTTGCGGCACTGCTCACAGACATCGATGGGCGTCAACTCCGGCGCCATGTCCCCCGATTCCAGCTTCGCCAGCGTGAAAAATTCGTTGATCAGCTCCATCACTTCCTTCGCCTTGCACTCCGCCTTTAAGATCATCTCGTCAGGGGTTCCGCTCTTTAGCCGCAAGATCTCCAGGTATCCCAGGATCACGGTCATGGGTGTCTTGATATCGTGGGAAATATTGGAGAGCATCTTTTTGGAGGCGATTTCGGAACGGCGATAGTCCGCTTTCACCTTCAGGTGTCTTTCCAGCAGGCTGTTCAGCTGTGCTGCCAACTCCTGCAGCTCCTTTTCCTCTGTAAAAACATAGATTCTCTCGTCACTGTCAGTCTCCATGATCTCCTGCAGCTTACCACTGATCTCTCTGAGGCTCCTGCGCATCCCCGCCTGCTGGCCCAACTGCTGGTATACAACAATGAGCAAAAGAAATCCTGCCAGAATTGACAGGAAAACGATAATTATCGTACTGTTCATGTTACCTCCCCCAGTTTATAGCCGATTCCCCAGACCGTGACCACGTAGCGCGGATTGCGGGAATCATCCTCAATCTTATTCCGCAATCTGCTGATATGTACATTCACCGCGTTCTCATCCCCCAGATAAGCGTCATTCCATACGAGAGAATAGAGCTGTTCTTTCGTATACACCTTCTTCGGATTCTGCAGGAGCAGTTTCAGGATCTCAAACTCCTTCGCCGTCAGCTCCACCCTACTGCCCCGCTTCGTCACCGTATGATCATCGAGATTCATCGCCAGGTCGCCCGCCGTAAGCAGCGCGGGCTCTGTCTCGCTGTCTGCCCTCGTACTGTCATACTGAGTCGCCCTGCGGATATTCGCCTTAATCCGCGCCAGCACTTCCACGACCGAAAAAGGCTTCGTAATATAGTCGTCCGCTCCCAGCGCCAGCCCCAGCGTCTTGTCCGTCTCCGTGTCTTTCGCAGACAGAATGATGATTGGCACATAGCTGCCCCGGCGGATCTGCTGCATGACCTCCATCCCGCTCATCTTCGGTATCATCAAGTCTAACAGCACCAAGTCAAAACCTCCCGCCGCAAACAGCCTGCACGCCTCCTGCCCGTCAAAGGCACAGACCACGTCATAATTCTCTGTCATCAGATAATTTCTCAGCATCTCACTGATCTCCCTGTCGTCCTCGACCAGCAGAATCTTATGCCCGTTCATGATACGATACACTCCCCTTTCCGCAAAACTGCACTGTCCTGATTATAGCATGGATCCCGGTAAAAGAGAAAATGTTACTTAAAGAAAGTGTATATTTTCCACGATCCCCATCTTCGATATCCGCCGGAGCGGCACTGCCGTCGCAGACAGACACGCCGCCACCGAAACTGCCGCAGCTTCAAGGATCGGTACCACCGGCACGGGCACAAGTGCCAGCGTATTGGACACGGCCGCTTCCGTCAGTATAGTGCACAGATAACCGCCGATACTGCCGAGCACTGTCGCAGTCATGCCATAGTAGACACCTTCCCACAGGAAAGTCCTGTACAGGCTTTCTACACTCATACCGACCGCCCTCTGCGTTCCGATCTCCGTTACTCTCGTATGGATATTGGTATAGACCGTATTGATGATATTCAGGATTCCGATCAGCCCGATCAACAAGATCAATCCCCAGGCCAGCAGATTGATCTGGGATGCGCTCTTTGCAAGCTGTCTGTCCGTCTGTTCATAAGATACCCATATCGTCCCGGCCCGCCGTCCGCAAAGCCCTTCCAACTTCTTCTCAAAAGTCGTCCGGTCCGCATCTGCTTCCAGTATCGGCCGCAATTCCGCATAGGTCTCTCTTCCGGTCAGTTCCGCATAGATCCGGTCGCTGACGATCACCTGCACGCCATTAATAAAACCATTGTTACCGACACTAAAATATCCGTCATAGCCGCTCATGGATACCAATACCGGCAGTTTCTTTCCCGCCACGGTGATCGTCTCTCCCTCCCCGATACTGGTCGTCCCGACTGTCTCCCCTTCTATCTCGATCTGCAGCGGATTGCGCACAACACATCCTTTTCCTGCTTTCAACTCATCCATCACATCTTCCGACAGCCTTTGTGCAAAAACATAATCCATCCAGCTGTCATTTAATCCGAATATCTGAAAAGTCTCCCCCAGCCCCAGCCCAAAGTCTGTCCCGATACCCACCGGTCTGTACTGTGCATCCAATTCATAAAGGGAAAACTGCTGTGCCGGCACTGCAGCCACATTCCGGTCTGCCGCCATACCCGCCAGTTCGTCCATCGTGAATCCTTCATACTCATTGACCACCGAATAATCCCCCAGATGCTCCGGTACTGCAGCCGAAACGTCCAACAGGGAAAGAAAGCCCTGCAGCGTGATAAACACCGTAATACTCATGACTAAAGACAGGATCGTCAGGGCCGTACGGCTTTTATTGCGCTGCAGATTGAGCCTTGCGTAATAGCGTTCAAAGTTCCGTATGTTCCGCATCTTACGGCTTTTCCGTTTAAGGTTTTTGCCGGCCGTACCATGCATGGCCGTGACCGGAGAGACCCTGGCCGCGTACCACGCCGCCGGCATCGCTGCCAAATGGGCTGCCACAAAGGCGATCAGCGCGCTAAACGCAAGGAATCCCCATTTACCGGAATTGTTGGCAGCGATCATCTCCTGCAGCTGGCCGGCATCCTGCGCCAGAAACAGCTCCGGCGAAAGCAGATCCAGCGCCGCGATAAGAATCCCTTCCGCAGACAGCCTTCCAAGCAGCAGCCCCACCGGGATACCCATTGCGCACAGCAAAGACACTTCTTTTGCCACGATAGCGTATAGCTGCCCCTTCCGCGCGCCGATCGCCCGCAGGATCCCATACTGTCCTGTCCGTCTCGCCACGGCAATCTTCAGGATATTGTAGATCACCAGCCCTGCCGCCGTAAGAATCAGGCCAGCTACCAGGATACCGGCCAGCATCATATAAGAAAACCCCGAGTCATCTACGCCGACCATCCCTATAGAACTGTCTGTCTCCTCATGGTAACGAATGCCCAGCGCATTCAGATAAAGCCCGTTGTAGAGCAGATCCAGTTCGTGCAGTTCCAACTTCTCACTGATATCTTCCATGCAGGCTTGAAATCCCTTCTCATCTTTCACCCGCACATCTATATCGTAATATAAATACGCAGGCGGCAATACTGCCTTTGCCGTACCCTCGCCGACCAGGCCCACGATCGAACCGGTCGTATAGCCTAAGTAATTGCTTTCCGTGATGCCGGTAAGAACAAAATCCGCCTGATACTCGTAATTCTCTACGATAACGCCATGCCGCAGCGCCTTCGACAAAGACAGCGGTATCCTGTCCCCGACTTTTCCTTTAAATCCGAGAAACTGCAGTGCGTCCTTCGGCAACGCAATCTCCATCGGTGCCTCCGGCAGCCGCCCCTCTGCCAGCTTCGTGTATGCAGGGACCGTCTCAATACTGTCTCCCTGGTACTCCGTCAGTCCCAGACGCAGCAGGTCGTTCAATTCCATACTGCCGACGGAAACTGACCGCCCCGTATAGGAAAGTCGCTCATCCGCTTCCAACATCCGCGCCTTCTCCTCGTTAAGCTGTACCAAAGTCGCGTGGAAATCTCCCCCGAGCATGACAGCCTGCTGCCTGCGCATGGCCGAAAGCACTCCCGCAGACTGTCCGACTGCGGCAGTCATCAACGTTGATAGTATGATCGCTGCCAGGATCAGAAATGACACGATCTTCTGTTCCCGGATCTCTTTCCATGCCAATGTATGATATGATCTCATATGACTCCTCCGTTCTTTTCTCCATTCCGAACCGCTTTACATTCATTCACCCTTCCGATAATCTCCCGTCCTCGATCACAAGCTGCCTCGTTGCCCGTTTTGCGATCCTGCTGTCATGGGTGATCACGACAAGCGTTTTTCCGAATCTGTGATGGATCTCTTCCAGCATCCGCATCACATCTTTGCCGTTCTTGCTGTCCAGATTTCCGGTCGGTTCATCCGCGAAGATAATGTCCGGCTCTGCGATCAGCGCGCGGGCGATCGCCACTCGCTGCTGCTGCCCGCCGGAAAGCTCATGGGGCAGATGCGTCAGCCGGTCACCCAGCCCCAGCAGATCCGTTAACTGTTCCAGGTAAGAGGATATCTTCTGTCCGCCTTTCGGACCCGTTGCCTTCCTGCCGTCCAGCAGAAGCGGCATCAGAATATTCTCCTGCGCCGTCAATACCGGCAGCAGCTGGAACTGTTGAAAGATAAAACCGATCCTTCTACGTCGAAAAGCCGACAATTCCCTGTCGCTCATTCCGTAGATATCCTGTCCGTCATAGAGCAGTCTGCCCGCCGTCGGACAGTCCAGTCCCGATAACAGATGCAGCAGGGTGCTCTTTCCGCTGCCGGACGGCCCCATGATCGACAAGAAGTCACCGGGCTTTATCGTCAGAGTGACCTCCCAAAGCGCGGTAACCTGACTGCCGCCACTGCCATATGTCTTGCTTACATTCTTTGCTTCGATCAACATAAAAAACACTCTCCCTTTCGTTTACTTCGGATGCTGCTGACGATCAGCCACACATCTCGCAGCTCCTAAAGGAGAGTGTAGATCATAAATCTCAAAAAAGTCTCAAGAATATCTCTGACATGCAAACACGGCGATCGCCCGCGCGCCGCCCCCTTCCTCTTTCGTCCCATTTTCCAGCCGCAGTGCACCGCCATGCTTGCCACAGAGTATCCGGCTGCTATAAAGCCCCATCCCGAAATGCACCATATCCGCCGACGCTGCCTTTTTACCATGCGCTGCATCCGCTGCTCTCCCAAAGGGCTTCGGCCCTTCTTTTACAAGCCACGCCGGATATCCCGGCCCGTCATCCCACACCGAAAGCGTCAGCAGCCTCTCTTCCTGCAGCAGGGATATCTTCACCTCCCGCTTTGCGAAACGTACCGCATTGCCGATCAGATTCTCCGCCACTGTAAGAAAAATCCCGTGATCCACGTTCACCGCCGTCACTCCCTGCACCAGGACCGATACCCGCAGGGACGGCTCACCCACTGCCGCTGAGGGTCCGTGCATTGTCCTAAAAAGCGACACCGTCTCTTCCAGTTCCTGCTCCAATACTGTCCCGTCGACCCCTTTTCTACAGACCGGCATCTGCTCCAGCCGCTGTATGCTGCTCATAGCCTCCACATATCGCTCTATGCGCAGCGTATACGTCTCCAAGCGCCTAAGCGCCTGTTCCCGTCCCGCCGCGTCCTCGATGTCCTGCCGCAGCAGCTTCACCGTTCCCTTCAAGACCGTGACCGGATTGCGCAGATCATGGGAAAAGGCCGCATTCAGCCGCCTGCGCTCTTCCGCCTGCCGCCACATCTCCTGATTAGTCCTTTGCAGCTCTCCCCGCATCGTCTCAAAAGCCGCGCAGACCTGCCCCAACTCATCCCCTGACACCGCAGAGATCGTAAAATCCAGATCCTGCATCCCGATCCGCTCCGTACCTTCCCTGAGAATCCGAATCGGCTCTTTCAGCTTCCATTTATAAAAAAGCGCCCCAGCCAGTCCCAGCCCGCCCACCGGAAGTACCAGTGCGGCTAACATCGAAATACTGCCCAGCCATACCACGATCCTCTCCTGTTGCGGCGACGGCTTCTCCAATTCTGTCATCGTACCGTCATAACTGATCGCAATACCCCCTCTGGGAATCCCTTCCCCTATCTTTACACTGGCAGCATAGATCCCTGCCGTCAGCAAAAACGCCATCGACAGGCACACTACCGACAGCAGGAAAAAAGAGCGCCGTAATCCCATATTTCTCAATCGTTCCATTTATACCCGCACCCCCAAACCGTCTCGATATAGCCGTGCAGCGTGTGGGCGGCCAATTTCGCCCGGATCTTCCGAATATGCTCCATCACCACATCATTGCTGCCCTCCCCATCCAGCCCCCAGACTGCCTCATAGATGCGCTCCCTGTCAAAGACCTGCCCTGCATGGAGCGACAGCAGTTCCACAATGTCAAACTCCCTTCTGGACAAAGAAATATCCTCCCCGCAGACTGCCGCCGTCCGGGCAGAATAGTCCACACAAAGTTCTCCTTCCCCGAAAAAGCGCACTGTAGCGCTTTCGTGCCTGCGCCGTTCCCGCCGCAGATGCGCCTCCACCCGCGCCCCCAGCTCGTCCAAGTCAAAAGGCTTCACAATATAGTCATCCGCCCCGGCCCCAAATCCCAGGATCTTGTCAGCCGCCTCCATACGGGCCGTAAGAAACAGGATCGGACAGGTGATATACGCCCGGATCTTCTGACAGACCGTCAGCCCGTCCAGCCCCGGCATATTGATGTCCAACAGGATCAGGTCCGGCGCTGCCGTCACCCTGCGCAGCGCTTCCTCGCCGCTGTAAGCCGTAAGCACCTCGTAACGTGGTTCAAAATAACGCTTCATCATGTCCACAATCCCCGTCTCATCATCTACGACCAACAATTTGGGCTTCATGAAGTCTTCCCTCCCGTCTCTCCTGTCTTTTCCGCACACATTTACCATCCCGTATCGATCGGCAGCACTGCACTCTCACGCATTCCTCGTCGCCACCACGTCCACACCGGTCCCCGCCACATCAGCGAGGATCACATCTCCGATGTGCACCGGCGCTTTCACGGTAATACCCTTAAGCGCCCTCACACAGTCGAAGATCTTATCTTTGGGGATATCTTCCTTCGTCTTCACGGAGATCATTTCCACAAGACCGCCCTCCGCTTTCACAGTGGAAGTGACGATCCTGGTCGGGTTCGTCACCTCTTTTCGGGCATAGGCATCACCCCGCGGACAGGTATTGCCGGATACGCTCACGATCTCCCCGCCATCCATCTCCACCATGACCGGACAGCCCATGGGACAGCCGATACAGATCAGTTCTCTTTTTCCCACAGTCATCATACCTCCTCCAGCTTCACCGTGATCGTCTGCAGATCCGGATACTGTAACAGTTCTTCTCTCTTCAGCTTCACTTCTTCCATCTCCCCCGGCGCCATCACCGGACGTTTCCTGTGAAGGATCCGCTCCTCATCCAGGTAGACACTCACAAAGCAGTTCTTATACACGCCGCCGACTCTGAACCGAAGGGTCTGGATATCCTCCATACGCTCCACATTGATCCTGGAAGGCACCGTATAGCGCACGCCGTCCACCGCCCGGATCTCTACCGTGCAGCCTGCTGCCTGTCTCATGCCCGCTGTCTGCACATAACGGGCCGCATTCCGCCCCGCTGCCGCAGCTTCTTCCGAGACAAAGTCCACCAGATCGTGCACATGAAGCACGTTGCCACAGGCGAACACGCCCTCGATATTTGTTTCCAGGCTTTCATTGACCACCGGCCCGGAAGTCACTCTGCTAAGTTCCACACCCATACCGCTTGATAACTCATTCTCCGGGATCAGTCCCACCGACAACAGCAGCGTATCGCACTCGTATGCCTCCTCCGTGCCGGGGATCGGCCTGCCCTTCTCGTCCACCTGTGCCAGTGTGATACCTTCCACCCGTTCCTTCCCACGGATGTCAACGACAGTATGACTGAGTTTCAGGGGAATCCCATAGTCATCCAGGCATTGTACGATATTCCGTTTCAGACCGCCGGAGTAGGGCATCAATTCCGCTACCACCTGTACCTGTGCCCCCTCCAGCGTCATGCGCCTGGCCATGATCAGGCCGATATCACCGGAGCCTAATATGACCACCTTGCGTCCCGGCAGGCATCCCTCCATATTGACCAGCCTCTGGGCCGTTCCCGCAGAGAAAATCCCCGCCGGACGATAACCCGGAATATTCAGCGCACCCCGGGAACGCTCCCTGCATCCCATTGCCAGGATGATTGCCCCGGCCTTGAGCTCAAACAGCCCATCCGTGCTGTTCATCGCCGTCACTACCTTATCACTGCTGATATCCATGACCATCGTATGGAGCTTATATTCGATCCGCAATTCCTTCACCTGCTCGATAAACCGCTCCGCATACTCCGGCCCCGTCAGTTCTTCCTTAAACGTATGCAGACCGAATCCGTTGTGAATGCACTGGTTCAAAATACCGCCCAGTTCCTTATCCCGCTCCAGGATCAGGATGCTGTCCGTACCGCTTTTCTTCGCGCAGACCGCTGCCGAAAGTCCTGCCGGCCCGCCGCCGATAATTATAATATCATATGTTTTCACTTGTTATTTCCTCATTTTCCAATACTTAAAATCTACAGCGCATCTTTATTCACCCCAACCACGATCTTAGACGCACCGCCCGCCTTCGTGATCTCGCCGATCGTCTTCCCACACTCCCTGGCAAGGATCTCCATGACTCTGGGTGAACAGAACCCGGCCTGGCATCGTCCCATCCCGGCTCTCGTCCTGCGCTTAACACCGTCTAGAGATCTCGCCCCGAGGGGTCTTCTTATGGCATCGACGATCTCCCCCTCCGTCACCATCTCACAACGGCAGATGATATTTCCATAGGCCGGCTTTTCTGCAAGCAGCCGCATGCGCTCCTCCCTGGACAGTTCCTGCGGATTCAAAATACCTTTTCTCGTCCCGACGAACTGAGGATTCTCTTCCGGCTGCAGTATCTCCCGTACGATCCCGGCCACCATCACGCCAATCGCCGGGCTGGCCGTCAACCCCGGAGATTCGATGCCTGCACAGTCCACGAACCCGTCGGCGCCTTCCACTTCACCGATCATAAACTCGTGATGCTCCTCATGGGCGCGCAGACCCGCAAAAGAAGTGATCACAGACCGCATGGGCAGATCCTTCACATTCTCCCCCGCCTTGCGCAGCACCTGATCAAGCCCTGCCCTTGTCGTGTTAACACCCTCTTTATCTTCCGTATCGATAGCCGTCGGGCCTACCAGCAGATTACCGTGCACCGTGGGCGTCACCAGCACACCTTTGCCATACTTGCCGGGAAGTGCGAAGATGACTCGGGACACATGAGCGCCCGCCGATTTATCCAGCAGACAGTAGTCCCCCCTCCTCGGCGTGATCTTAATCTTCTGCTCACTGACCATATTATGGATCGTATCCGCAAAGACGCCTGCGGCGTTGACCACACATTTTGCCTCGTACTGCCCCTGGTCTGTCTCGATCAGCCAGCCGCGCTCCTTCTTCCGGATCCCCTGCACCTCGGTATCAAACCGGAACTCTACGCCGTTAGCCGCCGCATTCTCTGCGAACGCAATGTTCATGCCGAAGGGACAGACGATGCCTGCTGTCGATGCATGCAGTGCCGCTACCGCGTCCTCCGAGATATTCGGCTCCATCCGGCGCAGTTCTTCCTTCTCCACGATCCGCAATCCTTCTACGCCATTGGCTATCCCTCTCTCATAGAGCGCCTGCAGGCTCGGTCTTTCCTCCTCATCCCGGCAGACCACCAGAGAGCCGATCCTCCGGAATGCAAAGTCTAATTCCTTCGACAACCGTTCCATCATCTGATTGCCCTCCACATTCAACTTCGCCATCAGGGAGCCCACCGGTGCATCGTATCCCGCATGGACGATCGCACTGTTCGCCTTCGACGTACCGCAGCATACATCCTCCGCCTTCTCCAATACACATATCCTGAGCCGATATCTGGAAAGTTCCCGCGCCGTGGCACAGCCAGACACACCGGCGCCGATAATGATCACGTCATACATAGTTTCTCTGCTCCAATCTCTCTTGTTATCCTTCTATTTAACCTACTCTTCCTTCTCCCAGCCATATGCACACTTGACCGCCCTGCTCCAGCCCCTCACCATGGCCTGCCGCTCTTCTTCCGGAATCTCCGGCACGAACTCTCTGTCGATGGCCCAGTTCTTTACCACATCTTCCTTACTTGCCCAATAGCCTACCGCCAGCCCGGCCAGATAAGCTGCTCCCATGGCGGTAGTCTCCACGCACTTCGGCCGGTTGACCGGCGCGCCGCTGATGTTCGCCTGCTGCTGCATCAGGAAGTTGTTGGCACTGGCGCCTCCGTCCACCTTAAGCGCAGACAGCCGGATGGCAGAATCTGCCTCCATCGCCGCCAGCACATCGTTGACTTGATATGCCAGGGAGTCCAGTGTAGCCCTGATGATATGATATTTGTTGACACCGCGGGTGATGCCCACGATCGTTCCTCTTGCATACTGATCCCAATGGGGCGCCCCCAGCCCCGTAAAGGCAGGCACTACATAACAGCCGTTCGTATCCGTTACCTTCTTCGCCATATACTCCGAATCCTGGGCGGAATCGATCAGCCGCATCTCATCCCGCAGCCACTGGATGGCCGCCCCGGCAACGAAAATAGACCCTTCCAGTGCATATGTGACCTTCCCGTCCAGTCCCCAGGCGATGGTCGTCACCAGGCCGTTATGAGAAAAGACCGGCTTATCACCTGTATTCATCAACAGGAAACACCCTGTTCCATAGGTGTTCTTCGCCTCGCCCGGCTTAAAGCAGGTCTGTCCGAACAGTGCCGCCTGCTGGTCGCCTGCCGCTCCGCCGATAGGGATCGGCCCGCCGAAAAAGCCCGGATCCGCCTCTCCGTAGACGCAGCTCGACGGTTTCACCTCCGGCAGCATACACTTCGGGATCTGTAACTCCTGCAAGATCTCGTCATCCCATGTCAAAGTATTGATATTAAAAAGCATAGTACGGGAGGCATTGGAATAATCCGTCACATGCACGCCGCCCCTGGTCAGCTTCCAGATCAGCCACGTCTCCACCGTGCCGAACAACAGCTCGCCGCATTCCGCCTTCTGTCTTGCCCCCTCCACATTGTCCAGGATCCATTTGATCTTCGTCGCCGAAAAGTAAGCATCGATCACAAGTCCCGTTTTTTCCCGGAATTTGTCTGTCAGCCCCTTATCTTTCAGGCTGTCCGCATACTCTGATGTGCGCCGGCACTGCCACACGATCGCATTGTGGACCGGACTGCCGGTCTTCTTATCCCATACCACCACCGTCTCCCGCTGGTTCGTGATCCCGATCGCCGCGATATCCGCCGCCGTGGCATTGATGTTCGCCATCGCCTGCTGCGCCACTTCATACTGCGTAGACCAGATCTCGTCGGCGTCGTGCTCCACCCAGCCCGGTCTTGGAAAATACTGCGTAAACTCCTTCTGTGCAACACTGCACATATCACCCCGCTCGTTGAACAGGATGCAGCGATTGCTGGTGGTTCCCGCGTCCAACGCCATTATGTATTTTGCCATACTGCCCCTCCTTAAAAATGTCTTTTGTAGTATTTTCTGAAAAATCACCCCATACCACTACTATAATGCCTTTTTATCTTATACTCAATCATAATTTACTGAAAATTCACCGTTGATATTCTCTAAGATCCAATTCCAGATCTTCACAGATCCCTGCCCTGATCTGCCCGGAAAAGGAATGCAGCACGGGTCCTTCCTTCTTCTCCAATCCATACACCGTGACGCTCTTCTGCAAAGGATCAACGATCCAGTATTCCCGAACCCCTGCTTTCTCATATAGATTGAGTTTCTTCACATAGTCTGTATATTTGCTGGCCGGCGAAACAATCTCTATGACCCAGTCCGGCGCTCCGTGACATCCCTTCTCATCCAGCCTGCTCTCATCACAGATCACCGAAATATCCGGTTCCACATAATTGTGGTCATCGTTCAGCACATAGACTGCAAACGGAGCCAGCAGCACGCGACACTTTCCTCCATGCTCCATAATGTATGATCCGATCTTCATCGTAAACCAACTGAGCATGTCCTGATGGGTCAGCGTCGGCGAGGCCATACTATACATCTCACCATCGATCAGTTCAGCCCGCTCCCCTTCCGGAAGTCTTTCAATGTCTTCCACTGTAAAGCTTTGCTTTCCACCTGTTGTCATAAATGATCCATTTCCTCCAATCAAGGCGTGTTCCATAAAAATCCTCCTTTGTATTCCGACAGAGAATTTCTATTATCAGCCTGTCCTGCCTGACACTCTGTAAGGTAATGAGCAACAACATAAATAGTTACTTTATACCATCTCCGGCGTCGGTTTCGTAATACAGACCACAACAGTCCCTGCCGCTGTTCAATTATTATTGTGAGTAAAGCGGCAGAAACTGCCTGAATGTGCGAGCGCACGTTACATCGATTACTCTTGTTGAAATTATCATACACCCAAAGTGGCCGGCCGTCAAGAAAAATCAGCCGTGAATAGCCGCTTACACTTCTTTCCCGTCAATAAACACATGCTTCACTTGCGTGGACACTTCAAAAGGACAACCGTCCGTGATGACCAGATCGGCATCCTTGCCAACTTCAAGCGACCCTACCCGGTCTGCGATCCCCGCATGTCTGGCCGGATTGATGGTGATCGCCTGCAAGGCCGCAAAGGAATCCATCCCGGCCTGCACCGCCAGCCCCGCGCACAGCGGAAGGTATTCCTGCGGGATCACCGGGGAGTCCGTGATGATGGATACCTGACAGCCCGCAGCCGCCAGCAATCCCGGCGTCGTCCAGCTCTTGTTGCGCAGCTCATACTTGGAAGCGCTGGTCAGAGTCGGGCCTACCGCCAACGGTACATTCTCCTTCGCCAGTTCTTCCACGATCAGATGTCCTTCCGTCACGTGCTCCAGCGTGATCTTCACACCGAATTCTCTGGCAATACGGAGTGCCGTGAAAAGATCCTCCGCCGCATGGGCATGAGCCTTTAAGGGCATCTCCCCTTTTATCACCGGAATCAAGGCCTCGAGCTTCATGTCAAAGGCCGGTTTCTTTGCCGGATCGTCTCCTGCCGCCTCTTTTTTCTCCAGATATTCCCTGGTCTTAAACAGCATCTCCCGAAGCAGGGCTGCCGTACTCATACGACTGGAATCCTTCTTCTCGCGATAGACTCTTTTGGGATTCTCACCGAAGGCACATTTCATGGCCACGTTGTCACGCACCACCATGTCCTCCACCCTTCTGCCCACCGTCTTGATGGTAACGAAGGTACCACCCAGCACGTTAGCGCTGCCCGGCCCCACACAGACACAGGTCACACCCGCCTCCGCAGCCTTGGCAAATGCGGCATCCATGGGCTTCACGCCGTCGATACCCCGCAGTTGCGGACTGACGATATCGTTCAGCTCATTATAATCCATCCCCTCATAACCGATCCCATAGCCGTCAAGACCGATATGCCCGTGGGCTTCCACGAAACCAGGATACACATGCAGGCCCTCCGCCTCTATGATCCGAACCCCTTCTTCTGTCTCCAGATGTTCGCCGATCGCCTTGATCTTACCGTTCTCCACCAGAATATCGGCCTGATAGGCCTCTTCACGAATAGCGTCGTGGAGCAATCCGTTTCTTACACATAACATAGTCTTTTCCCTTTCTGCGCTGCTTTTGTCTCAACTATGTTGAGACGTCGCATTAAACGAGTTTGTGTCAAGCAACGCGCAGACACAAATCTCGCGATTGAAAATTTTAATTTTCAATCTTTACCCTCCTGCTCTTATTCCTGCCGAAGCCATGTGCAAGACTCCCGCAGCGTTATTCTGATTATAACAGAACTTCGATTCTTTCTGCAATCCATCTTCCCTGCAAAGCAGAAAAAGACCAGTGCTAAGATAAGGCCTACACCGTCAGCCTGCACAAGAAGAGCACATACCGCCACTTCTTCCGCTCCCGCAGCACCGCCAGCAGTTCCTTTCTCTCCCTGACGGCTGTCTCAAGCATCTCCTGTCCTGCCGCCTTTTCCCCATACAGGATCTCTTCATAGTCGCTGATGCACTGCAGAGCACACAGGCTCTCTGCACGCTCCCGAAACTCCTGCAGTGTCTCCCCTTCTTCCCTGCGCAGGCCCAGCAGTCCGAGTGCCCGCAGATTAACGGCGATCTCCATCCGGAACTTCCCCGTCATGTCCAGTCTCCGGTACCGCCTTCTTCTCATCACCTGCTGTAATGCCAGAATGCCGCTCCCTGTCACGCAGACAGCCAGCACGGCATATCCAAGCACGGCCAGAAGCCGCCAGACTTCCCCGCCTGTTCCTGCGGCTTCCTCCTCCGCAGCCAGACTCTCTCCCACGGGTACGGCTTGTGCAGCCCCTGCCGGCTTGTGCGCCGCTTCCCCGTAAGAAACCGGTATGCGCCTGCTCTCCCCCACCGCCCAGGGCGTATACCGAAGTCCGGCATACCCCGGCGTCGGCTCGAAGGGGATCCAACCCACACCGTCGAAATAGACCTCCGGCCAGGCATGC
Organism: uncultured Lachnospiraceae bacterium; assembly: GCA_947175055.1. Taxonomy (GTDB): domain Bacteria; phylum Bacillota; class Clostridia; order Lachnospirales; family Lachnospiraceae; genus UBA3282. The sequence continues at coordinate 31,672 of CAMWLJ010000014.1, read as the reverse complement.
GCCATATCGCCGTACACAGATGCCTCATGCTTCCCCTGTAACGGCACACAGAACCCCTGTACATACCGGGCCGGCATTCCCTGTGCCCTCGCCAGCAGCACAAAAGCCGTGGCGAAGTGGGTGCAGTACCCTTCCCTGCCCTCCAGCAGAAAATATTCCAGGAATGTCTCCGCATCTTCTATCTTTTCCGGCAGTTTTCGCGGCTGCTTCGTATAAGTAAAAGAAGCCAGTTCCGCTTCCATCCGCCGCAGGCTTTCCAGCGGATCTTGTGCCCCCGCCGTCAATTCCTCCACATACCGCCGTGTCTCTTCCGAGAGTTTCACGTCTTGCGCGTAAACCTGATAGATATGCCGCCGCCCCGCCGCTTCGGTATCATCCGCCGCCGTCCGGTCTTTTGCCGCATCTGATACCCTCACATCCGCCATCGCCTCCCGCAGGAAACGGTCAAAACTGTCCGCCCCCGCATTGATCTGATAATAACTTATCTCATACACCGTGCCGTATCCACGCTTTTCCCGAAACAGAAGATTATCCCCATCCCAGACATAGAAGTCCCTCTCCCGCGCCATCCTGATATCTTTCGTCTTCAAAGGAGCAAACAGGCAGGACGTGCGGAAATATTTATACCGGATCTTAAGTGTGGCCGCAGTAAGCTGGTCTTGCAGCGAAGACGCCTCATACAGCCTGGCCGCTTCCTGTGTCTGCACCGCGTCCCAAAACTCCGGGATGTCTTTCCCCGTCCTCCCGGACTCCGGCCCCCGATACTTCTGCTGCCAGCCATATCCGTCGAAGGTATCATAGATCTTCCCCGTCAGATACACATTGGTCACGAGATTCCCCGTCCCCTGTACCGTCAACATCTCCCGGTCATTTTCCTGCAGTCCGTCCTGCAGCGCCCCATTTTCGGAAAATCCGCTCAGCCCCGTATCGAAATCATCCCCGCCGCCCTGCATGAAATTCTGGGCAAACCCAATCAAAGATTCACCAATCTCAGAACAGGTTTCTTTCACAAAACGCCACTCGTACGGTCCCTGAGGCGCCGGCATGCACAGCAGCAGAATAAAATACAGACCTGCAAACGGCACAAGCCACAGCACAGATCTCTGCCGGTCTGTGCCTTTAACCTTATTCCACTCCCGCTGCACCCACTCTGTATAGACGAGCAGAATATAACACAGCGAGAAGGCCACCGCCGTATGAGAGATCTCCCACTCCGTCAGCAGCCCGAAAAGCAGCCAGGAGATCAGCAGGTCTGCCGTCATCACTTTCACTATAAGAAATCGCTGCAGGATAAACTGCAGGCCGTAACAGGCAAAAGTCACTATCACCACCTGTACGATCTCATACCCTGCGCTCCACTCCGCCTTCCATCCCTCCTGTCCCGCCAGCCAGTGAACCCAGGAACGGAAAAACAAGCAGCCGGCCTCTCCGCCCAAAGCTGCCGCCACGACTCCCAGGAACACGGCTGTCAGGAGTACACAGACCGCCCTGCCCTTCACCGTAAAGCGCTGCATCCCTTCGCAGTATGCGAATACCACAGCCGCAGTCACAATATGCAGGAACGAGAGCGCGCCGATTCCCAGAAACCGCCCTGCCCCGGTCAGTAAGATACCAAGCAGTATACCCCCATTGATCAAGCGGCTGCCGTTCTGCCCCGCCCCGTGAAGCTTTCCCGGCCTTCGCCGCAAATGCAGCCTGTCTCCCATCACAGCTTCCCCTCCAGTTTTGCTTCCACGGGAAGCACTACGATCCGCTTCCTCACACTGCCAAGTTTCATATACTCGTCCATATTCCCGTCCGTGACCAGACACAATACCGCGATCCCGCCGCCCGCCGCGATCTGTTCCGCCATCTCCCAGACACTGTCCGACCACGCATGCAATACGAAAAAGAGGATCCTGCAGTCCTGCCAGGCACCTCCTGCCAAAGCCTGCCTGCCCGTCTCCTCCACCGATTCCTCCTGCACGAAATCGATCGCCGCCGCCTGCCTGTAAAAGACGTCAAAATCTTTCAGATCCTGTACATGACGGCATACCATACCCCGCTGTCCATAGCAGATTCTGCAGGCCATATTCCGCTGCGCAAAATAGACCGTCAGCGCCAGAAGCACCTCCAGCATCTTATTTTCCAAAGGCAGATATTCCCTGTTATCAGCGCTGTACCGTTTTGTATCGCACAAGATCGCGATGCCTGTCTTTTCCTCTCCGGTGCGGGTCCTTACTTTCAGTTCCTGCGCCCGGGCGGTCGCTTTCCAGTGGATCTGCTTCAGCGCGTCTCCCGGCACATACTCCCGGACCACCACGTCCGGCTCCGTCTGCGCCCGATATGTCTCCCGCTGCAATAAGGCCTGGATATCTGCGATGCACTGCAGCTCATCGACCTGCACGACCCTAGGCATGACCAACGCCCTGATCGTCTCGGGCACCCTGTAGCTTACCTGAAACAGCCGTAGGAAATCCGTGATCACGATCTCCTTGACCCCGACCTCATACTCTCCCCGGTACTTGCAGACAAGCTTCGTCTCGAACGTATATCTGTCCCCCGGCAGCAACTCGTAGGACGTCCCGTCGGGCAGCTTTTCCACAGAAGAAAAAGAAGAAAACAACCGGACGCCCACACTCGTAAACGCAAAATGATCGTCATTCTGCAGCACGAAAAAGTAAGGCACAGGCTGCCCGCACACCACATTCCTGCTCTCCAGCTTCTGATAGATCTTAAACCGGAAATACACGCACAGCAGATAGATCGCCGCCACCACCGGCACAAATGTCACCCCAAAGAAGAAACCGTAGCTGACCGAACCCCCATAGAAGCTGATCGACACCAGGGAAAGGAGCCATAGTCCCAACAAAATCCATCTTCTTATTATCATTCTCTACTCCATTCCGAAGCGTCACACCCTTACGCTGCCCGTTTATACCGGTATCTTCGCTTTCAGCACAAGACTTTTCAGGATAGAAGCCTCGTCCTCTTTCCTAAGTCTCGCATCCGTGGACAGCACCAGCCGGTGCAAAAGTACCTGCATCGCCACCGCCTTCACATCATCCGGCTTCACATAGTCCCGGCCGAGCAAAAAGGCCTTGCTCTGGGAAGCCCGTACCAGCGCAAGCAGCGCCCGTGGGCTGGCGCCCAGGACAAACCGCTCCTCCTGCCTGGTCAGATCCACGATATCCTTCATGTACCCGAGCAATGCACTGCCGACACTTACCCTGGCCGCTGCTTCCTGCATCTCCAACACTTCCGCCGCCCCGCATACTGCCTGCGCGGTATCCGGCGTCTCTCCCTTTAAGAAAGCCTCCGCCATTCGGATCTCCTGCACCCTTTCCGGATAACCGATGGAAAGCCGCATCATAAAGCGGTCCATCTGCGCCTCCGGCAGGGGATAAGTCCCCAGAAATTCTACCGGATTCTGGGTGGCGATCACCATAAAAGGCCTGGGCAGTTCATGCACCACACCGTCCACCGTCACCTGTCCTTCCGCCATCGCCTCTAACAGGCTGGCCTGCGTCTTGGGCGAAGTCCTGTTGATCTCATCCGCCAGCAGGATCTGGTTCATGACCACACCGGCCCGGTATTCAAACTCTTCTGTTTTCCTGTTATAGATCGAGACGCCGGACACATCTCCCGGCAGCGTATCCGGTGTAAACTGTATCCGCCCGAAACTGCAGGATGTGCTCCTGGCCAGCAGCCCGGCCAGCGTCGTCTTCCCCACGCCCGGCACGTCCTCCAGCAGAACATGCCCGCCTGCCAGCAGACAGACAAGCAGATCCTCCACCACGTCCTCCTTGCCGATGAAAACCCGGTCGATGCTTCCTCTTAACGCCTCTATTGTCCCATATATTCCATGACCCATCCTGGTCCCTCCGCTTCTCGTGAACATCCTCTCTTCCCTACCATAAAAATACCGCAAAATAAATGCCTTGTCTACCTGCCACACCGGCACATATCCGTAAATATTTCTTTTGTTATCCCCAACTCCTGAAAGTTCTGATAACAATTCAGCTTCATGATATCCGGCTCCCGGAACCGCAGACGAGTGCCGGCGTGTTGTCTGGAACTGCGGTAGTCCTTCGGCGTCATCCCGACATACTTCTGAAATACCCGGTAAAAATTGCTCAGTCCTGTAAACCCGCAGCCGTAAGCCACCGCCGAGATCTTCTCTGTCGTCTCCTCCAGGCATCGACAGGCCGCATGCAGCCGCAGCACCGTGATGTAATGATTTAAGGCCGTTCCCACCTGCTCTGAGAAAAGCCGGTAGATCGTAGATTCACTCACATGCATCTCCCGCGCCAGGATCTTTGCATTTAACGTCTCGCCAATATGACTGTTGATGTAGGCAGTACAGCTGTCTATCAGCTCATGTTTCCTCTCCCCCATCCTTTTTCCGTCCACTTTGTACTTTACCAGTACCGTCAAAAGCTGATACATATACATATGATAAGCGTTCCAGTTCTCTTCCTTCCGCAAGGGATGCTGTCCGTCAAACCGGTCTCTGTATTTTGCCTCCCCCTTCTGCTCCGCCGTCTGCAGATCCGCCATGCTCAGATACGTCATTTCGGACAATGCCTGACGGACTGACACCGCATCCCCCTCTGCGATGTCGTCTCCAAGCGTCGAACAGCAGATGCTCTTCCCTTCCATGTTGCCCAGCATCTTCCGGTCGACGGAACATATGATCTGCACATTGCCGGGTTCCCCATCGAAGATCTCGTGGCTGATCCCGCCGTCTACCGTCACAAAATCCCCTTCCCGCAGATCGTACGCTTGGCCGTCTATCCGCACATGCATCTCTCCCCTGATACAATAGAGTATCTCTGCATGGTCATGCCAGTGGACGCCATTTACCATCACATTGATCGCCATCACCGAAACCGGAATCCCCAGCAGATCCGCTGCCCGGTTCGCCTCATAATATCCCCTCATGCCCTGCCCCCTGCCTTACTTTCATGTCATGGTGTTATTATAAAGTGTTGTGACTGAATTTTAAATGTTTCTTTCTCTAATTTATTGATTTTTGACAGGATATTGGAAGTTCTTGCATGGATTTCATAAGTTTTATGCAGCAGATCATAGTACTCTGAATAGTAAGAAGAAACACCACCAACATAGTTTCCCGGAGACTCTTTGCGCACCGCCGGCAGACGACCTGCCGCCAGGAGTATAAGAGAGATTCCTGGAGACTGTCAACGGACAAAGGAGGATCACATGAAAGCAAAACAGATCATTACTTATGCAGCAGGCAGCAGGGTCATCGTGGAAGAGACCGCACTGCCCGTCACATCCGAGGCAGACGAACCCAAACACTTAGAATCAGGTGTCATCAATCTCTATCCCGATCTGACATTTCAGGAGATCGAAGGGTTCGGCGGCGCACTGACAGACACGGTAGGTTACCTCTATTCCAAAATGAACGAAAACGATAGGAAACAGTTTCTGGAAGATCATTTCGGAAAGGACGGACAGCATTACCGTTTCATCAGAATGCATATGGACAGCTGCGACTATTCCCTGGAAGAATACCAGGCAGTAGCCGACCCGGTCACGGATCCGGCACTGACGACCTTTTCCATCGAACGCGACCGCACCTATATGATCCCGATGTTAAAGGACGCCATGGCAATGACCGTGGAACCGTTCAGCGTCCTGTTAAGCCCCTGGTCGCCGCCGAAGCAGTGGAAGACTCCGCCTGCGAAACCGAAAAACGACGCTTCCGTCTACGGTGCAGGATCCATGATGGCTGCCCTCGCACCGGAAATAGACTATGGCTCACCGTCAAGATGCCACGGCGGCAGCCTGAAAAAGGAGTATTACAGAAGCTGGGCGCTCTATCTTGCCAAATATGTACAGGCTTACCTGGACGAAGGCGTTCCTGTCACGATGATGACCTTGCAGAACGAGACCATAGCGGCAACCAACTGGGACAGCTGCGTCTGGACCGCACAGGAACAGAAGATCTTCCTGAAGGACCACCTGTATCCGGTATTCAAAGAGGCCGGCCTGGCCGATACCGTAGGCCTTTACATCTGGGATCACAATAAAGAACGGGTCGTTGAGTTCTCCCGGGAAGTGATCGATGAAGAAACAGCCAGGATGATCGAGGGTATCGCGTTCCACTGGTACTCCGGAGACCACTTTGAATCCCTTGGCATGGCCCATGACCTGTTCCCGGATCTGAAACTGATGAGCAGTGAGTGCTGCGCCCTTCATCCGCCCGGACAGACAAACATGTTCGCCGCATTGCTCGGCATGGGCGGTCCCAGCATCGCAGAAGTAGAATATGAAGATGCCGCCGCCTATGGACATGATATCATCGGCAACCTCAACAACGGCATGAACCGCTGGATCGACTGGAATCTCTGTGTGGACAAAACCGGCGGTCCCCGCCATGTCTCCTCAGGCTTCGGTGCGCCCATATGCGCCAACGAGGACGGTTCTTACAGGAAGCTTCTGACCTATCACTACATCGGTCATTTCTCCCGCTACATCCTGCCCGGTGCAAAGAGGATCGGCCTAACTCGCTGTGACGATAAAGCAGAACTGACGGCTGCCAAGAATCCGGACGGCTCCCTTGCAGTCATACTGTTAAATCGTGGTCATGCAGATGCTTCCTACGCCATCCGCATGAATGGTCAGATCATAAGGATCACGCTGCCGGCAAAAACGATCAGTACAGTCTGCATCGCATAGCCGGTCAGGCGCATCGATCTCTCGTCTGCAAAATTGATACACTATACAGAGAATGTCCACACTTTGGGCATTCTCTGAAACATCAGATCCTTATGACCCCAAATGCACTGCCGACCGAACCGCCGGCAAGGAGCAATTCCTTAGCCCTGCGCTGCAGCGATGTCCGCTCCGGCAATTCCTCATATGCCGTGTCTGCCGGAACCTGAAACAACCATTCTATGAATTCCCTCCCTTCTCTGTCCTCCGATACGATCGTAAACCGCTCCTGAAAAGATACAATATTGGATCCTCCCGGCAAAAGCTGCTTTAATACCGGCGACATCAGCCACGATTCACATGTATACCTGTCATATGGATACTCGGGATAATACATTCTGAAGAAATCTGTCGCTTTCCGCAAAGAGTGCTCCACCGCCTCCGGCGACAGGTCTGCATCCGACGGTATATGGACCGCAATGACATCTTGTCCCTCATGCCTGTCAAACTCATACTCCAGGGTGCCGATCCGGAAAAGCCCCATGCTGACCTGTCTATAAGTCCACCAGCCTCTGTCAAAAAACATCCTCCCGTTCTTCTGTTCGCACTCTCTCAAAAATCTTGTAAAACACTTCATGGTTTCTACATATATGGTCTTCCCGATCCCCTTTTGCCGATACCTCTCAAAGATACGTCCTGCACACTCCAATTGGCAGTACAGCATCTTCATATCCGTCTTCCACTCCTGCCCACGTACCTCTTCCCCGGCCAGAAACGCGCCCAGCTCCTTATAAGCCTCTGCCGCCGTACCCCGCTCGGTCAGCCGGTCCAGATACGGTGCTGCCTGTTCAAGATCCACTTCCTGGCGGACTGCCTGCAGACGTATTACGACTTCTGCCGGCAGCTCGATCAACTGGTATAAACTCTCCCTCTCCATCATCCTTTATTCCTTCCTCATACTCCGAGAACTCTCTCGTTGTGTCATCAGTTCAGTCAGTGCACAGTGCCTGACCCGCACCAAATGTAATGTATGAAATATAACACGCAAATAAATTGTCTGTCAATAATACGTAACAGTTTATAAGTTTAACCTTAGTTTTGATCTTTTCCTCTTGACATTTTCACAAGACTACAGTAGTATGGAACCAGAATCACACTACTGCAGTCTTGCAGCATGGGCAAGTACCTCTACTCTGCTCCTCAAGCCTGCCGTAGGTAAAATACTACCCTCGATCCGGAAAGGAGCAACTACTAATGAACGTAAAACTTTTTGACTCCGAACTGAAAGTGATGGATGTCCTCTGGCGGGAAGGAGACAGCACCGCGAAACATATCTCCGATGTTCTAAAGGAGCAGGTCGGCTGGAACATGAACACTACCTACACACTGATCAAGCGCTGCATCAAGAAGGGGGCAATCGCACGCTCTGAGCCTAATTTCATGTGCCATGCACTGATTCCGAAGGAAGATGTGCAGGAAGCCGAGACCAACGAACTGATCAACAAGATCTACGACGGATCCGCAGACAAACTGTTCTCTGCCCTGCTGGGCCGGAAGAGGCTTTCCGCCGAACAGATCGAGAAGCTGCGGCAGATTGTAGGAAACCTTGAGTAACACCGACATGACAAGAAAGGAGTGCGCATATGACACTGCTGCAAATGAGTTTTTCGGGAGCCATCCTGATCCTGGCAATCCTGCTGATCCGTACAGTCCTGCTCAACCGCCTGCCCAAACAGACCTTCCTAATCTTGTGGGGACTGGCGCTATTTAAACTGCTCGTACCCATTTCCATCCCTGCCCCGTGCAGCATATATACTGTACTTGACCGCAGCCTGCCGGTCTCAATAGAGGCCCGTCTGCCCTCCACCAATTTACCGTCAGAAGAAGACCTCAACAATGATACTCCCTTCCTGACATCGACTACAGAATCGACAGATACGTCCGGCAGCCACGCATCAGAGACTGTCGCTCCCACACCGGCGGCTAAGGCCCTGCCCTCCGCTCCTCATAAGGTAGCGGCGCTGCGGCCTTCCCTGTCCCTTATCTGGTGTATGGGCATCGTGCTGAGCACCGCTTTTCTCCTGCTCTCCTATCTGCGCTGCCGCCTGGAATTCAAAACCGCTCTGCCGATCTGTCATCCTGGCGCCAGACAATGGCTGGAATGCTGGCTGCGCGCCCATCCGCTGCGGCGCAGCATTGCCATCCGGCAGACAGACAGGGTCAATACCCCTCTGACTTATGGCCTGATCCGCCCTGTGATCCTGCTGCCAAAGAAAACTGACTGGGAGGACACCGCCAGTCTGCAGTACGTACTCACCCATGAGTACGTGCATATTTGCCGGCTGGATGCCGCAACGAAACTACTTGCCGCGTTTGCACTCTGCCTGCACTGGTTCAACCCATTCGTATGGATAATGTATCTGCTTTTTAACCGGGACCTGGAGTTAGCCTGCGACGAAAAGGTCATCAAACTGATGGGCGATACTTGCAGATCCGGCTATGCCCACATGTTGATCGACCTGGAAGAACGCAACAGCGGCCTGCTGCTCTTAAACAACCATTTTAGTCAAAATGCGATCGAAGAAAGGATAACCGCCATCATGAAACGAAAGAAAATAACCCGTTGCACCATATTGTTCGCCGCCGGCCTGATCGTCGGTATTACAGCGGCTTTTGCCACCTCGGCAGTCACTGCCCCCGCAGGCGGATCCGTCCATAGGTCTGCCCTGCCAGACCCTGCCTTTACCGGAAGGGTTTCAGCCACTCCGAAAGCCGCCAAGACTACTGCAGGGCGTATTCTGGCCTGGCAGGAAGAGACAACGGCCCGGCTTTGCGATCTCGTCCTGCAGACCGGCTTCCAGGCTGAACGCTCCAGAGAATGGGCAGATGTCTTAAGCCCCTACCTTCCGTTCGGGCTGACCTATACGTATGATCATGAACTGGATTTTTTCCGGATGTATTTCCGGGAAAAAGAAGTCCGCAGCATTTTCGACCCGCAGCAGGGCATCTATATCGCAGAACACCTTGGCATTACCGCCGATACTTTTGACGAAGATGCCCGGGAATTGATCGCAGTCTATGAAAACGGCGTCCTCGCCGGCCTGCGGGATGCAGATGCGCAGGAATCACAGGAAATGATCCATAAACGGCTGCAGGACATAGAGTCCAAGCCCGGTATCCACGATAACGCCACCGCGGAAGATTACCGTTCCTTCCTGTCTCTGATGACACCGGATCATGAGACCATGTCACTTACCGACTTTAACGCGCGCCTTCTTGACTGGGGCAACGAACATTTTGACAGTTATGAACGCATCCGGGAAGACTTCTGCCGCAACGGCTTTCAGGTGGATCTGTCGGAAGAAGAATATCGCTTTGTCAGTCGTACCATGACCCTCTCCGCTGAGGAGAACCACTGTCAGATCACGCATCTGAAAACAGGGCGGCCGCAAGAAGACCCGGTCTTTTGCTCCTTTGAACATGATCGCGACAGAAGATCGGACGACGATATGCTCTGGTGCGGCTTCGATTATTCCTTCAGCTATCATATTGCCGATATGGACCAGGTCACTGTCGGCGAGCGCGACCACCTGGTCGGTCATGTCATCGATGACATACATACATTCTGGGCCGGAAGCCGCCTGGAAGACCTGCTGACGCTGACCCGCGAGGATGTCCTTGCCATATTGGAGAAGATTGCGTCCCGTTACAGCAACGAGACGATCACGTTTACCATATTGGAAGATCAGCTGTATTTTGAGCATGCGGATAATCGCTCCCCCAAAGGTACCCCTTGACTTTCTGTTTCCTTTTCGATATGCTAAATCTGTATTACAAGTATACAGATTTAGCATATCGGCGTGCAGCGCCCGGAAAATGCTGCACTATACTCACATTTCCAAGGAGGTCCTCATGAAACAGAAAAGTGCAAAAGAGCGTCTGTGGTGGGCTCAGTTCAATGCCCTCGAAATGGGCAGCGGCTGGGATGACACCGATGTCACAAAACCCCAGATCATGATCGAAGACGTATACGGCGATTCCCATCCGGGCAGCGTCCATCTTCACCAGCTTGCAAAACAGGCCGAGATCGGCGTTTTTGAACGGGGCGGGTTTCCTGCCCACTATCACACCACCGATGTCTGTGACGGCTGCGCACAGGGACACGACGGCATGAATCTCGTACTCGCTTCCCGCGAGGCGATCGCCGATATGGTAGAGGTTCACGCCAGCGCCGTGCCCTGGGACGGCATGGTCCTTTCCAGCAGCTGTGATAAATCCATCCCGGCACATCTGAAAGCCGCTGCCCGCATGGATATCCCAACCATCTTCATCCCCGGCGGCAGTATGCGTCCTGGGCCCGGGCAGACGACCAGCCTGGTGGCCGGCGATATCTCCCTGCGGCAAAAACGCAAAGACGCTATTTCTAAGCAGGAGATCCGGGACTATTATCTGACCGGCTGTCCTTCCGTGGGCGCCTGCACATTTCTCGGCACGGCCAGTACCATGCAGTGTGTGGCAGAAGCCCTCGGCATGACACTCCCGGGCGCTGCACTCGCACCCGCCACCATGACAGACATCCTTCGCTACGCCCGTCAGGCCGGCCGCGTTATCATGGAACTTGTGGAGAAGGATATCAAAGTCTCCGATATCATGACGCCCGCCGCTTTCCGCAACGCGCTGATCGTCCACAGCGCCATCGGCGGCAGTACCAACGCCACCCTGCACATACCAAGCATTGCCCGAGAACTGGGGTACGAGATGCCTATCGAACTCTTCGACGAAGTCAATCATCAAGTGCCTCATCTCGGCAATCTGAATCCCAGCGGCAAACATCTGACGGAAAGTTTCTGGTTTGCCGGCGGCGTGCCCTATGTACAGCTTCTGCTGAAAGATATGCTTGATCTGGATGTTATGACAGTGACCGGAAAGACCCTCGGCGAAAACTTAGAAGACCTGCAACGGGATAACTTCTTTGAACGCAACTTAGGCTATCTCGCGAACTACCACCTGACCCGGGACGAAGTCATCTTTCCGGTGGAGAAAGCCACCGAAAAGGGCAGCGTTGCCATCCTGAAAGGAAACATTGCCCCGGAAGGCAGTGTCATCAAGTATTCCGCGGTCGCCCTCTCCCAGCACAGTTTCACCGGCCCGGCCCGCGTATTCGACGAGGAGGAGGACGCTTACCAGGCTGTCGTCGACAAGCAGATCAAACCGGGAGACGTGATCGTGATCCGCTATGAAGGCCCTCGCGGCTGCGGCATGCCGGAAATGCTCATGACGACCGAGGCTATCGTCTGTGACGAATCTTTAAACGGACATGTGGCCCTGATCACCGACGGCCGTTTCTCCGGCGCTACCCGCGGAGCCGCTATCGGCCATATCAGCCCGGAAGCCGCCGTCGGAGGCCCTATCGCCTTTATCAAAGAAGGCGACCTTATCCATTACGATATCGAAGCCCGCCGTCTGGATCTTGTCGGCGCAGACGGGAAAGAACTGACACCGGAAGAAGCCACCCACCTTCTCACTCTGAGAAGACAAAAGGGTATCCTTCCGAGACCACCCAGAAAGGGCTTCTACAAGCGGTACACCCAACACGCCCTGAGTGCCATGCAAGGTGCAGGGCTCGACTAACGCTCAATACAGGCAGGAAGAATCTGCTCAAACATACGGAGGAATAACTTATGAATGCAAAATGGATCTGCCCGGCGATCACTCCTTTCCATCAGGACGGCGCCATCGACTTTGAAAGTGCAGGACGCTTTTACGACCACCTGATCGCCAATGAGATAGACGGTGTTCTGATCGGCGGAAGTCTGGGAGAATTTTTTGGACAGACGCTTGAACAGCGTGAGGAGATCGCACGCTTTGCCGTTAAACACATCGCGGGTCGCATGAAGGTCATCATCGGCACTGCGAATATGATCGCCGAAGAGATCGCTCCCCTCTCCAACACCTGCCTTGCTGCAGGCGCAGACGCGGTCATGATCGTGCCGCCCTTCTACTTTGCCTTCGGCGATGCGGAGATGTACGGTTTTTACAGCCGCATGGCAAAAGAAATTCAGGGGCCCGTCTATATCTACAACTTCCCGGACCGTACCGGCTATACCATCAGCCCGGCTGTCGTACGCAGGCTTGCCAAAGAACATAAGAATATCGTCGGCATCAAAGATACGATCGCCGGCATGGACCACACAAGAGAACTGATCAAGGCAGTGAAACCGATCCGGCCGGATTTTGAGATCTATTCCGGTTTCGACGATAACTTTGCCCACAATGTGCTTTCCGGCGGAAACGGCTCCATCTGCGGCATCTCCAACGTGGCGCCGAAACTCTGCTCAGACTGGGTCAAGGCAGTGAACGCCGAAGATGTCGGGCAGATCGCCCTGCTGCAGCAGCGAATAAACCGCTGTATGGATATCTACACCATCGGCGCACCCTTTGTTCCTTATGTCAAAGAGGCGGTACGTCAGTTAGGCATCATCGCATGTGCCAAATGTACCTTCCCGATACTGGACCTTGATGCGTGCGAACAGGAAAAAGTGCATGCGTTTCTCGTAAGAGAAGGCCTGCTGCCTGTATGATGAAGCATGATAGAACAACGTCTGCCGGGATAAAGAGACCAGGAAGTAACAGAAGACAGGAGGACAGATCACAGCTATGGGATTACATCCGGTAACACGAAGCAGCATCAGCGATCAAGTGATCGCCCAGATGAAAGAAAATATAGAGACGGGAGTCTGGAAGCCGGAAGAACGCCTACCCGGAGAAATGCAGTTGTGTGAGATCTTCGGCACCAGCCGTGTGACCGTACGCAATGCACTCCAGAAACTGGCCGGCGAGGGATTGATCGAGACGAAAGTCGGTGACGGTAGTTATGTGCGCAAATTTTCACTCAGCGACGCCATGGCACGCATGAATATCCCGGGCAGCCTGACAGAGCGGGAATTCCGGGAGTTGCTGGAATTCCGCTGTGTCATGGAAGGGCCGCTCTGTGAGCTGGCAGTCTTACGCATGTCCGAGGAAGACTTGACCCGGCTCTGTCAAGACTACGATGCCATGTCTGCCGCCGGGCCGGATGAAGAAGCCTTTGCCGCCGCAGACGTGTCCTTCCATACCACACTGGCCTCCTGCTGCGGCAATCAGACGCTCGAGTCTGCCTACAAGATGATCTGCACGAATCTCTCCCGGGTGATGAAAGATATCGTTCATAAGCGCGGAAAAGCTTCCGGATTGAAATACCACAAGGCTATCCTTGACGCCGCCATGGCCCGCGACGCCGGAAGGGCGCGTGAGGCCATGGAACAGCACATGCAGGAAATGGCCGCGGAATTATCCGGATCCATGCCTGGTGATCCATAGCCCTGTCAAACCCTTTTACAGCACTTCCCCGTTCGTCTCGATCACTTTCCGATACCAGTAGAAGGAACGCTTCCTGCTGCGCGCAAGTGTTCCGCTGCCGTCCTCCTGCTTGTCTACATAGACAAAACCATACCGTTTCCTCATCTCTCCGCTGCCCGCGCTGATCAGATCGATCGGCGCCCAGGTCGTATACCCCATAAGTTCCACGCCGTCTTCCTCCACGGCAGCCTTCATGGCACGGATATGTTCCCGCAGATAATCGATCCGGTAACCGTCGTCAATCTCACCCTTTTCATCCGGTGTGTCCACCGCACCCAACCCGTTCTCCACGATGAAAAGCGGTTTCTGGTAACGGTCATACACTTCATTGAGGGTGATGCGAAGCCCCAGCGGATCAATAGGCCATCCCCACTCACTGTACTGCAGGTACGGATTCTTCGCAGATCTGAAAAGATTCCCCTCTGCCTCCTCGCCGCCTGTACCGGGCGCCGCTATACACCTGCTGTTATAATAAGAAAAGGAAATAAAATCCACGGGGTTTTCCTGCAAGATTTCTTCATCTCCCTCTGCCATCACGGGCCAGATTCCCTGGCGGCTGAGTCTGCTTTTCGCGTAGGACGGATAATATCCTCTCGCCTGTACATCCACGAAGAAATAATTCTCCTGATCCGTCAAAAGTGCCTCCCACACGTCCTCCGGCCTGCAGGTACAAGGATACGCGCTGCCGGCGGCAAACATACATCCCACCTTATTCTCCGGATTGATCTCATGTGCCAGCTTTACCGCCAGCGCTCCCGCCACCAGTTCATGATGCGCTGCCTGATATTTCACTGCCTCCTCATTCTCCCCTTCCTCAAAGCAGAGCCCGGCTCCCATGAACGGTGCATGCAGGATCATGTTGATCTCGTTGAAGTTCAGCCAGTAAACCACATACTCCTTATACCGTGTAAAAAGCGTCCTGCAAAGCCGCAGGTAGAAATCGATCATCTTCCGATTTCTCCATCCCCCATACTTTTCGATCAGTCCCACGGGGCAGTCGAAATGGCAGATTGTCACCAATGGCTGTATACCGTGCATCCTGCATTCCCGGAAGACCTCCTCATAGAAACGAAGTCCGGCCTCGTTCGGCTCCTCCTCGTCTCCCCGCGGAAAGATCCTGGTCCAAGCAATGCTCATGCGGTATACCCGAAATCCCATCTCGGCAAGCAGCGCAATATCCTCCCGGAAATGATGATAGAAATCCACTGCCTCGGCGGCCGGATAGACATGCTCTTTGTCCATCCGCAGCATTTTGCGCCACCCCGTTATCACATCCTGCCGGTCTTTTCCCGCCGGACAGACATCCACATTGGCAAGTCCCCTGCCATCCTCATAAATACCTCCCTCGCACTGGTTGGCTGCAGAGGCGCCGCCCCATAAAAAGTTCTCCTGTAAGCTCATATATATCCTCCATATCCTGTATCACTGTACGATCGTAAGCAGTCCGTCGCCTGCAGCCACGCTGCCCCTTTCGCTCTCCACGATCTCCAGATAGTCATCCGTATTCACTACGATCACCGGCGTCTCCGTGAGGAAGCCCTGCGCCTTTATATAATCTGCGTCAAATCTTACCAGCAGCTGCCCTTTACGCACCCGGTCGCCCTGACCGATCATCGCCTCGAAGCCTTTGCCTTCCAGCTGCACCGTGTCAAGGCCGATATGGATCAACAGTTCGACGCCCTCGTCGGTTTCCATCCCGATCGCATGAAGCGTCGGGAACAGCGTAGAGATCACGCCGTCAGCCGGCGCATAGACCTCGCCTTTGTCCGGAAGGATACCCACACCTGCTCCCAGCGCTCCCGATGCAAAAGCATCATCGTGAAGTTCCTCCAGTTTCAATACTTTTCCGCTGAGCGGGCTGGCGATCTGTATCCTCTTCGTCATTTTCTGTCCGGTGCTCCCGGTCTGCCCTGACATATCAGCCGATTCGTCGTCATTTACTACATCTTTCTTATCTTCTTCCTTATAAAATACCATCGTTGCCGCAAAGGCGATGATCATTGTAAGAATAACACCTGCGATCGCCACGAGCAGATTGCCCAGACCTCCGTCCGGTTCGATCATAGCCGGGAACTCGAAGATACCCATCCCGCCCATCATAAACTTTCTGAAATTAAACGCCCCATAGAAACCGCCACCGATTCCACCGGCAATGCAACTGATGATAAAAGGTTTCTTAAGCGGCAGTAAGATACCGTAGATCGCCGGCTCCGTCACACCGAAAATGCCTGAGATAAAATTCGGCAGCGCCATCTCTTTCATCTGTTTGTTCTTCGTCTTAAAGAAGATCGCCAAAACTACCGCCGATGTCGCAAACGTACAGGCAAAAAACGGCATCATCACATTGTCATATCCGTTCGTCATGATATTGTTGATATAGACCGGAATAAAACCCCAGTGCAGACCGAAGATCACCAGGATCTGCCAGGTCAGTCCCACGATCGCCCCTGCCAGCATCGGGCTGAAATTACGCACTGCCATGACACCCTCCGCGATCACGGTAGAAGCAAAGGATGCCAAAGGGCCGATCAGCAGAAGCCCTGCCGGAATGGCCACCAGCAGCGTAAGCATCGGCACGAAGAAAAACTTCACCAGATCCGGGATGAATCTCTTGAAAAACTTCTCACATTTCGAGGCAAAATACACGACGAAGATGACCGGGATGACCGTTCCCGTATAATCCATCGCCATCAGCGGAATACCGAAAAAGTCCGTATAGACTGCCGACTCGAACATGGTACCGCCAAACAGTGTATACAAGGCCTCACCGCCGGCAGATAATGTGCTCCCCTGAATGGCCGGATAACACATGATCGCGCCGATCACCAAACCGATCATCGGTTTTAAATCAAACTTCTTGGCCGCCGTATACCCGAGAAACAGCGGCAAAAAATGAAACAGACCGTCGCCGACCGCATTCAGGATCAAATAGCCGCCGCACGTATCCGGGTAAAGTCCCATAGCCACAAATAACGCATTCAATCCCTTGACCATACCGCAGGCCGCCATAATTCCCAGGATCGGCTGGAAAATACCTGAAATGATATCAATAAACCTGTTAAATAAGTTCCCGCCGGAAGTCTCTTCCGCCTCTGCAGACCGCTCCTCCAATCCCAAGATCGGCATAACATCCGCATACACGTCAGGTACATGGTTGCCGATCACCACTTGATACTGCCCACCGCTCTTCATGACCGTCACGACACCTTCCATATTCTTCAGGACGTCGTCCCGCGCGATGCTCTCGTCCTTCAGCTTAAACCGAAGTCTCGTGATACAATGTGTCAGGCTGATAACGTTGTCCTTTCCGCCAACGTTCCTGACGATCTCCTTTGCCAGACTTTCATACTTGCCCATCTCTTTTCCTCCTAATATATGATTTATATTTTATGAAGGTTTGGCCGGCACACGCACCTCTTCGCCTGCGCCGTCGCCATCCAGGCATACATGGTTATAGTAGTCCTGCTGCCGGTCAGCGGACTGTCTTGTTCACGACCCGTTCTATATGGATCGTGAGATAAAGCTGTTCGTCTTTAGACAGCCTGTATTGATATTTCTTCTCGACAAACCCCGTCACTTTCTCCACGCAGCAGAAAGCGTCGGGATATTTCTTCCTGATGACGCTCCACAAGTCGTCGCTGTCATCCTCCTCATAAAGCTTTTTCTCTGTCAGCCTTTTGGCAAAAAATTTCAAATGCGTGACAAATCGGTAATAATACACATCGTCCTCATTAAACGGTATACTAAAATGATATTTCACGATGTTCAGCACTTCCTGCATGATATGGGTGATCTCATACATATTGTGCATCTTCTCCTCGTCCATCTGGGCATTCGCCAGATGAAGCGCGATGAACCCCGCCTCATCCTCCGGCAGCGCCACCCCAAACCGTTCCCTGATCAGGGCAAGCGCCCACAATCCTACCTGATACTCCTCCCGGTAGAACCTGCGGATATCCCACAGCAGCATATTCTTCACCGTTATCCCTTCCTGACAGCGGACGATGGAAGTATGCACATGATCGATCAGCGAAATATAGATCATATCGTTCATCTTGTTGCCCAAACGTGTTTTGGCCTCCGCTATGATCTCCTCTCCAAGCGCAATGTGCTCCATCGGGACATCCTGGATCAGAACCTGGAACTTGCTGTTCGCCTCCGCCCCTGAGAGAGAGAAAGTCTTATCGATGCTGTCATCAGAAATGCTGTCACCTGCCCCCTTCTTGAAGCAGATGCCCTTTCCCATCACAATCTTTTCCTGTCCCTTTTCATCCAAAACAACCGCAACATTATTGTTTAAGGCTTTCCAAATCTTCATCTGTCGTTCCTTTCCTCTCACTATGTCTGCAAGCCGACACTTGGCTCGTTATCCGCGAAAATAAAAAAACTTATATGCACAAACAAATCCGAAAGAACACGCTTCCGAAAAATCTGCATATAAGTTTAGCTTGCTTACGCAATCACTATCCCTTTGATGATATGACCTTATCACAGCCATTTTGAAAAGTCAACGGTATCCTGCCGCATCCTCCCTTTTCTCTCTTTTGACCAAAATTGGCAGGACAATTTTAGGCAGTCTGACAGTAATACACTGTTTCTATAGATACCGCCCTTTTCACAAGAATGGCGTCACAACTTCTACCCCTGATCTCCCTGCGGTTCTACGGTCACTTTCTCCTCTGTCTTCATGAAGAAGCATGTCTCCCGCAGTTTCCCGACATGGTACAGCTTGACCGCGATCTCCTGCATCCGCTGATCCAGCTTGTGATAGCAGCGCTTCCCCTCCCAGGGAAGCCCGGTTATATACTCCTGCTGCCGTTCATTCAAAGCTGCAAGAACCGCTTCAAACACAGCCGGCTCCTTATGCAGCAACAAGCCAAAGCTACAGGAAATATATGCTTCACCGTTATTTTCCTTATACTTATCCGCCAGATACACCGCCAGACTCCTGCCGGCTTCGCCGCCCTCTCCGAACTTGCGTTCCTTCCAACAGATCTTGCCGTCTTTCTCCTCAACATCCTTTGCCGCCAGGCGAAAGCTGGTCCTGCCGTATTTGTCCCTCTCCATCACATACTCGGCTCTGCCTCCGCTCTGTCTCTTCCCGCTGCCCGGTTCTTCCGCCAGCAGGACGCCCGTTTCAAACAGCCTATGCCAGACCGTCTTCTGCACTCTTCCATAAGGTGTCGGAAAAGACAGCTGCCCGCTGATCTGTTTGACCGTATAACCCAGATCTGCCAGATGACGGATCGCCCCGCCGCTGGCCGCCTCGTATGTAAAATCAGACAAAGCGCTCTTAAAATATTCCTGTTCTGCCATATTGCCCCGCGGTTCCTCCTAAGCAGATCACTTAATATCCCTTACAGACATCCACCCACGCTTCATATCCGGAACATTTCTCCAGTTCCGGGATCGTTAACTCAATCGCACTGTTGGCGCTCCCGCAGGCTGGATACACCGTCTCAAACCGCTGCAGAGACACATCCAGATAGACCGGTACCCCCTCCTTCACCGCAAAAGGACAGACACCACCCACCGCATGTCCTGTCATCTCCTCTACTTCCTCGAAGGAAAGCATTTTCGCTTTCATGCCAAATCGTTCCTTATATTTGTGGTTGTCCACCTTCGCGTCTCCCGCCGTGCAGACCAATACTGCCTTATCCCCCTGCAGAAAAGAAAGCGTCTTCGCGATCCGCTGCGGTTCGCAGTTGAGCGCCGCGGCCGCCAGCTCCACCGTAGCGCTGGACACGTCAAATTCCCGGACCCGTTCTTCCATACCATATTGTTTCATATAAGCTTTTACTCTCTCGATCGACATTTTCCGTTTTCTCCTGTCACTGTTTTCTCTTTTGCCAAATGACCTTTGGGCTTTCCCGCTTGGCATTGCCTACATTCATTTTACGTCTTGTAAGTAGCCATACATAGAAAGTCCACCCCTAAACTTCGACCGAGTACGGGGTGGATTTTCTTTTGTATTTCTAATATAGCATTTCTATTTCACGATTTCAAGAAAAGCTTTGCCTGCGATTGCAAAACATATGCCAGCAAAAACCGGATCCTATACATCCGCTTCCCTGACCACTTTCCTCACCCGCAGCACCATCGACGGCGCCACTGACAGTTCGTCAAGTCCCATCCGTAGAAATTCTTCTGTAAGTTCCAGATCGGCTCCCAGCTCACCGCAGATGCCGGACCATTTGCCGTACTTGTGGGCGTTGTCCGTCACCATCTTGATCATCCGCAGTACTGCCGGATGATGCGGATCATAGAAATCATCCAACTTCGCGTTCTGCCTGTCAAGAGCCAGCGTATACTGTGTCAGATCGTTGGTTCCTATGCTGAAAAAGTCCACGATCTGCGCCAGTTCCTCACTGACCATCACCGCCGCTGGCGTCTCGATCATGATACCTTGCTCCGGCACCTTATAAGGAATCTGCGCCTCATCCAGCTCCGCCTTCACCTCGTCTACGATCTCATAGATCCGCTTCACTTCCTCAACGGAAATGATCATCGGATACATGATGGAAAGATTGCCATACATAGCCGCCCGCAGAAGCGCCCGCAGCTGGGTCTTGAAAATATCCGGCTGCTTTAAGCAGATACGGATCGCCCGATAGCCAAGTGCCGGGTTATCCTCTTTGCCCAGATTAAAGTAGTCAACCTGCTTATCTGCACCAATATCCAGTGTACGGATGATGACCTTCTTACCCGCCATGGTCTGTACCACCTGTCTGTATGCCTGGAACTGTTCTTCCTCCGTCGGGAAGTCATCTCTGCCCAGATACAAAAACTCGCTGCGGAAAAGCCCGATACCGCCCGCATCATTCTCCAGCACATAGCCCACATCGGAAACACTGCCGATATTAGCGTAAATATTGATCTTCTGCCCGGAAGGCGTTACATTTTCCTTGCCCTTCAAGGTCTGCAAAAGCCTTAGCTTCTCCTGTTCCTCACGGATCTTCCCTTCCACCTCGGCGCAGATCTCCTCGGAAGGCTCGAAGATCACTTCCCCTTTGAAACCATCAACCACGGCCTTCATGCCTGTGTGTATCTCGTCCAGATTCATAGGTACCCCGATCAACGCCGGAATATTCATCATTCTGGCAAGAATCGCCGTATGCGAATTGGTGGAGCCGTGCACCGTCACAAACGCAAGGATCTTCGATTTATCCATCTGCACGGTCTCACTGGGACTTAGATCGTCCGCAACGATAATGGAAGGCTCCATAGATGCCAGATCCACGTCCTCCTGTCCCATAAGATTCCTTACGAGACGGTTGGAGATATCCTTCACATCCGCCGCTCTCGCCTTCATATAATCGTCATCCATATTGGCAAACATCTCCGAGAAGTTGTCCCCCGTAACGGCAACCGCATACTCTGCATTCACCATCTCTGTCTGGATCATATTGTGGATCGCATCCAGATAGTCATCGTCCTCCAACATCATCTGGTGTACTTCAAAAATAGCCGCGCTTGCTTCACCGACTTCCTTAACAGCCTTGTCATACAGCCTCTGCAGCTGCTCCGCAGCCTGCTCTCCGGCCTGCTTAAGACGTGCGAGTTCGGCGTCCACATCCGTGATCTTGGTCCGCTTGACCTGTTGGTCGTCCTTCTTCAAAACCGCAACAGGTCCGATGACCACCCCTTTATAAACCGCTTTTCCGGATAACTTCACCATAGTTTCCCCTGCCTCCTCTATAATCTGCTTCATATTTTTAGAGATTAGCCTCGAAAAATGCCTTGATACCCTCGAATGCAGCATCCTCATCCGCACCTTCCACGGATACTTCCACATTCTCACCGCACTTTACACCCAGTCCCATAAGTGCCATCAACTTCGTAGCTTCGGCTGATTTACCGTCTTTCGTGATGGAAACCTTACTCTGATACTTCTTCGCTTCCTTTACCAAAAGCCCTGCCGGTCTCGCATGAATCCCTACCTCATCCTTGATGACATACTCAAATTTCTTCATGTTGTGTTTCCTCCTTATAATTTGTCATTTTTTAAAATTGAAATAATTCTGCCTCTGACTGATTCGTCGTTTTGTATAATTATATTACATCATTATAGTATATATCAGACATATTCACAAGTACAAAATTACTTATAGAAGTAACAAGCACTCAAAACTGCTCTCTTATCGCAAAGACCGGAAGCACTTCTCCCGCTACGCCTCCACAATATGATACCCCAGCCGCATCTCCTTGGAAGCCTGCCGTGCATCCTTATCTGCCAATGCCTCCATCAACATCTGTACCGCGATCTCCCCGCTTTTCTCATAAGAATAGTGCAGTGTGATCAGGGACGGGATCGCCACTCTCACGATCTCGGCATCCCCCTGTCCGCCCAGTAAGATCTGCTCCGGCACCTTGATCCCCTGCTCCCTGAGATACTGCTGTGCGCCCGCCGCCATCGTATCAGTGGCACAGATCAGGCCGTCCAGATCCTGATAGCGCGCCAATAACTCTCCGGCCTTCTCATAACCGGAGCGTATGGAAAAGGATGCCGTCACATAACGGCCCACAAGCTCCTCATGGCCCATATCCCGCACGGCATCACAGAAGGCCCGATACCGTTGAGAACCCACCGCCACATCCTGCTGGATAGCCCCAATATAGCCCAGTTTCGTCCTGCCCCGCTCTAAGAAAAGCTTAGTCAGATCATAAAAAGCATGATAATCATCGTGAAAGACACAGTTATATCCCGACATCTGCTGCCCCACGATCACCACGGGAACGGAGAAATTCTTCAGGATCTTCTTATGCTCCGCCTGAAACACAGTGCCTAAAAGGATCACCCCATCCACTTGTTTCTCTCCAAATGCATCCAGATACTCCAGTTCCATCTTCGGATCGTTCTGGGTCACAGCCAACAACATTTGGTATCCATTCTCGTTGATCATAGAAAGAATGCCTTCCACGATCCTGCCGATCGAGGCAGACGCTATCTTAGGCACGATCACGCCGATCATCTTCGTCCGTTTCGTCCTGAGCGTCTGGGCCTGCACCGAAGGCCGGTAACCGGTCTTTTCTACTACCAGCCTGATGGCTTCCCGTTTCTCCTCCGAGATATATCCGTTGTTAAAATAGCGGGAAACGGCCGCTCTGGATACTCCGGCCATTTCCGCGATCTTCCCTATATTCATCCCCGCTCCTTTTACACCTGCGATACCGCCACGCCATATCGATACCTGATACGCTTCTATAGCATCTGTCCCATTGTCGACCGGGTCATAACTTTATCATTGCATCAGGAAAGTTTCTTCATATAGTAGAACCCATAGCCCGGCACCTGCACATCCACCGGCTGCACCCTGTTTCCGGAAATCAGATCCACATAGTCGCCGTCTGCCTCCTTGATCCACGCCGTCTTGTCAACGCCGCTGAAATTAAACAGTCCGATCAGTTTCTCTCCCTCGAAGTATCTTCCGATGCACAGAAGAGAATCATCCCATGTCTCGATCGTCCACGTATCTGCCTGTGTCACGAACACCTTCTCCGTCCTGCGGATCTGTTCCAGCTTGTCAAGTCCCTGGAACATTTTTCCTTCAACCGACGCAGCATCTGTCCTGTTCTCCGCCAGCTTCCAGTTCATCGCCCCTCGGTGAATATATCTGGAATCTGCTGCCTTGTTGGGGTCTTCCTTGTAACTGTAATCGTTGACCTGCCCGATCTCGTCTCCGCTGTACAGTACCGGGATGCCTGACTGCATGAACATATAAGCGTGCAGCATCAAGTCCTTCCGCACTGCCATCTCCATGGCCGCCTCATCCTGCTCGAAACCGGCCTTCTCAATACCGCACATGGAAGCCGTCGTGCCGCAGAATCTGGCATCTCCTGTGACCGGATCCGCGTTGTAAAGCTCACCACGGCTGGTGCTGTCCTCAGTATACCCCTGAAAATAGTCGTTCAGATACTGTTTGTGGGAGCGCTCTCCCATCCCTTCCATCTGCAGCGTGCCGTAATCCAGCCCCCAGCCAATATCATCATGGCAGCGCAGGTAGTTGAGGAAAACATACTCCTTGGGCAGCCCGTTCACGATATCCAACTGCTGTTTTAAAAGCTTAACATTACGGGTCGCTACCGTATGCCATGTGGTCGCCATAGTCGTTACGTTATAAAGCATGTGACACTCCGGCTTCTCTACCGTTCCGAAGTAAGGAACCACTTTCTCCGGCTCCATCACCACTTCTCCCAACAGAAGCACGCTGGGGCAAATGATCTCGCAGATCATACGCATCATGCGCACGATGGTATGTACCTGCTTCAGATTGCGGCAAGGCGTATTCAGTTCTTTCCAGATATACGGCACCGCATCGATCCGGATGATATCGATTCCCCGATTAGCCAAAAAGAGGAAATTATACATCATATCATTGAACACTCTTGGGTTCCTGTAATTCAAGTCCCACTGGTAAGGGTAAAAGGTCGTCATCACATAATGGCCGATATCCTCGATCCACGTGAAGTTTCCCGGCGCCGTGGTCGGAAATACCTGAGGCACCGTCCGCTCATACTGGGCCGGTATATCTCCGTTATCATAGAAAAAGTAGCGGCTCATATACTCTCCGTCACCTTGTCTTGCTTTCTTCGCCCACTCATGATCCTCCGATGTATGATTCATGACAAAATCCATGCAGACATTGATGCCTTTCTTATGACAGGCAGCCGTCAGTCTCTCCAGATCCTCCATGGAACCAAGCTTCTCCTGCACCTTCCGGAAATCCGCCACCGCGTAGCCGCCGTCAGAGCGTCCCTCCGGCGTCTCCAAAAAAGGCATCAGGTGGATGTAATTCACATTGCACTGCTCGATATAATCCAGTTTGGACTGCACACCTTTCATATTACCGGCAAAATTATCAATATAGAACATCATGCCCAGCATATCGTTCTGCTTATACCAGTCTTTGTCTTTTTCTCTGTTTGTATCCAGCTTTTTCAATGCTTCATTTCTTTCCAGATAAAACTGATACATCTGCTCGCATAATTCCGCAAACATGGAATCATTCTCATATAATTCCATATAGAGCCAGCGCAGCTCGTCATGATGTTTCTGCAGTCTCTCCTCGAAGATCTTCGCCAGTTTATCGTCTGCCTTCCTGACGGTTTCTCCAGGCAGATCCATGTCCGCATCCTTCGTCTGCTTCTCCTGTACGGTCTGCCCTTTCATCTGCTCCGTCGTCTTGTTCGCCTTTACTGATGCCGTTTTCCGGCCTGTTTTTTTCTTACCCTTCACCATTGCTCTTTACCATCCTTTTACTGTCTGCATAATTTGTCATTACATTGGTGTGTTATAATGAAATCGGTTACACTTTAAATCCGTTACTACTATAACACTTCCTGCATTTCTTTGTAAATTGGCACTTGTTCCAAAACACAGACTATGATTTTGTCTATAATGCTGTAATCGATTCCACATGAATTTTACAACAGATGATACTTTTCAAAGGCTGCCCGGATACCGTTCTCCTGCACCGCCGGACATATATCATCTGCCAATGTCTTCAGCTGTTCGCTGCCGTTCGCCATACAGATACCGAGTCCGGCCATCATCAGCATCTCTTGGTCGTTCATACTGTCTCCGATGGCGACCGCATCCGCCACCGAAATGCCTAGATGCCTGCAGACCTTCTCCACGGCCTTTCCCTTATCAAATTGTCGGTTGATGATCTCACCGTTTACAAATCCGTACCTGTCCTCTCCCTGAATGCAGAATGCGAACTCCTTCTCCAACACTTCCCGCGGCTTTGCAAGCGCCGCCATAGAAGGACTCATAAATACGATCTTATAGACAGGCTGTCCCCGATAGGCCTGCATCGGCAGGATGTGCAATGCCTGCTCGATCTGCTCCCGCCAGCGCAGAAGCTCACTGTTTCTTCCTTCCCCGGCATGTTCCCGCAAGAACGCCTTAAAACTTTCATCCGTATAGGAACCATCCATGCACTCCACGGTCCGGAATACCCCATTGTCTGCCAGCACTTCCATAGCCTTCCTCGCCTGTCGTTGTGTCATCGGACAGTCATAGATCACTTCTCCCCGGCACTCAATATAGCCCCCGGAGCTGCCCACCACCCCGTCAAGGTCATATTGCAGCAGCGGGAAAAGCATGTCATAGTTCCTGCCGGTACATAAGAACACATAATGCCCTGCTTTCCTAGCCTGCTCTATGGCCCACAAGGCCGATTGCGGCGGCTCGTTACGCCCCGGCTCCGTCAACGTCCCGTCAATATCCAGAAATATGACCCTCCTCTTCATCCTTACCTCCATTCCATTTTCTTATCATGTAATCGATTTCATCTTATAGTCATCTTACCGCCTTTGCCTGATTTTGTAAACAAATCTTTCGACACCCGGATCCCACGAAAAAATACAGGGACGGTTTATTTTCTCTTACACCCATCCCTGCATAAATTTGTCCATCTGTTTCACAGATATCCCTTTATTCTATGGAAACACCGCTGTCGATCGGATCTACACCGTTTCCATCCTATAAACTTTCACGCCATGCGCCGGCACATTGGCTGCGATCACGCCGGATACTGTGCTGCACTCCGTTTTCTCCCAAAGCTCATACAGTGCCGCCTCCTCTGCTTTCTCCAATGTAGACTCACCCAGCTCCGAAAGCCTTACGGAAATCTCTCTGTCCGCATCATCCAGATTAAACAGCGCCACACAAATCCTGCCGGAAGCCTCATCTTTATTCTTCCAGACAGCATACGTTTCCGTGCGGATCAGCTGGATTCCCCTGCAGGTCTCCTCCATAAGCGCAAGCAGATCTGCGTTTGTCAAAAGAGACAGCGTCCAGTCATCCAGCAATGTCAGCTCCGCACCGATCATCAGCGGAGAACGGAACATGCACCACAGTGTCATCATGGTCTTCTGCTCTTCCCTCGTAAAGCGGGTGTCCCACTCACCATTGCCAAAGCCCTTGCCCAGTTTTCCCAGCGGCAGCATATCGCAGTCCGGGAAGCAGCCCTCCCGCACATGGTCCTGCCACATCTCGCAGCGCGCAAACATCGCTTTTAACAGATTCCACTCGTCCCAGAGATCATCGGTGATCCGCCACATATTCGCGTACTTGCAGTACTCCCAGGCCCGGTCGATCTGGGCCGGCCCCGGAGAAAGGCTTAAAACGACAGGCCGGCCGCACTTCTCGATGGCCCGATGCAGCATCCTCGTCTCCTCCCACCCCGAAAAAGGTTCCGTCCTGTAAAGTCTGCTGTCGCAAATATCATCACATTTGATGAAATCCACACCCCACTGTGCGTACATGGCAAGCAGGGAATCATAATATGCCTGTCCATCCTCGGTGCCGCGCACGCCGTACATATCCGGGTTCCAGATACAGATGGAAGAAGGATCTGCGATCCTGTCCGCCGTCTCTTTTGCCCCCAGCACCGGACAGTGCATATGCGCCGCTTTGCGCGGGATACCGCGCATAATATGTATACCGAATTTCAAGCCCAATCCGTGCACATACTCCGCCAACGGTCCGAAGCCTTTCCCGCCTGCCGAGGAGGGAAACCGCTCCGGCGAAGGCTGCAGCCTGCCGTAGTCATCCATCTCAATATCGCCGAAAGGAATGTACTGGAATCGGTCCCTGACCGTTCCCGCGTCATTGCTGTACCACTCAATGTCCACCACCACATACTCCCAGCCAAAGGATTTCAGATGCGCCGCCATATAGTCCGCATTCGCCTTCACCTGTGCCTCGTTTACCGTGGTATCATAATAGTCGTAGCTGTTCCACCCCATAGGAGGAGTGAGCGCAAATTTATTTTTATCCATGATATCCTCCATCCGTACCCTGTCTGTTCTCTGCATCTATTCTCTGCATCCGCCCTTGCCATTATGCAGCAACTCTCTCCGGGTGATCTCCACACCGTCACACTCTAGATCTCCCCGGGCAATCTCCACACCATCACACCCTAAATCTCCCCGATCAGATATTCCTGTCTGCCATCCCGCAGGAAGATCGGTATGGTCTGAATGTCCGCCGATACTTCATACCACTGTCCGCCCTCATACTTCTCACCTGTCCCGGCATATACAAAGGATGCTCCGGCAGGCAGATATACACTGCGGCTTACCGCCTTTTCGTGGCAGATAGGCGCCACTAGGATATCCGGCCCAAACATGTAGGCATCCTTAATATCCCAACATACCGGATCCTCCGGAAATTCATAGAACATGGCACGCATCACCGGAGCACCTTTCTCATGAGCAGCCTGCATGACACTTCTCGTATACTCCCGCATCATCTCCCGGATACGGATGAACTTCACCATGATCTCATAGTTTTCTTCGCCATAGCTCCAGACCTCATTCTCCGCGCCCGTCCACTCACGCACCTCGCCTGCCTTATTGACGATCTCCTCACCCGGTTGGCGGCAGCCGTGTATACGCATGACCGGACAGAAAGTACCGAACTGGAACCAGCGGATCAACAACTCCTTGAATCCCTCATCGTGGATATTACCGCCGTGGAACCCGCCGATATCCGTGGTCCACCAGGGAATCCCGCACAATCCCATATGAATACCGGCACAGATCTGTTTGCGGAAATCCTCATAAGACGACATGATATCGCCTGACCACACCAACGCGCCATATCTCTGACTGCCAACCCAGGCACAGCGGATCAGATTCACGATATCTTCCTGCCCGTTCGCCTTCTGCCCTTCATAGAAAAGCCTCGCATACTCTCTCGGGTAGATATTCCCGATCTGCGCCACGGAACCGGCATGATACCGGTAATCCGCAAAATCATATGTAGTAAACTCAGGCTCCGCTTCATCCAGCCAAAAAGTACGGATACCAAGATCGGCATAATTCTTCCTGCACTTCTCCCACACATAGTCCCGGGTACGCGGATTTGTAGGATCCATAAAGACGTTGTTGCCGTGGAAGATCATCTGCACATCCACACCGGAATTGCTCTTCACCAGCAATCCCTGCTGCCGCATCTCCTCGTAGTTCTCACTGCGCCAGTCTACCTGCGGCCAGATGGATACCATCACTCTGATACCCATATCCTGGATCTCTTTGATCATAGCCGCCGGATCCGGGAAATACTCTTCGTCAAAGCGCCAGTCACCGCACCGTGGCCAGTGATAGTAATCGATCACCAGCACGTCCACCGGGATACCGCGCTTCTTATATTCTCTGGCGATCTGCAGCACCTGCTCCTGATTATAATAGCGCAGTTTACACTGCCAGAAGCCCAGACCGTACTCCGGCATCATCGGTGTTCTGCCCGTCACCGCCGTGTACGCTTCCTCTATCTGTGCCGGCGTATCTCCTGCCGTGATCCAGTAATCCAGCTGCCTTGTATCTTCCGCGATCCACTCCGTAGTGTTGCTGCCGAAGTGCACCTCACCGATGGCTGCATTGTGCCATAAGAAACCGTATCCCAGACTGGATAAGTAGAAAGGCACGCTGGCCTGAGAATTCCTATGGGCAAGCTCCAGGTTACACCCCTTAAGATCAAATGTCTCCTGCTGGTACTGGCCCATACCATAAATCTTTTCCGCAGGGTCAGACACAAAACTGGCTTTCAGCCGGTACCCACCGCCGGGCAGGGGTCTGAAATGCCTCGCCTTCTTCTGCAATGCACCGCCATTGGGGATTTCCTGCAGGAGCACTTCCCCTTTCTGATTATAAAAGGTCATCTGCAGTGCCTTTCCCCAAGGATTCACGGTAAGCTCTACCCTGATCTTCCCATTGGTAATGGAAGCCCGCTGCGCCTCTATACAGATACTGTCTGCACACTGCGCTTCCCTGCTTCCGGGGCAAAACAGCATCTTAGTCCTGTCACTTTCCACCTCCGTCTGTGGTACAAGCAGCGCAACGCTCCCCTCCTCAATCTCCCCCAGAAAGGCCGCACGCACCCGGAAACTGTTCGCACCCCAGGGTGTCACCATCACGGTCTCCCCGTTTTCCCGGAATAGCAGACTGCCGTCCTTCTCCTCGAAATACTGTAGCATACTCATTTCCTCCTGATTTTCTAAACATCCATATCCCGTATCGTCATACCGCCAGAACTGATAGTCCCGGATAAGAAACGGCCTCTTATCCCAGCGCCACGTCCAATACCATCATCAACACGAACCCTGCCGCAACGCCGATGGTGCCGATATTACTGTGTTCTCCCGTCTGAGATTCCGGAATCAGTTCTTCCACCACCACATAGATCATGGCCCCCGCGGCAAAAGCCAGCATATAAGACAACGCCGGCACGATCTGTTCTGCCAGCAGGATAGTGACCGCCGCGGCGATCGGTTCCACGATACCCGACAGCGCCCCATATACAAAGGCCCGCCTTCTGTCCATCCCCTCGCTTCTAAGCGGCATGGAGATGATGGCCCCTTCCGGGAAATTCTGGATGGCGATTCCTGCCGCCAGCGTGAATGCTCCCGCCATGGTGATGCCGGTATTGCCCAACAGCGCACCCGCAAAAGTAACCCCCACCGACATACCTTCCGGAATATTGTGCAGCGTCACCGCTAGGACAAGCATAGTTGTTTTTTTTAAATTGGCTTCCAGTCCCTCCGGCTCAGTGCTCTCCAGATGCAGATGCGGAACCAGACTGTCCAGCCCTAACAAAAACGCGATACCACCCAGAAATCCTACGGCTGCCGGAATCCAGGAGATCTTCCCCTGCTCTGCTGCCATATCGATGGCCGGAATCAGCAGTGACCAAACGGAAGCTGCGATCATCACCCCGGAAGCAAATCCAAGGAGCATCTTCTCCACCTTCCTGTTCATCTCCCGCCTCATCCAGAATACCATTGCTGAACCGAGCGCCGTCCCCGCAAACGGAATCATTAGCCCAAGCGCCAACTGCATATCCTCACCCTGCCTTTCCCTCACTGATCAAAAGCCGTATCACATTACTTTAGGATTTGTACACTGTATTATTTTATGCGCTTTTCCCTAAAATGGTATCCATTCAGCCGATACATTCTTACCCCAGCTCTACCAACACCGCCCGACAGGGAGCACCATCCACACCGCCCAGATTGATCGGCGCGGCGTTCAGGAAATATACGCCTTCCTCCACCTCTCCTAATCGGATGCCCTCTAAGAGCGTAACTTCTGCCCCCAACAGCTGCAAGTGTACATCTCGCGAGTCCTCCTCTGGCCCCACTGTCTGCGACTCATTGCCAAGCAGCAAGATCCCTGCCTCCGCGAATACTTTCGCAGCTTCCAGCGAAACCTCTGCTTTTCCCTTGAGCAGGATCCGTTTCCTGCTGCGGCGATCCGTCTCCCTGGCTCTCTGCAGGATGTTGATCGCATCATTGGCTGTCACTACGCCGCTATGCTCGGCCACATAAGCGATTCCGATATAATGATCCAGATCCGTCTCGTCTATGGTCTTCCCTTTCTCATAGAAATGAAAAGGTGCATCCACATGTGTTCCGTTATGAGCACACATGCAAAAAGCCGATAGATTGCACATATCACCCTCCGCGATCCTCATAACTGCCTGCATATTCGGCGACGGGTCTCCCGGAAACACCTTACTTCCAAAGATTTCCTGCGAAATATCATAGATTTTCATAGTTTTCTCCATTTCTGCGCTGCTTTTGTCTCAACTATGTTGAGACGT
>CAMWLJ010000013.1 GCA_947175055.1 uncultured Lachnospiraceae bacterium | reverse complement strand
AATAACTATGCGGCTTTCAGCAGTTGCTACTGTTATTTCATGAATAATTCAGGCTAACGAATACTCTTTTTCTTTGTTGCCAATAAAAATAAGTGTAACTCTATATATATCTTCATCCTGTTTCTTATTGATTATCACCTTCAATTCGATTTCCAGTTCATTCTCATTCTTCATGCCAGTCCTTTTAAACTCAATTTTGTCAAAAACAAGTTTGTCCAGACTTAACACACTGCTAATCTTCTCTCCCATATTCGTCTCTCCGTCTCTGCGCAGCACACTGCCTAAATGCATAGTTTGATCAGGCCGCAATAGTCACCTTATTCTGATTCAATACCTGAATGTCAATTCGTATATTAGTCATCCTATTCGTTTCCACCTCTGAACTGCAAACCTTGTTGCTGTAATCACCTTCACGAAATTTAGAATCCATCAATATCTTCATATCGCTGATGACCTTTTCAAATATGTGCTGATAAATTTCATATCGATTATCCAAGCTCTTTGTTACTTGACTAAAATAATCTACGTTTCCCCGCACCATTTCATTTTCCCATCCGTCTTCACTATATAAGATCATGTCAACTTTCTCGACATAATCCGCCAAATCTTTTGTTGCAACTTTAAAATAAGCCTGTTCGTACGGCAAAGCATTTAAAGGTATTTCATCAATATTTTTTTCGACAACAATATCCTGTTCAACATCCTCTCCCGGTATAATATCCCAATATTTATTTGTCTGCATAATTAATTCTCTCATAGTGATCTTTCCATGCAGCATTTTAGACAACCGACTTAATGATACTTTGGTTACTATATACCTCTCATCTTCCAAATCGACACATGCTGAAATAAAAAAATCTCCGTCATTTTTACATACAAAAAAAATCGGCGTATCATCAAATTCCACCAACACCTTATCTAACACCAGCTCTTGCCCATTGATCACAAAGAAAACCTGTTCTCCCATTTCTCTTCACCTCTCGCAAATCGTAAACCCTTCAATCTCAACACCATCATACAACCACCAACACACATGTCCTGTAGCATCATTAATTTCAGCAGGACCGGCCACTGCATATACATTGCCCATTGCAATTTTCTTGTTCGGTCTAGGAAAACTTAATGCATTCTCAACCGATTCTTTATTTAAAAACAAGGATACTCCAAAATAGTGCGGGTCATTCCTGTTTATTGTTCTTCTACGGAGCCTTCTTTCCGCATGAGATCTAAAATCCTTCCTCGAAACCACACTATTGTCATCTTCACATCGTTCAATTCCCCTATAAGCTGTAAAAGGTTCATACTCAAAACACGTATTCTCAGGGAACACAAATTCACCTTTCTCCATTTTCTCCCTGATCACACTTGGAAATTTCAAATAGTTGTTATCTTCCATCGTGTATAACTCTTCCATCCTAATCACAAATAATATATAAATTATATCACATTCTGTCAATCACTATATATAGTGTTTCACTTCAAAAAATCCCAAGATATCAGTATTATGTGCTCATGCTAGCTTAATCAAACCTTATTATAACTCAATTAGCACTATTAATCCATCTCTCAAAGTAGTTTAATTTATTGTACCACAAAAAGGTGAATTCTGACACCTATTATTTCCATTTTTTTTAATCGCCATCAAAGCCTCAAACCGCTCTGCATCCACGAAATCTTTCACAAACTCCGTCTGCGGATATCTGCAGACTTCCTCTGGTGTACCAATCTGTTCTATCCTTCCCTGATTGGTAATGATGATGGTATCAGCCACCTCTACGGCCTCCTCCTGATCATGAGTCACGAAGATACTAGTCACCCCCACCCTTCCAATCATTTGCTTTAGCCATGTCCTCAGTTCTCTACGCACCTTTGCGTCAATTGCCGCAAAGGGCTCATCCAGCAAAAGAAGCTGCGGATCTGGCGCCAGCGCGCGCGCAAAAGCCACTCTCTGGCGTTGTCCTCCGGAGAGTTGATTTGGATATCGTTTCCCGAGATCCTGCATGGAAACCAACTCCAGCAGCTCTTCCACTCTATCCTTTATCTCCTTTTTACTCTTTTTCTGTACTTCCAAACCAAAAGCAATATTATCCGCCACCGTCATATACCGAAACAGTGCATAATTCTGAAAAACAAAACCAATCCCTCTCTTGCTCCCCGGTATATCATTCACCCTGTTTCCGTTAATCAGAATATCACCTGAATCCGGTCTGTCCAAACCAGCAATCATCCGCAATATCGTCGTCTTACCACTGCCACTCGGACCAAGCAATGCCGCCAACTGTCCTTTATACACCCCAAAGTTCACATCTTTGGATGCCTGAAAACCGTCAAACGTCTTATTGATCCGTCTCATTTCCACATACATTGCCGTTTCCTCTTCTTACTCAAACTATTTCATATCATTATGTCTTCTCGTACTGTTACCGCTGCTTTTCCTAAGAGCCGCCGCAAATCGGTCTATACCACATCAAATCTTTCTTTTTCTCTCAATAAAGCTTCTGATGATCAGTATTATAACAGCCATAATAACAAGAATTGATGACACCGCAAAAGCTGCCGTCGTATTAAACTCATTATACAGAATCTCCACATGAAGCGGCAGCGTGTTCGTCTTCCCCCGCAGATGGCCGGATATTACAGATACCGCTCCAAATTCTCCCATTGCGCGTGCCGTACACAAGACAACGCCATATACCAACGCCCATTTAATATGCGGAAACGTGATTCTGCGAAAAATCATCAGTCCTCCTGCTCCCATCAGCGCCGCTGCCTCTTCCTCATCTTTACCCTGTGCATTCATAACCGGAAAAAGTTCCCGGAACACAAAGGGAAATGTGACAAAAATCGTCACCAATATAACGCCTGGCACGGCAAAGACAATCTTTATATTATGCGCTTTCAGAAAATCACCCATCCATCCGATCTTTCCAAATGTCAATATAAATACCAGACCTGCAATGACCGGAGATATTGAGAAAGGAATATCGATCAATGAAGCCAGAACCTGCCGCCCCCTGAAATAGAATTTAGACAAAAGATAAGATGCAAATAAGCCAAAGGCCGTATTAACCGCCACAGCACATACCGTCGCAAGCAATGTCAACTGCAACGCCTTCACCGTGTATTCATCTAGAACCGCCTCTCGATACGCCTGCCAGCCATCCCGCAGTGCATTCAGGATCACAACAGCCAGTGGCATGATAAGCATAACGCTCAAAAACACCGCCGCAATGCCTATCAGAACATATTTCATCACATGATCCACATCATCTCTATGCGGTTCTATCACCTTCCTGATCGAATAAATATCATCACCGACAATATCCTGTTCATAGCTATGTTCTATCTGATCTTTCATCGTAATCTCCCATTCTAACCCACCCTGTAAATTTGACGTTTTCCAAACTCATCCTTCGAGATAAATTCCCGTTTTCCTTCACATAGTCGATTATGTCCTACTGAATTTCTGCATATAAATCTGTGCAGAATTAATTATGAGCATCACCACAAAAGATACCAGCAGCAGCACAAGCGCAATCGCTGTCGCATCCTCATATTTGTACTGCTCTAGCTTCGTCATGATAAGCAATGGTGCAATCTGTGTCTTATAAGGAATGTTGCCCGCTATAAACACTACGCTTCCGTACTCTCCGATTCCTCTGGCAAAGGCAAGTCCAAACCCAGCAATCAGCGCCGGGAAAAGTTCCGGTAGAATCACTTTAAAAAAGATGCGCGCCCGGCCGGCTCCCAGCATCATAGCTGCCTCTTCATACTGTCTATCCAGTTTCGCCAAAACAGGCTGCACCATTCTCACCACAAAAGGAATCCCCACAAATACCATGGCAATCGTAATGCCGATTCTCGTATAGGCAATCTTAATGCCCACCCTATCAAAAAAAGAACCTATCCATCCTTGATCAGAATAAAGATAGGTCAAAGAAATACCTGCCACCGCAGTGGGTAGCGCAAACGGAAGTTCAATGATCCCGTCCATAAGCCTTTTCCCCGGAAATTCATAGCGCACCAGAACCCAAGCAAGAATCATTCCAAACACAGCATTTACAAGTGCGGCAACAAATGCACAAGAAAAACTGACGATATAGCTGGAAATAATCTGTCGAGAAAATACAACATCAACGAATTCCCGTAAACCCAGTTTTCCCACACTGACAAAAACGGATGCCATCGGAATCAGCACGAGCACGCTGAGCATCGAAAGCGTGACCCCAAACGAAAGACCGAAACCGGGTATCACTCTGACACCACGTTTATTCTTTACCTTAACAATCTGCTGTTCCATAAATCACAGCTCCTTCTGTTCTGACGCTATTCTTCATAAATCTGATCGAAAATCGCCCCATCTTCAAAGTAGACCCGATAAGCCTCATCCCAGCCCCCGAAATCATCAATCGTAACCAAATTCATATCCAAATCAAATTGTCCTGAATATTCCTTCAGAATTGCCTCTTTAACCGGACGGTAATAGTTATCCCCTGCCAGCCTCTGTGCCTCATCACTGTACAAATACTCCAGATAGGCTTCGGCTGCTTCCCTTGTCCCATGGTCGTCTACATTGCTATCAACAACCGCTACCGAAGGTTGTGCCAAGATACTGACACTAGGCGTAACGATCTCATATTGATCTGGATATTCTTTCATTGCCAGATAAGCCTCATTCTCCCAAGCAATCAACACATCTCCCTGCCCGTTTTCCACAAAAGTGTTCGTCGCGCCTCTCGCTCCGGAATCCAGCACCAATACGTTCTGATAAAGCTTCTTCATGAACTTCTTGGTCACATCTTCATCATTGCCATCCTGCTTCTGCTGATACGCCCACGCCGCGAGAAAATTCCAACACGCGCCGCCAGATGTCTTCGGATTCGGCGTGATAACTTCCACACCATCCTTGATCAAGTCATTCCAGTCCTGTATATTCTTCTCGTTTCCCTTATGTACCAGGAATACGATTGTCGATGTGTAGGGCGCACTGTTACTGTCAAACTCACCAATCCACCCTCTCTCGATCAGCCCCGCTTCTTCGATTGCCGTCACATCATGAGCCAACGCCAGTGTTACCACATCGGCCTCATTTCCCTCAATCACCGATCTAGCCTGAGAACCGGATCCGCCGTGAGACTGTGTTACACTGATTCCCTGCCCGCTCTTCTCCTTCCAGTATTCGCTAAACATTTTATTATATGTCGCATAAAACTCACGGGTCGGATCGTAAGAAACATTTAGAAGTTCCACTAGCTCAGCATTACCGTCACCGCCGCCCGAGGCTACTCTCTCATTGCCGCCGCACCCTGTCAGTGTAATCATGAAACCTACAATCAAAACTACTAGGATCTTACTACATAAATTCACTTTTTTCTGTCTCATTCCGCTTATTATCCTTACTTTGTCTTATAACATTATGCAGTCTTAAGAAAAGCTACACCTCGTACCCCAGCATTGATTGCATCAGCTATCCACCATATCCAACTTTTCGATCATAAGAGTGACCGCTTCTTCCAAATCCATCTTTTGCGTATCAATCACCAGATCCGGTGCTAACGGCGCTTCATATGGACTGGAAATTCCGGTAAAATTAGGGATTTCTCCCTTTCTCGCCTTCTTATACAGTCCTTTGACATCCCGTCTTTCACACTCTGCCAGCGGTGTGCTGACATATACCTCAAAGAAATCTTCCCCTATGATATCCCTTGCGTTCTCCCTGTCCTTCCGATACGGAGAAATAAAAGCCGTTAGCACGATTAGTCCCGCATCATTCATCAGTTTTGCCACTTCCGCAATCCTTCTGATGTTTTCCACCCTGTCTACCTCCGTAAACCCGAGATTTCTATTTAATCCCATTCGGATATTATCACCGTCTAGCAGCATCGTATGCTTACCCATAGCCACCAGTCTCTTCTCCAGGGCATTGGCAAGCGTGGATTTTCCTGAACCGGACAATCCAGTGAACCATATGGTTTTCGTAGCCTGATTCTTTTGTTCCGCGCGAATCTGTTTCGTAATGTCTGTCTCCTGCCATACCAGATTATCGGAACGGCGCAGTGTATGTTCAACCGTTCCGCAGGCAGAGGTCATGTTCGTCACTCTGTTGACAAAGATAAAACTTCCCAAATCCTTACTGTTCTCAAAGGCATCAACCACACACTTCTCCGACAGCATGATATCGCATACAGCCAGCTCATTCTTATACAGCTGCTCGGCCGGAAGCTGATCTCCACTGTTAACGTCAATCCTGTATTTAATGTCCATCACGGATGCTGGAAGCAGTCTGGTTCCTAGTTTAATCCAATAATTTCTGCCTGGCACCAGACTCTCATCATCCATCCATAGCATTTTCGCTGTAAGCAGATTCGCAGCCTTAATGGATCCACTCTTGCAAATAACACAGCCCCTGGAGATGTCAATCTCCCGATCCAGCTGGATTGTCACCGGCTGTCCGGCCTGCGCGGATTCCTCCTTTTGATCCGTTACGTAGATCTCTGCCACTTTAGCATGTTCATGACTTGGCAACACGGTAATCTCGTCGCCGACGCAAACTTCTCCAGCGCTAATCTGTCCCTGAAATCCTCGGAATCTATGGTTAGGCCTGCTGACTCTCTGGATCGCCATCACAAACCCATCCTCAGTATTCAGCCCTGTTATCTCTATATTTTCCAGATAAGTCAGCAAAGTCGTCCCATGATACCACGGCATCGCAGAGGAACTGCCTGTAATATTATCCCCTTCTGTAGCGGATACCGGTATCATCTGTATGCTTGCAATCTCAAATTCATTTACAAACCGCTTGACTTCCTTTGCGATCTTGTTATAAATGCCCTTGTCGTAATGTACCAAATCCATCTTATTGATTGCAAAAACAAAATGCCGGATTCCCATCAGAGAACAGATTCGGATATGTCTTCTCGTCTGGATCAGCATCCCCTGCGTCGCATCGATAAGAATTACCGCTACATCGGCAAAAGAAGCACCCACCGCCATATTCCTTGTGTATTCCTCATGTCCCGGCGTATCCGCAACGATAAAGCTTCTCTTCTCCGTAGTAAAATACCGATATGCCACGTCGATCGTAATTCCCTGTTCCCGTTCGGCCATCAATCCGTCCAGCAGCAGTGAATAATCGATTTTTCCTTCCCGACTCCCAATCTTACTGTCCAGTTCCAGCGCTTTCTCTTGATCCGCAAATATTAGTTTTGCATCATACAGCATATGTCCGATCAAGGTAGATTTCCCGTCGTCCACACTACCGCAGGTGATAAATTTCAACAAGCTCTTCATTTAGAAATATCCCTCTCTCTTGCGTCTTTCCATACTTCCGGCCGCCTCGTGATCAATCACTCTGCTGGTACGCTCTGAGGTAATCGCCTGTAGCGTCTCCTCGATGATCGCATCCAGTGTATCCGCCTCGGACTCCACGCCGCCAGTCAGAGGATAGCACCCCAATGTCCGGAAACGCACCTTCTTCCACTCCACTTTCTC
Source organism: uncultured Lachnospiraceae bacterium (assembly GCA_947175055.1). Classification (GTDB taxonomy): domain Bacteria; phylum Bacillota; class Clostridia; order Lachnospirales; family Lachnospiraceae; genus UBA3282. Next base: position 41,783 of record CAMWLJ010000013.1, on the reverse strand, counting down.
ATCATGTCCAAGTTGCATCCTGTCATCATCTACCATGATAATATTGCCGTCCCGATATACCACCGGTCTTTCTTTCGCATAGTAAAGCGGCACGATTTCTATCATCTCCTGACGGATATACTGCCAGATATCCTTTTCCGTCCAGTTTGATAGCGGGAAAATCCGGATAGATTCGCCCTTTCTGATCTTCGTATTATAAAGTTTCCACATCTCTGGTCTCTGGTTCTTTGGATCCCATGCGTGCTGCGCATTCCGGAAAGAGAAAATCCTCTCTTTCGCCCGGGATTTCTCCTCATCCCGCCTTCCACCGCCAAATGCAGCCGTAAACCCATACTGATCCAGAGCTTGTTTCAGCGCCTGTGTCTTCATGATATCTGTATAGGCAGATCCATGGTCAAAGGGATTAATCCCGTCTCTCACCCCTTCTTTATTGGTATATACCAGCATTTCTATTCCAAGCCTCTTAGCCGTATGATCACGAAAGGCAATCATCTCCTGAAATTTCCAGGTAGTATCAATATGCAAAAAAGGAAACGGCGGCTTCTCCGGATAAAAAGCTTTAAGCGCCAAGTGCAGCATGACCGAACTGTCCTTGCCAATTGAATAGAGCATCACCGGCTTCTCACATTCGGCTGCCACTTCCCTCATAATATAGATTGCTTCCGCTTCCAATTGTTCCAAATGAGTCAACTCTCTCATACTTCCGGTTAGCCCCTTTCACTAACTGCTTCATAAGTCTAAAGCAATTTCCCACAAAATAGAATAAATAGCATTTTATTTATCCTAAATAGTCATAATTCTAAATACTCCAATAATATATCGACGAATATAGCATATCCCTTTAGTCACACCATTTACAGCATCTTCACACAATCTCAACATTCTGTATCATCACCGGCTTCCCAGTCTCCTGGTAGACTTGTACAACGCTGCTGGTATCCCCGTAGTAAGCGTCGCTCAGCACAACAGCTCTGTCCAGATCTGCAGTGTCATCATAAATTCCCCAGCCTTCTTCCCTGTATGCGCGCACAAGTTTCCCGTATGCTTCCTGCATCTGTGGTTTCATGGAATTTATAGTATTTTCCAGTAAAGGATGCGGCCGCCATAAAAGAACTACTTCTTCTTGTTGATATTTAAATATCTGAAAAACTGCCTTCATCTTTTCCAGCATTTTTTCTTCATTTTTCAAAAGCGCCCCAATGCTCGTATTATAAAAAATTATCTTCTTCCAAGTGCCGTCCGGCCTCTCAATAACCTTCCGCCATGACTCCGGTATATCCAGGCTTTCCCGCCTGGTATTGTGTACTTTATCCAGTTTCGGAGAACCCAGCCCCAATATCTTCTGTTCCAGTCTTTTCCTGTCCGTATGTTCCCCTGTCAGCCCCATTTCCTTTGCCGCCTTAATGTACTCATTGATATAGATCTGACGCATCTTCTCAGACTGTACGATTACTTTATCTGCCCAAATTGTCCCCGGCAGAAAGCAAAAATGCTTCATATTGTCGATAACGGCCTGGTTATCCGGCTCGATCTCATCCAGAATAAAATATGGAATATATACCAGACAATCCGTATGCTTCTTCAGATTACTGCAAAAATATCGCTCTGGCACACAGGTCACAATATTGCATCTGTCATATGGATTGTGAATATAAATAGCATCCGGCCGTCTTTCTTCCAAATTGTAATCTTCATAATAAGTGATCTCAATATCCGCAGGGTACTCATTTCCTTCATAATGCAGTTCCCCCAGACTGTCGCCCGACATTTTATCATAATAGGGAATCGGTATCACATAAGCATCACAATCCTCATCTTCTCTTGCCGCCAAATAAACGCTCTCCAACGAATCCCACATACTCGCCTTATAAGGCATAAAAACTACTTCTTTTCTGACTGGCATATGACTGACCGCGTTTTCTGCTTTAAGCAATATCTCTTCCAGATATTTATAAGCTTTGTGCGGTAAAATTTCTTCTATTTGCAGATTAACCTGATAAAGCCGTTCGCAGTACTGTTCCAGACGAGTAACCGCCTCAGTACCTTCGCCTTCTAACTGTTCAATCAATTCTCCAATCTTTATGGCAGCATCCTGACAATCTGTCAGAAGATTCTGTACTACCGAATATGCTTTTCGGGAAAGCTGGTCTTTACAATGTCGATGGATTGTATGCAGGCTCCCGATTACTTCTAATATTTGTTGTTTATGAAATTTACGCATATAAAATTCCCTCCCACATCACCTTTCCTCCGGTCATTTCCACGTAAAGAATTCTAGTTCATGGCATCCACATCTCCGGAAAGAAGAGCCTTTACAAAGTCGTTATAGTCAGACAGATTCCTGGAGAACCATCCGGATACCATATTCCTAAACATAAGCTTCACTTCATAATTTGTCAATGACAATTCATACCTTGGCTCCTTTATGATACGATCCGTTTCGTATTTCTCATAACTCACCACTTTCAAATAGCCGCTCGCCACAAGGAAACTCCAGATTGCGTTCTCATTGCTATCCAATTGGTCATAAGCAATCTGCTCATCAATCGGTGCAAACAGGTGTCCTCCTGCCAGCAGATTCTCAAAAGATTCTTTCACAGTCCTTCCGCCCTCCCGGATCAACTTCCCGACAAGGCTGTTGGAACTGGTATTTGCCCAGTAGGCCTGCAGGGTCTGTTTGTCAAGATAGTTCAAGATCGACCACGGATTATAAATATCACTTTTGTTCCCGAACACAAACCCATCATACCAGCTTTTCACTTCGCGTTTCGTGGCAAGCCCATACTCGTCCAAAGCCGCGGTCATTTCTTCTTCCGTAAAGCCAAATGCGGTTTCATATTTACAAGATGTCGTGGTCACCACCTCAAGATTGTTCAGATCCGAGAAAACAAACTCCTGATAAACGCCAGCAATTCCTCCCAGTATCCATTTACATACGCCTCCTGCATCGGCGTGTCATATTCGTCCAGCAGGATGATCACCTTTTTTCCATAGTACAGGCTCAAGTATTTCGCAAGATGATGGATTGCCAAAGACGCCTCCACATCATCCATATCTACGGAAACACGTCTCCAGAAATCTTTATCTCCCTCCTGCAGCACGCCGCTGTCGAGCAGAAAAGCGCTGTCCGTATACAGATCCGTCAACATCTGACATATCTTCTTTCTTGTTCCGGTATAGTCTCTTTCTTTCACATTCGCGAAGGAAAGGCTGATGACCGGATATGTCCCCTGCAGTGCGCGGTATTCTTTCTCCCTCCAAATGGAAAGGCCTTCAAACAGATCTCCTCTGCTGGCATATTTTATGGAAAAAAACTGCTCCGTCATACTCATCGTCAGTGTCTTACCAAACCGCCGCGGCCTGGCGATCAGTGTCACTTCGTCACCGTTTTCCCACCATTCCTTGATAAAGGATGTCTTATCTATATAAAAATAATCATTCTCTATGATTTTGCCAAAATTCTGTATCCCAATTCCGACCGTTCTCGTCATGCCTGTTCCTTTCTATCTATCGTGATTACCCTCAGTGACATCCGTCCCACATGATGTCATTTTCAGCCGGAACATCTATTACCCTGCATCATAAGCAGATAGTTCCGTCCGTCTCACGAATCCTTGAGGTCAATCCTCCACGGTAATCCTATTGTAACACAAAAAGGCAAAAGTGAAACCACTTTTACCTTTTGCCTTCTGTCACTTTACTGTTGTATCAGCCGGTACAATCAGCGCAGATCCGGCTGCCTGATCATACTGTTCCTCTATGTCACAACAGTTTACTGCGATCAAAACATATTTGATTTGAAGCTTTGACTCAAATTGCCGATCGGAAATTATCACATCATCCGCAGCAGCATGATATGATACTCCTCATCCTGCACGATCCGCGCCAGCACCGCCCTCACGCATCCATCCTCGATCATCTTCATATGCTGTTCATACTGGCTGATGGCCGCCTTCTCGGCTTCTATATTTGTCGAAATGATACCCTGCAGGTTTCCTGCAAATTCCACGTAAGAGGGCGTCCATTGCTGCGGTTTGCCGTTTCGTGTGGAAATGGAGTAATCAATCGTTCCACCCAGCAGCATGATCATCTCACCAAGCTTCTGCAAGTGGATCATCTCCGCCATGGCGATGCCTAACAGCGTCCTGGCCTCCGTGCAATATTCACAGCACGTGCAGCTTTCTCCATGGATATACTGGGTAATAGCCGTCAGCTCCGATACGGCGCCGCAGTAATCCACTGTCAGCAGTTTGGCATAGAACGGATTCTGCTCCTGTACCCTGAGCGGCGGGTATGGGAATGGCAGCATCAGCGGCGAGATGCCGCTGAAACTGCAGTCATTCTGTAACATTTTTCCTCTTGCTTCCATAGTCTTCTCCTACTTTCCTGCTTCGCTCTACTAATATACTATGGAAGCTTTCAAACAAGGTGTACGTCAATGACACGCTAACCTCCATATCGCTGCTTCGCAGCGACACAAAATCTGAAGACAAGCTTCGCCAAATCTCAACCCCAATAACAGGCGAGTTTTTCTGCGCGGAATGTTCTTCTTACGGCAGCATCCCCTCCTTGATCACACCCTGATCCCGCAATACTTTCTCCACCACTGTTCCTTTGACCACACGGAGCAGAGGCTTCTTCAGTGCGTTCAGTGGTCCCGGCAGGCTGATCTCTAACGGAGACTTCCCGTCCATCAACTTCACACTGCTGCCAAGCAGTTCCCGAATGTCATACACACTGCCCCAAACTTCCGGCACGCCTCTGTCCACACCCAGCAGTCCATAGACAGCCTCCATTGCTGTCCGCACGGAATACTCGGTCGTGAAGACCGTATCTCTGGGAGTCTCTGCGAACTGCCCCAGGAACGCGAAGTTCACACAGCCGTCGGGGATCACATCCGGTCGGTCTCCCTTTGTCCTGGGCATGAAGAACGCCGTGATATAAGGCATCATCGTAGGTACACATACAGCACTGTGTTCTGCCAGTTCCTCGATCTCCTCCTCCGGCACGCCCAGGTGATACAGCCACTCCTGCGTGATCTCTTTACCGGTACATTCCTTCATCGGCTTTTTCACGTAATCGCCGGGCACATCCGTAAACAGCCCATAAACCCATACGCATACCTGTTCTTTATCCTGTTGCTTGAACTGTCCCTGCCTGTTGATGGTCCAACTGAGCAGCCAGGAGGAATCTTTGCAGCTGACGATACCGCCGGTCACAACCCTGCCGCTTCTCGGGTCACGCTTACAAATATTAGTGATATAGGGCAGGATCTTATCATCCAGTGTGGTAACTGTAGCTGATTCCCAGTTGGTCTTCGCAACATCCGAGCAAAACTTCTCCGGATGTCCGAAAGCGGCATCTTGTCTGGCAATATTCTTCCAGAGGCTCCAGCATCCGCTGGTCCGCACTTCCGCATCACCATTTGGTGCATGATTCTGGTCGCCGTACACCGTACCTTCGGTGCAGCTGCCATTGGTCACAAACACCAGGTCATTCTCTGTGAGCGTAATACCTTCCTCTACCCCTTTTACCCGACACTCAATGGCTTTTGCCACCTTCTTACCCTCTTTGATCTCGAAGATCACATTCGTAACTTCCGTGTTAAAACAAAACTCCACACCGGCAGCCTCCAAGTACTTCTGCATGGGCAGGATCAGTGATTCATACTGATTATATTTCGTAAATTTCAAAGCACTGAAGTCAGGCAGTCCCGCAATATGGTGAATAAATCTCTGGAAATAGAGCTTCATCTCCAGCGCACTGTGCCAGTTCTCAAAGGCAAACATAGTCCGCCAGTACAGCCAGAAGGTGGAGCCAAACACTTCCTCATCAAAGACATCCTCAATAGTCTTATCATACAGATCCTCATCCTTTGTCATAAAGAGCTTCATGATCTCCATGCAGCCTTTCTGGCTGAGGTTAAACTTGCCGTCCGTGTGTGCATCCTCGCCACGGTTTACGGTAGCGCGGCACAGCGAATAATTCGGGTCTTCTTTGTTGAGCCAATAATATTCATCAAGAACAGATACGTCCGGCGTCTCAATGGAAGGAATGCTGCGGAATAAATCCCACAGGCATTCAAAGTGGTTCTCCATCTCCCGGCCGCCCCGCATGATATAGCCTCTTGTGGAATCATAGATTCCGTCGCAGGCGCCTCCCGCGATATCCATCGCTTCCAGAATATGGATGTGGCTGCCCGGCATCTGTCCGTCCCTTACCAGGAAGCAGGCCGCCGCCAGGGAAGCCAAGCCACTGCCCACGATATAGGCGTTCTTCTCATCCACGCCTTCCGGTTTCTTTGGCTTTGCGAAGGCCTCATAGTTACCGTTACTGTAATAGATGCCCTTGCTGTTCCTGGCATCTTTCCCCAACTCCGTATTGCGGTATTCCTGGGTCGCCGTCACATAGCTTTTGTCATAGCTTTTACCGAAACCGCTCCTCGTCTGCTCTCCTCCTTCCCGCCTCCTCTTTTCATGATTGTGCGCCGCATACGCGACTGCCCCTGCTCCTGCTGCCACCGCTGCAACACCTAAACCTAATCCTGTCTTTTTTGCCATGATCTCATACCGCCTTTCTCATAATCTGTCATTGCTTTAGAGGTTCTGTCACTCTTCTTTGATGTCACTTTATGGGTAACATGATACGCAGCAGCAGAAAAATTTCCAACTTACAAAAGAGGCAAAATGATAAAAATCTTATCATCTCGCCTCTTTTGATCAAATATATGCGATTCTGCTTCACGGCAGTGCCTCATGCTGTGCCGCCTTTTCAAAATTATGTATGGAACGGGTAATGTTTCCATGTAGAGTAATACTCATCTTCTCCACGATCGCCGCCGGATCATCCTTCATGCCCCGATCGATCCAATCCAGCATAATCCCTACGAATCCGTACTTGTAGAACTCTGCAATAAATGTCTTGTCTTCCTGTGCCAGCTTCGCATCCGCGCACTTCTCTTCTACCACGTCAGCGATCAGGCGGTAGGTCAGTTCATACAGATAGCTCTCGATCTTACTCCGTTCCACCGCACGGTACACATTCATGATAAACCGCCTATCCTCCATCACCACCTCGAAGATCTGCAGCATACCTTCCTGCCAGGTGTCGTAGGTCTTCTTCCCCTGCAGCGCTTTCCTGCCGTCCTCGATGCAGCTCCATTCCACCAGATCATAAATATCCTTGAAATGATAGTAGAAGGACATCCGGCTGATGCCGCAGTCTGCCGTCAGATCTTGAATCGTGATCTTATCCAGCGGTTTATGCAGCAACAGTCTCTTAAGCGACGCTTCCAACGCATATTTTGTTGTATTCGGCATACTCTTATCTCCTTCATAGACAGTAGCCGGGCCTCTCGGTCCGGCTACTGTATGCTATGTCATATATTTTTCCGTGCTTTACTCGATATGCAGGTATCTCTTTAGCAGCAGTAATAATTCATCGACATTGACCGGCTTGGCCGTATGGGCATTCATGCCGCAATCCAGACATCGCTGTATATCCTCGGCAAAGGCATCCGCCGTCATGGCAATGATCGGTATCGTCTGCGCATTTGCCTTCGTGGAACTACGAATCGCCCTGGTAGCTTCATAGCCTGTCATGACTGGCATACGAACATCCATCAGGACTGCATCATAATAATCTTCTGACGCCTTCTCAAACATCTCCGCACAGATCTGCCCGTTCTCTGCCCATTCCAACTCAACCCCCAGATCGGTCAGCAGTTCATGCAGCACTTCCCAATTGAGGCTGTTGTCCTCCGCTACCAGCAAACGATACCCTGACAGATCTGCCGCTTTCGTTTCTTCTATCAGGGACTCCACTTCACTCCCCATATACTTCTGCAGTCCGTAGAAAAGCGTCGATTTAAACAACGGCTTGGCAATAAATCCGCTGATACCCGCAGCACGCGCCTCGTTCTCAAATTCACTCCAGTCATAAGCCGAAATCAACAGGATCGGAATGGCGTCCCCCAGTCCGCGCCGTATCTCTCTGGCAAGCTGAATACCGTCCATCCCCGGAAGTTTCCAGTCCAAAAGAATGATCTGGTAGTCGTCCCTCTTCTCATGATGTTCCATGATCATCTTCAGAGCCTTCTCGCCACTCAGTGTCCAGTCTGCTTGAATACCGATAGCATCCAGTGCCTCCACCGCTGTACGACAAAGCGTTTCATCGTCATCTACCACTAACATCTTCCAGGACGGGAGGATCATGTCCACTTCCTTGACGGTCGCTTTCTCAAAATCTATTGTCACATGGAACTCGGAGCCTTTACCCAGCTCACTTTCCACGTCAATGCTGCCTTCCATGGCGTCAATGATATATTTGGTGATCGCCATGCCCAACCCGGCGCCTTCCGTCTTGTGCACCCTCCGGTTATCCGCCCTCGAATAGGATTCAAAGATTTTGGATATAAATTCCGGTGACATACCTATACCGTTATCCTTGACCCGGATATGAGTCCGCACATAGCCTTCTCCTTTCGGCGATTCCTCCTGATACAAAGAAAGCCGAATGACACCGTCTTCATGTGTATACTTGACGGAGTTGGACAGCAGGTTAAGCAGCACTTGGTTCAAACGCACGCTGTCACAGTACACATCCTCAGAAATAATGCGGTCTATATGTACTTCAAAGCTCTGATGCTTCGCTTTAACCTGCGGTTGAACAATACCGACGATTGCTTCCATCACTTCCCGCAGGGAAACCATATCCGCCGTCAACGTCATCTTACCGCTCTCAATCTTAGACATATCAAGCACGTCGTTGATCAATCCCAACAGATGCTTACCCGAAAGAGCAATCTTCTTCAGACAGTTCTGCACCTGCTCCTTATCGTCCACATGCGCCGTGGCAATAGCTGTCATCCCCACGATCGCATTCATTGGCGTACGGATATCATGGCTCATATTAGAAAGGAACTCGCTCTTGGCTCTGGTCGCCTCTTCAGCCGCCTGCCGCGCCTCATTCAGATCATAAATCTGTTGTTTGCTCATTCTATAGTATACAAAGAAGAGAAACAGCAGAAACACCAGAATGGATCCGCATGCAAACAACGTAGCCGCCGTTCTTTCCTCATTCAAAGACTCTACTACCTGATTCAATACACCATAAGGCATAACGATCACCAGATTCCATTCGGAATTCGAGAGACTGACCGTTATCACCTGTTGTCTGCCGCCGCCAAATTCAAGAATAGCCACATATTTGCGGTCTTCCTCCATCGCACTTGTGAGATCCGAAATATAATCCTCCACGTTATCCTTGTCCTCATTCCCGCTGTAAGTTCCCCGCAGATAACTGAAATAATCCGGATATTCTATACTCTCGTCCCGAATGATAAAGGTGCCATCCGTCCGGATGATATGAGCATACATCTCTATGCTTTCTTTCTCCAGAGAAAGCTCTTCGCTGATCTCCTTCGCCGGAACCCCCATGACCGTAGCGATGCTCTCCTCTCCGTCGCTCATAGGGTACTTTGCGTTCACGCCAAACAGCACCAGCTGTTCTCCGGATTCGTTAGCCGCTACAGCTACCTTCCTTTCCCCATTTCTGAGTGATTGTAAGAAGGGCTCCGGATCGATCAGTGAGGCCGGTTCCCCGTATAACGTCTCAAACTCTCCTGACTCGGAGCACAGGGCCAGCGAAACAAAGTCCCTGACTTCTGTCCTGTAGATCAGCTCATCGTAAATCTCCTGCAGATCGTCTCCATCCGCCGAAACTACCGTGGCCACTGCTTCTGCCTGCTTTAACCGCAAGTTCACTATCGTCTCAAAATGCTTGCAGATCCGTTCTCCCATACTGGTCATATACATATTGCCAAGATCGTCTATCGCCTCTTCGCTCTGACGACTCATATAAGTGCCAAGAAACGCAAACACCGCGATACTGAAGAAGATAAGTAAAACGAAACCGCCCAGAACGAATTTCGTTGACTCTATGTTAATATGGCTTTTTTCCTTTTTATCCATCGTTGATTTCCTTCCATAAAACAATTCGATGATATTAAAGTCAAAGGTAAAGATGTCATACGGATCGTTCCATTGTTCCGTGCCATGCACTCCCACAATCCCGCCCAATATTTGGATATCGCGGGAGAGACACCCCATTTTCATCCTTATATTTGGGCGAGTCATAAAGTCATAAAACCACTTATGTGCAAGCACGACGCGGTCTATGACTTTTGATCCTGGCATCATACGATATATTATATAAATATAGCACATAGTCTTTGGTGAGCGCAAGATGTTTCCGGAATTTACAATACCCACAGCAGCACAGCCTCTCGTTTACTCCCCTTCCTTCCATCGGCATTTTTGCATATCCACGCAGCCGTTTTCCTTAAAGATAACTCCTTCCGCCAGCAGACGGCTCTTCTGCTCCGTAAAGCAGGACGCCGTTTGACCCGCGTGGTCTACCACCCGGTGGCAGGGATAATTCCCGTAATATTCCGCCAGGCCCAGCACTCTGCCAACCAGTCTCGCATTCTTATCCCGTCCGATCATCCTGGCGATCTGCCCGTACGAAGCCACCTTTCCCTCCGGGATCTCCTCCACTGCTGAGAGGATCGCATAGATCAGTTCCTCATTCATTTTCACTGCCATTTTTCCCTTCCATTCCGAAGCTGTATAACACCCTCCTATGCTTATCATATCACCCTATGGCGGTCCTTTCACAGAGCGTTTTCCCGTCCTGTTATAGATTGCTCTGCCCGCGGTTAAAGTTTCTGCGCAGATGATTTCCAAGGCCGGTAAAGCACAATAGTGCCACCACCAGAAAAGCGCCGGGGAACAGGATGATCCACCAGGCGTTTGCCAACATCGCATCCTCCGACAAGGACAGCATACTTCCCCACGTGATCACTTCCACCGGCAGTCCGATCCCCATAAAGCTCAATGTGGACTCCGCCACGATCGCACTTCTGATGTTCATCACCACCATAAACATGATAGAAGAGACAAAATTCGGTGTCAAATGTTTCCACAATATATGAAAAAAGCCGCCTCCCATACACCTGGAAGCGATCACATACTCACACTCCCTGATCTGCCGCACTTCGCTTCTTACCACCTTGGCAATGCTCATCCAGCCGGTAATCCCCAGCACGAAAGATATACTAAACACATTCGCCTCGCCCAAGATCGCCTGGATCAGGATGACCGCCATAAGCGACGGTATGCTGAGCAGAATCTCCACGAGACGCATCATTAGTGCGTCTGCCCATGCGGGGGCACAGCCGCTCAAAGCCCCAAAGACAACGCCCAGGATCGTGGAGAGCATCGTTGCCGCTATGCCGATCGTCAAAGAGATCCTGCCCCCGTACCAGATCATCGCAAAAATATCCCTGCCCATGGTATCGGTGCCAAACAAAAATTCCCTGCCCGGCAGCACACAGTAATTGCGCAGATCCAAATAGCCCGGATCCCTGGCCACAAACAGCTCACATAGAAAACATCCCAGAATGATCGTCGTAAGGACTAGAACGGCGCCTGTAAAGACTCTCCCGGATCCCTTATCCCACCGCCCGCGCGGCCTCACCTGCTCTTCCCGGGGAAGCGTGCGGATTCCCACTATCTTAAATCCATTTTCCATCCTTACGGCCATGCTCCTTTCTCCGTCCCCCGCTTACAGACCATCTGCACCGCCAGATCACACAGCATGACAATGATCCCCGTGAGCATGCATAGGATCATCAGCAGGTTATAATCATGATATCTGGCACTTTCATATGTCAACGTTCCCAGCCCCGGGTAGGAGAAAACCATCTCGATGATGTAGGTTCCGCCCAGAATATGAGGCGCTGAGATCGCCATGATGCTCAGATAGGAAGGCAGCACGTTTTGCAGACAGTGTCGAAAAAGCACCCGGCCCCTCGTCAGTCCCTTCGCCTTCGCCAGAAGTACATAATCGGCCCCTACCTCCTCCAGGATCCTGTTCCGCACCATATACGCATAATACCACAAATGTCCCAGCACAACTGCCGTAAGCGGCAAGATCAGATGCCTGACACGGTCTCCCAAATCGCCGGTCTGGCCCGCCGTATGTGCGCCGCTGCCGGGCAGCCACTTCAGATTCACGGAGAAGACCAGCACCAGCAGTAAGGAGACCCAGAATTCGGGAATACAGCTGCTGACTGTGCCGATACCGCAGATCACGCTGTCGAGCAGCCGCCCTTCATGGCATGCGCATGCGATGCCGAGCAGCAACGCCAGCACGAAGATCAGCACGAATCCGATTCCGCCCAAAAGCAGTGTATTTCCAATCCGTTCCCGAATCACGGTCACAACAGGCAGCTTATACTTATAAGAGATGCCGAAGTCCCCCCGCAGCGCATTTTCAAGCCAGCAGGCATACTGAACCGCCAGCGGCTCATTGAGCCCCAGCCTATCTTCTGCCCATTCACGCTCCGTAAGACTCATCTTTTCCACCCGGTCTCCATAGTAGGATACGAGCGGATCCCCCGGCGCCAAACGTGAGATATAGAAAACTGCCGCCGAGAGGATCAGAAGGCTTACGATCAAGATCAACAGCTTTTCCCCCAAATATTGTATCCTGCCCCATCTGTTCCCCGTCATATCACAACTCCACTCCTGCCTTTTTGATCACGGCACTTCCCGCTCTTATGTCACGCCCTGCCTCGCCCTCTATGCAAGCATTTCTCCAAAACGACTGCCACTCTTCGGCATTGCAGATAGGAGCGCCTTTGTATAGGGATGCCTTGGGTTTGCAAACAATTCCCTCGTTTCCCCCGTTTCCACCAGTTTTCCCTGATACATGACGCCCACGCGGTCGCATAGAAACTCCACCATGGCAAGATCATGGGCAATAAAGAGAAAAGAAAATCCATGTTCCTGCTGAAGGTGCCGGAACAGATTCACAATCTGCGCCTGAATGGATACGTCCAGAGACGCCACCGGTTCATCCGCCACCAGCAGTTCCGGCTCCATGGACAACGCCCGCGCGATCGCCACACGCTGCCTCTGTCCCCCGGACAGCTCCGTAGGGTAACGATTCAGATACGCCTCGTCCAGTCCCACATAATGCATCTGGAACTTCGCCTCCGCCCGCAGGGAACCCCTCGGCGGCACGATATGCTGTATCCGCAGCGGCTCCGTGATGATGTCCCACACCTTCATCCGCTGGTTTAAGCTGGAATTGGAGTCCTGGAAAATGATCTGCCGCGTGGTCTGCAGCATTTTCTTATATTGCCGGAAAAGGGCTGGATCGGTAATATCAATCCCCCTATAGAGAATTCTGCCTGCACTGTGCAGCCGGCTCCTCCCCTGCGTATCTTGCCCATGGAACTGCCTTTTTCCTGCAGCCGCCATGCCATCATTGGGCCGGTACAGATTCATGATCAAGCGGGCCACTGTCGATTTTCCTGATCCGGATTCACCGATCAGCCCGAAGATCTCTCCTCTTTTTATCTGAAAAGAAACATCATCGACTGCCTTAAATGTTGTCTTCTTATCCAAGGGAAACACATGCGTAAGATGCTGCACATCCAGCAGGATCTCCTGTTCCTTCCTTACCGAACGGCCGTACAACGGCAGGTCGGTAGTCTTCCTCACCGGCGGCGTGATCTTCGGCGCCCTCTCATCCAGCAGCCAGGTGGCCGCATAGTGCGTGTCACTGACACGAAAAAGCGGCGGCTCCTCCTCATAGTCGATCGCCAGCGCATAGGGATTGCGGCAGGCAAACGCATCTCCTTTCGGCGGATGCAACAGCGCGGGAGGCAGTCCCGGGATTGTGTACAGCGTTTCTTGTCCTCTTCCATAAACCGGCAGCGAACGCAAAAGCCCCCACGTATAAGGATGTCTGGGATCTCGGAAGATTTCTTCCGTTGTCCCGATCTCCACAATCTTCCCTGCATACATAACTGCCACACGATCGGCCGCCTCCGCAGCCACGTTCAGATCATGTGTCACGAAGACTGTCGCCATGCCAAGATCTTGCTGAATCTTCCTGAATAATCCAAGAATCTGTGCCTGGATCGTCACATCCAGTGCCGTAGTCGGTTCATCTGCAAACAGGATCGTCGGATTCCCGGCCAGTGCGATAGCCATCACACAGCGCTGTCGCATGCCGCCGGAAAAATGATGCGGATAAAGATGCATCCGCTCCTGCGCGCGGTCTATCTCCACCAACTGCATCAACTCCACCACCCGGTCGTGGAGCTGGCGTCTTGTGATCTTCGGATCATGTATCCTGACAGCCTCCGCGATCTGCGCACCGATGGTCATCGTAGGATTCAGCGACGTCATCGGGTCCTGAAACACCATGGAGAATAATTTCCCCCGCAGCTTATGCATCTTTCGCTCGCCAAATCTGCTTATATCGGTTCCGTTTATATAAATCCCGCCCGCCCTGATTCTCCCTGAGGCCGGCAGAAGCTTCATGACCGCCTTGCACAGGGCACTTTTGCCACTGCCTGATTCTCCCACCACCGCCAGCACTTCCCCGGTATGCAGCGTGAAGCTGACATCCCGGACAGCCTGCACCTCACCCTTCGGTGTCTCAAAACTGACGGATAGATTTTGTACTTCCAGTAGCTCTGCCATTGCCCCTCCATGCTCCCACACAAGCGCAATCCCAAGTATAGGATGAGAAATTATTCAACCTTTCTTTGGGCACTCTTATTCCATGGTCCACTCTACAACGTTCCAGAAGATACCCACACCATGATGTCCCATCACCGTATCCCGGGAGATACCCTGAATCCCGGAGTCCGCCACATAATTGGCATCCACATAGCAGATAAAGGCAAAGGCAGGATCGTCCGCCAGCGCCTCCTGAAACCGGTCATAAGCTCTGGCCCGCACGGTCCGGTCATCGGACTGGCGTGCCTCCAGCAGGTACCGGTCAACCTCCGCATTGGAGTAGCCGCTGTAATTTGCTCCCTTATCCGTCCCAAAGACCTTATAGGTGTGATCGTCAGCATCAAAAGGACTCCCCCAACCGATCAGATATGCCATTTGTCCGGCCCAGTCCACCTGCACCGGAATGTCTACAGAGCAGTCGATCCCCACTGCCCGCAGCTGCTGTGCAGCTGCCTGCGCGATATCGATACGCACCTGGTCCCCTGCAGCCACGCTGATCACAAAGCCGACCTTCTCGCCGTTCCGTTCATAATAACCGTCATCTTCCATCGTACAGCCGGCGACTTCCAGAAGCTCCCTCGCCCTCTCAGGGTCATAGGTATACTGCTCAACTGCTTCATTATCATAGATATTGCGCTGCAACGGCCCATAAGCGACCACGCCCTGTCCAAGCAGCACCGCGTCAATGATCGACTGTCTGTCGATGGCACAGCAGACTGCCGGGATCAGATCCCGGTTCTCCTTCCAGTACGCATGTCCGAAGTTAAAAAGAATGCCCCGGTAATCGGAAGTCTTCATCTCATAACAGGTATATCCCGCCATATCCGCAAATGTCCGGGCATCCCGCGGCGTCAGCAGCG
The DNA here is from genome assembly GCA_947175055.1 of uncultured Lachnospiraceae bacterium. Taxonomy (GTDB): domain Bacteria; phylum Bacillota; class Clostridia; order Lachnospirales; family Lachnospiraceae; genus UBA3282. The sequence continues at coordinate 26,323 of CAMWLJ010000013.1, read as the reverse complement.
CCAGATCAAGCTCACCAGCCTTCATCTGCAGCGCCTTGGCCGTATCGTCCGGCACGATCTTGAAGACGATCCGCTCTATATTCGCTGCCCCCTTAAAGTAGTTCTCATTCCGCACCAGCGTGATCGCCTGCCCCACGTCCCAGTTCTCCAGCCTGTACGGCCCCGTGCCCACCGGATTACGGAAAAAGTCCGATTCCTGCATGTCCTCTCCCGCCAGCAGATGCTCCGGCAGCACCGGCATCGACATATAGTCCAAAAACGCCACGTTTGGCGCAGTAAGATGGAATTCCATGGTATGGTCGTCGATCACACGGATCTCCTCCACATCCTCGTAGTTTGGCGCATTTTCCGAACCGTTCGCCGGATCCATAATAGCCTCTATCGTGAATTTCACATCATCCGCCGTAAAATCTTCGCCGTCGTGCCACTTTACATTTTCTGCCAGGTGAAACGTGTAAGTACAGGATGCCTCCTCAAATTCCCAGCTCTTAGCAAGCCCCGGAACAACTTCGTTCTCACCGTTATGCGCCGTAAGTCCGTCAAAGAGCAGGATATTGATCTCCCCATGCTCATCCATGGCCGGATTTATCCTGGTATAATCGCCGCTGCCATAGACAAGCGTACCCGTCTCCGATGCTGTGCCCGCTGCCTTCTCTGCACTGTTTTGTGCAGCACCGCCACCGCAGGCGGACAGCAAAGCACTTAACGTCAGAACTGCCGAAAGTGCAATAAGTTTTTTCATATGATCCGTTCCTTTTGTTCCTTGCTATAATCTACTGAGAATCTGGCTGACGGAAAGGTCATTGTCTCTGGCCGCCTTCGCCAAGTCTTCATACTCATACTTCTGTCTTGTAACACCATATCCGCTGGAAACTTTCCTCCGAATCCCGCCGTAGGGCGTCTGTACCGTCTCAACAGACCGGTCGAGTGTATACCGCCTGAAACTGCTTTCGCGGATACCGATGGTTGTCGTGTGAAGGAAGAGCTGCTTAACCATCTTCTCCTTATCCTCCGGACGGCACATCACACACAATAATGTTCCCGGGCGGGATTTCTTCATACCAATGGGAATCGTGTACACTTCCAGTGCTCCGGCGGCAAACAGCTCTTCCATCGCAAATCCTATCGCTTCACCGGTCATATCGTCCACGTTACAATTGAGTTCTACAATGATATCCCCGGCACTCTCCGTCTCGCCAAGCATCGCACGGACACAATTGGCTGCGGAAAAATCTTTCTTGCCCATACCGTATCCAATATTCGTCGTCTTCATAACCGGCATACTGCCGAACCGTGTTACAAAATATTTCAGCAGCGCCGCACCCGTAGGCGTGCACAGCTCGCCTTGGATCTCTCCGCCATAGACCGGTACATCCCGCAGGATATGCGCCGTAGCCGGAGCAGGTACGGGTAAGATGCCATGCGCGCATTTCACCTGGCCGCTGCCCACATGGACAGGCGACGCGATCACCTGGTCGGGTGCGATCCTGTCCATCAGCAGGCTGACTGCCGTCACATCGACCACCGCATCCATGGTGCCCACTTCATGAAAATGTATCTCCGTTACCGGTACACCGTGCACATGACTCTCCGCCTCTGCGATCAAAGCATAGACAGCAAGAATATCCTTCTTGACCCTGTCCGGCACAGAAAGATGATGAACGATATGTTTGATATCATGCATACCGCTGTGATGGTGTGTGTGCATACTTTCTTCCTCTTCCGTGCCATTGATCTTCACTGCGACGTGCGTGCCGTCAATACCGCACTTATTCACCTGTTCCTTTTCGATCGTCACTCCCGGAATCCCCAAGGCATTCAATTCCTCAATAAACCCGTCCGGATCCGGAAGCAGTTCCAGCAGCGCTGCCGTCAGCATATCACCCGCTGCTCCCATGTTACAGTCTAAATATAATGTCTTCATCTTTACCTCCATTCCGAAGCAGTTCTTTTGCGAAGGCCGCGAGCCAAATTTCAAATTTGGCTCTGCGATTTCGAGTTTGTGGCTCTGTTAACTCCGGGAATGCCCTCCGGCCATATGGTTGATCATCCCCGCCAGATACCCGGCGCCGAATCCATTATCAATATTCACCACCGACACCCCGCTGGCACAGGAATTCAGCATAGACAGAAGAGCACTCACCCCATGAAAAGAGGCGCCATACCCGACGCTTGTGGGCACTGCGATCACCGGGCAGTCCGCCAATCCGCCGATCACACTAGAAAGCGCCCCCTCCATCCCCGCAATGGCTATGATCACGGAAGCGCTCATGATCTCATCCATATGCGCCAACATTCGGTGCAATCCCGCTACGCCCACATCATAAAGCCTTACTACCTCGTTGCCGTGTACCTCCGCCGTCAGCGCCGCTTCCTCGGCCACCGGAATATCAGAAGTTCCCCCCGTCGCGACAACGATCCGGCCAATCCCGTCCGGCACAGGCATCTTACCGATGATACCGATCCGCGCCTCCTGCCGGTAATCCAATTCATAACACCCGCCAATACTCTCTGCCGCTTCCTGGTCAAGACGTGTGATCAAGATCGTCTCCTGCCCGTTTTTCTTCATGGTATCAATAATGCCCAACATCTGCCTTGCTGTTTTTCCGGCACCGTAGATGACCTCCGGCGCTCCCTGACGGATGCCGCGATGCATATCTACCTTGGCATAACCGATGTCCTCAAAAGGCGCCTTTTTAATAGCGAGCAGTGCCTCGTCAACGGACAGCTCACCGCTTCGCACTGCTTCCAGCATTTTTCTGATCTCACTGTTCATACTTGCACCTCATCTCTTTCCAGACACAAACTTTTTCCACCTGTCTACTATCCCCGCGACTCCAAATCGAGCAGCACCGCCGTATAGTACCGCTTCAATTCCCGTACGATCTTCTCTCTGTCGCGGATGGCTTTCTCCATCTGGCCGGCTCGTACCTGCAGCCTGGCTGCATTTCCCATCCTGCGCACCCGGAAATCCGTAAACCCAAGCGCTGACAGATACTTCTCTGAGGCCTCAGTGGCCACAAGCTTTTCTTCGGTTATCGTTTCTCCGGCAGGAATCCTTGTAGCGAGGCAGGCATAAGCCGGTTTATCCCAGGTAAAAAGCCCCGCTTCTCCGGACAGACGCCGGATCTCATCCTTGCTCAGCCCGCAGAGTCTGAGCGGCGACTGCACCGCTAACTCCTTAAGCGCCCGCATCCCAGGACGGTCTCCCTCCTCGTCGGATGCATTCGTACCGTCCAGCAAAAGCGAAAAACCGTCTGCACGGGCTTCTTTCATGATCGCCGAGAATATCATCTTCTTGCAATGATAACAGCGATCCGGCGGATTTGCCATGACTGTTTTCGAGGCAAGCACATCCAGCTCCACGATTTTCAAATCAGCCTTAAGCTGCTCTGCAAGCCGCATACCGTCGTCCAACTCAAACTGCGGCTGAAACGCAGACTTGACATAGTAAGCCCTCACCTCCGCTCCACACTGTATCGCCGCATAGAGCAGATAAGCCGAATCCACACCCCCGGAAAAGGCGATGGCTGCTTTCGGATTCCGTGTAAAAAAATCGGATAGATCCATGCTGTGAATATCCTCCCTTTCTCTTCTTGGTGAACACATATTAGGAAAACCGTCAAAAAAGGCATGCGGTTTCTCCACAAAAAACCGTATGCCTTCCTGTACATACATAATTCAAGACAGTATTGTACTTTATATTACAAAATCATCGATCAAACATATAGCAATACAGCACGGTATTATGTGAGGTATTGCATGATGCCTCGGTTGGAACTTCTGTTCCCGGAATGACTTCCTGTCATTCATATCCGTCCTGCAGATCAGCATATCGGTTTGATCTGTCACACTCCGCAATGAACCCATTATATCATCTTGACGGCAAATAGCAAGTCTAATAATCCACGAACAATAACAGACCATCCTAAATTCTCTGGCCCGTTGACTATCAAAGCCTTCCCTGTATATAATACTTATATAGATTAGAGTGTCGAAAGGTGCGCTTCTAATTTTGCATGGGCAAATTGCTCACACAGTTGTCTTGCTCAGGAGCTTTAGATTTTCTTTCGAGCCTGAGGGGGGAAAGGATAACAAAAACGCTTTGAAATGGAGGAAATTATGAGACTAAACAACATCTTAATGACGATTCTGATCACCAACTGCGTCCTGTTTCTTTTGACAGGCTGTGGAAATGCAGCTTCCTCACCATCAACTCCCAAGCAGAGACCGGCCACCGAGGCTGCAAACGAACCGGCCGCCGCAGATGATAAAGAAACCGCTGGTACATCGAACAAATCCGACTATCTGACTCTGGCAGAAGCCAAGTCCATCGTTCTTGAAAATGCAGGCCTTGCCGAGGAAAATGTACATTTTGTGAGAACACAGCTGGATACCGCACCGGAAACTGCCTGCTATGATATGGAATTTCTCAGTGAGAGCGCTGCCTATGATTATTCCGTAAATGCCATGACCGGCGAGATCCTTTCCATGCACTGTGAGACCGGCTCCTATGACTTGGCATCCTTTTCCGCTGCCGGGGCCACGGCAGACCTATCGGAAGCCGAAACCATACCGAACCCGGAGCAAAGCAAAGCCGACACTTCTCAGGATCCAATATCGAACCCGGAAAGTGACACGGTAAATGCACGGCAGACCGACTCTGCCACACCCGAACAACAGTATATCGGCACCGAGGCAGCTAAGCTGGCCGCTCTTAATCACGCAGGCTTGAAAAGCGAGGAAGTGAATTTTGTCCATGCACATTTGGAATCAGATGACGGAATCTGGCAGTATGATATAGAATTTCACAAAGATACTACAGAATACGATTATGATATCGACGCCCTGACCGGAGAAGTCCTCTCCTTCGATCAGGATGCCGAATATTATTCCCATGCGCAGGCTGTAGATGCCGGCAAAGAACAGATCACGCAAGAGGAGGCTAAGCAGCTGGCTCTCCAGCATGCCGGCGTAGCCGAAAAGGACGCCTCCAATCTACAAGTCAAATTCGACTACGATGACGGCCGCGGCGAATATGAAGTGGAATGGTACGTGGGAAGGACAGAATACTCCTGCGATGTGGATGCTCTCACCGGCGCCATCCTAAGCTACGACAAAGAACTGGATTGATTCGCCACAGTCATAACAGACGGCAATCTATCGACAAACTACAATGTCTGCGACCTCCGCGTATTCTCCCGGCGCAGCATTGGTCAGCACCGTACCGGTGGTCAGCGCAGCGAAAGTCACCGCGCTGACCACGTTGAACTTACTGTCGTCACACAGGAAGTACTGTTTTCTGCACTGCTGCGCCGCAGTCCTTTTCACCAGTGCTTCATCCGCATCCGGCGTCGTGTACCCGGCTGTTCTACTGACGCCGTTGGCGCCGAAAAATCCTTTCGTAAAATGATACTCCTTAAGCGCCAGTGCCGCCATGGCTCCCACAACGGCCTCCGTAGTGCTCTTAAGGGTTCCTCCGATCAAGATCACATGAACATCCCTGGCCGCCAGACGTTGTGCATGGGCCACGGCATTGGTCACGAAGGTAGCCTTCGTCTCCTCGATGAAGTCCACCATATATCCGGTCGTCGTCCCGGCATCCAGGTAGATAAAGTCCTGGGGCTCGATCAGAGATACCGCATACTGCGCGATCTTTCTTTTCTCTTCCCTATTTACATCCACCCGCTGCGTTACCGTCGGCTCTGCTGCCTGATAAGTGCTGTCCGCGAGTACTGCCCCGCCAAACACCTTCACCAGTTTACCCGCCTTATCCAGCATAACGATATCTCTTCTCGCGGTAGATTCGGAAATATCCAGAAGTCTTGTCAGCTCAGTCACCGTCACGCTTCGCTTTTCCTCCAGAATCTTTAATATCATCTCATATCTCTGTTCCGATAACATAGTCCCCTCCGTGTACCTTATGCCCGCCAAAAAAGCTTCTTGCGCGCTAAGCCGTTACAAATTCTCCTGCATAAACTTACTGATCGCTTCGCACGCCGCATCCTCGTCGGCACCCTCAAAGGAAAGCGTAACCTCATTGTCCTTCTTAACTCCCAGGCCCATGATCCCAAAAATCTTCTTACAGTCTCCGGACTTACCATCCTTGGTAAGCTTAATACTGCACTCGAAAGCCTTAGCCGCCTTCACCAGCTCTCCTGCGGGACGTGCATGAATGCCTTCCTGATCGGTGATCACATACTTGAATTCTCTCATGATTTTCTCCTCTTTTCTTTTATTTTATTTTATTATTTTCTTGTCATTTTTTCAATATCTCTAAAGAATCCTTCTTCAACACTCCAAGCAGTATCGCAGAGACCAGCGTTCCTGCGATCAATGCCACCACATACATCAGCGGATTGCCTACCACCGGGAAGACGAAGATTCCGCCGTGGGGCGCCATCAATGTACAGCCAAACACCATGGACAGTGCACCGGCCACACCCGACCCCGCAATGCAGGCCGGCAATACGTGCAGCGGATCGGAGGCTGCAAACGGAATCGCACCTTCCGTGATGAATGCCAATCCCATGATGAAATTGGCAGGGCCTGATTCCCTTTCCTCTTTCGTAAACTTTCTCTTGAAGAAAAGTGTTGCCAGAGCGATGGCACAAGGCGGCGTCATACCACCGATCATAACGGCTGCCATAATATCATAATTACCTGCCGCAATGGCCGCTGTGCCGAACACATATGCCGCTTTGTTGAACGGGCCACCCATATCGACAGCCATCATGCCGCCCAAGATCAGTCCCAAGATGACTTTGCTCGCTCCACCCATGCTGGTCAATCCATTGTTCAGCGCCGTATTGAGACCGCCCATCACCGGCTCCACTAAGAAAGTCATGATCAGCCCCATGATCAAAAGTCCTGCCAACGGATAAATCAATACCGGTGCGATCTTTTCCAGGAAATCCGGCAATTTATCGCAGACTTTACGCAGCAGAACGATCGTATACCCGGCCAGAAAACCTGCCGCCAACGCACCCAGAAAGCCAGATTTTCCGCCGGAGGCGATCATACCGCCCACAAAACCAAGCGCAAGCGCCGGTCTGTCACCGATAGCCATGGCGATAAAGCCTGCCAGCACCGGCAGCATGAAGCCAAATGCAGCATCTCCAAGCTGCTTGAACCATGCGGCTGCCGGTGTGATCGTACCGAAATTCATCCTCTCTGTCACATCCAGCGCATTCATATCCACACAAAACCCATCGATCAGAAAGGCGATCGCGATCAAAATACCCCCGCCTACCACGAAAGGGAGCATGTGGGACACACCATTCATAAGCTGTGTATAGATCTGATGCCCTACGCTGCCGCTTTTCTTTGAAGCCTGAGCCGTAGCGTGTGAACCGGCTGCCGCATGATAAAGCGGTGCATCACCGGCGATAGCACGGTCAAGCAGTTCTCCGGCTTTGCTGATACCATCGGAAACCTGACACTCTATGACCTTCTTGCCGTCAAAGCGTTCCATAGGCACCTGCGCGTCCGCTGCCACGATAATACAGTCTGCCTCTTCGATTTCTTTGTCCGTAAGGATATTTTTGGCACCACCGGATCCCCGCGTCTCAATCTTCACAAAGCAGTTTCTCTCCTTTGCCGCCTTCTCGATCCCTTCCGCCGCCATATAAGTGTGGGCGATTCCGGTCGGGCAGGAGGTGACCGCCAGAATCTTTACCTGGCCCGCATCAGCCGACCCCGTATCCGCCAGGCGCTCATCAATGCTGGCCTTCTCTTCATCTGCCTTATCAATGATCGAAAGGAACTCTTCCACCGACGATGCGTTGCGCAGGCTGTCGGAAAATTCCTCATCCATCATCAGCACGGACAACTTGCTCAACACATCCAGATGCACGTTGTCCTCCGTATTCGGCGCCGCGATCAGGAAGATCAGCGTGACCGGTTCATCGTCCAGCGCTGCAAAATCCACACCGCCCTTCACAACCATTGCCGCCAGGCCAGGCTTTGTTACCGCGTCACATTTGCCGTGCGGGATGGCTATGCCTTCCCCAATCCCCGTGGTACTTTCCTCTTCTCTCGCATACACCTGTCTGCGGTATGCTTCTTTGTTATTGATCTTACCGCTTCGTACCATCAGCTCCACGACTTGATCGAGCGCTTCCTCTTTGTTCGCCGGTGCTCCGGTAAGAGAGATGCTTCTCTTATCCAGAAGTTCTGTAATTCTCATCGCACTACTCCTCCTATTTTCTACCTCTTATTACCCACATGTTTCTTCTGCCTTCCTTAACGAAAGTCAGCTCTTCATCTGCCGATACACGGCCTCTACCTCTTCCTTTGTCGCCAGTTGTTCCGAAAAGGCGCTGGCGCTTCCTGCCGCTATTCCCATGGCGAAAGCATGGTCATAATCCTTCTTCTCCATCCAGCCTGCCAGGAATCCGGCTACCATAGAATCTCCTGCCCCAACGCCGTTGATCAGCCGCCCTTCCGGTGCCGGCGCGTCATGAATACCGCCGTCCCCCGCCGCCAGCACAGCGCCTTCGCCGGCCATGGAAACAAGCACATTCACCGCTCCCATCTCCTGCATCTTCTTCGCGTATGGCACCACTTCCTCCCTTGTCATAAGTTCCACGCCGAAGATCTCACCTAACTCATGGTTATTCGGTTTTACCAGAAACGGATGATACGCCAGCACATTGACCAACAAATCTTTCGTGGCATCCACCACGATCATCACACCCCGGCCGTCCAGCCGCTCCATGATCCTTCTGTACATATCGTCCGGCATGGAACTGGGAATACTTCCGGCAAGGATCAGCGCATCACCGGCTCCCAAAACGTCAAGTCTCTCCAGCAGCTCCTGCACATGCCGTTCACTGATCTGCGGCCCGCAGCCATTGATCTCCGTCCCGTCGATGGATCGCAGTTTCACATTGATCCGCGATATGCCGTTGTCCACCCGGATCAGATCTGCTCTTACTCCCATCTGCTCTATCCGGCGGACAATCTCCTCTCCCGTAAATCCCGCCACAAACCCCAGCGCCGTGTTCTCAATGCCCAGGTTGCCAAGCACCATGGAAACATTTAACCCCTTCCCGCCGGGAAGCATCAGCTCCGTGCTGGTCCGGTTCGTCAGTCCCAGCTTAAAGTCCTCGACCGAAACGATATAGTCCAGCGACGGATTAAAAGTAACCGTATAGATCATCTCTCCCTCCATTCCGAAGCGTTTCACGCTTACTAAATTGTCGTTTATCATAATTGCATTATACATTCAAATTCAGTCAAAATCAATCATATTAATTCACAAAAAGATTGCACTTGTTTTGTTTGCTTTGCACAAATTTGAATTGTTTTAACTGACTTTGACCGTTTTGCACTTTATATTCTTTTTCGATGAACAACAGTTGATGGGTGCTTTTCACGATTGATGCCATGACATCTGAATAGAACGTGCATACAGCTTGTAACAATGCACAATACCATGCACATTTGGCTTAATTAGATGATATTGACTGATATTGACCGAAACTATAAAGTTATCGGGCAGATGTCCAGCAACAGGGTGCAGGGGCGCCATGAATAATGACCAATTGTTACGATGAATTTTTTCAAATTGAAATCAATACTTGACCATCCATATATTATGTGGTATATTTATAACATAAAGAGCGAAATATACCGCTTATGTAAGGAGGGTTTTCATGAAACATAGGATCAACTACTTAGGATTTTTATCTCTGTTAGCTTTGATCGCGATCTTAGGGTGGCGGACAGGCAACAAAGGACTATATGGCTTTTTTGGATTTGCCTATTATCTTCGTTATTTTTGGGTGATACCGGATGAATTCTTCAGGCTTAATATCCAAAAAGCTGCTACCTTTGCATTTATGTCGGAAATGATTTTGCTTGTTCCTTTTATGTTCGTCTGCACTTTATTCTACGATGCAGCGAGCGCAGTCCCCATTTCTTTTGCCCTGAGTTTTGCAGTCACTGTTTTAGCATTTAGTATTGCTCTTATCTTATTGGAGTGGAGAGAACGAAAAGGAGCCGCGAATGATTAGGAATCGAATCAAAGAATATAGAGCAAAATACGACATGAAGCAGGAAGATCTGGCGAAACTCGTAGGAGTCCGCAGAGAGACGATTGGAAACCTTGAGAAGGGCAAATATAATCCCTCACTGGTTCTGGCATGGAATATCGCAAAGGTATTCGATGTTTCGATCGAAGAGATTTTTACTGTAGAAGGATAGAGAAAGCCTGGCCCAAATACTGCGGCCAGGCAGACATCTTCCTTCTTGAACACTAAAATACATTTGGTGAAAAAAGACTCATTTCTCATACAGAAACTTCTCCGGCAGCGTCACTTTGAAATCCACCGCCAGATCCCGGAAATTCTGCGGCGTAATGGTCTGCAGCTTGTCCGGCCGCATGGAAAGCATCTTCACAAGAATCTCCGCAGATTTCTCCACCGTATGCGTCAGGCCGAATGTCAGGTCAAAGTCTTCACCGGACGCAAACATACCATGATGTGCCCAGACCGCCACATCATACTTCTTCATCAGCTCGCTGGTGGCCACCGCAATCTCCCTGCCACCCGGCACCATCCATCCCACGACACCGATCCCATCCGGGAATACCACCGGGCATTCTGTCGCCATCTCCCAGAGTTCTCTCGTAAAGACCTCGTCCCTCAGTGGCAGCACGAAGGTCAGCGCGATCAGATTTGTCGTATGTGCATGATAGATAACGCGATGCTTTCCTCCCGTAGCCTGCATCTTCACTTCATGATTCATCAGATGGCTTGGTAATTCGCTCGTGGGTCTGCCGCCATTGACCAGTCCCCAGCAAATGCGGTAGTTCTCTCCCTTTCCGTCAAGCTCTACGATCGCGATGGAATCCTCCGGATCCAGGATCACATTGCGGAAATACTTGCCGCTGCCCGTCACCAGAAAATATTCTCCTGCAAGTTTCGGCACGGATGTGCCGATCTGTTTCCACTCTCCGTCCTTCCTTAACTCATCCCTTACGGACTCTGCCTCCTCCTTTTTCATGCGGTAGGTCAGATTGCCGCCGTTACGCTCATGCCAGCCCTGCTCCCAGCCGTCATTACACATCCTGATAAAACCCTGTACAAATTTTGTCTCTAAGACTTTCATATTACCCTCCACTTTTCACCATTCCGAAGTTTCACAGATTTAAACCGATTCCCCTTGCAGCCAGCATTGCCTGATCGTCCTGAACACCTGCGTCTTTTAAAACGTCAACGCGCTGACCGTTGCCGGGCATTTGCTCAATTTCGCTTACTCAATACTTCTTCTTCGTACCTCTGCACCTCATCAAACAGGTGGAAATCATCTGTCACGCCACACTGCTCACAATAATAATTCCACACATCCCCGAATGGCAGCATCTTCACTGCCTCCTGCATCGCCATCAATTCCGTAAAGCGACTTTCATCCTGCAGCTTCTTTAACTGCTCATTAGGCGTACATAGTGCCATCATCAGCGACTTCTGGAAACTCCTCATGCCCACTGCCCATGCAGATACGCGATTAATACTGGCATCGAAATAATCCAGCGCGATATAGACACGGTCAAGCGCATTACAGCGCACGATCTCCTTTGCGATCTCCTTCGTTTCATCATCCAGAAGCAGTACATGATCGGAATCCCAGCGCACACCTCTCGTCACATGCAGAGCAATCTCCGGATAGAAGCAGAGCAGAGCCGGAATCTTATCCGATACCAGTTCCGTAGGATGGTAATGTCCATTGTCCATCAGTGGCAGACAGCCCTCATTCATAGCCGCCAAAGACAGCGCAAACTCAGCGGATCCCGCCGTATAGGATTCCACGCCGATACCAAACACCTTCGACTCTACACAGGGCTTTACCTTTGCTCTGTCGTACGGCTCAGAAAGTATCTCCTCGATCGACTCCTTATAGCGCATCCGGGGACCCATACGGTCTGCCGGCACGTCCTTGAAGCCATCGCCCGTCCAGATGTTCATAACGCAGGGAATCCCTGTCTCTTCTGCAAAATACTGGGAAATACGGATACATGCCTTGCCATGCTCGATCCAGAACTTACGTACTTCCGGGTCTGGGCTGGAAAGTGTCAGTCCGTCCTTCACCATCGGATGCGAGAAGAAGGTAGGATTGAAATCCAGCCCCATGCCTTTTTCTTTCGCAAATGCAACCCACTTCGCAAAATGCTCAGGCTCCAGCTCGTTACGATCCGCATGTTTGCCCTCCTCAAAGATCGCATAGCTTGCATGTATATTAATCTTCTTTTTACCCGGAATTAGGGAAAGCGCCTTATCCATATCCGCCATCAGTTCCTTCGGTGTCTTCGCCTTGCCCGGATAATCTCCCGTGGTCTGAATGCCGCCTGTCAGCGGACCATCATGGTCAAATCCGATCACGTCGTCTCCCTGCCAGCAATGCATGGAGACCGGCACCTTCTTTAATGTCTCCAGCGCGGCATCTGTATCCACCCCAATCGCCGCAAATATTTCTTTTGCCGATGCATATCTTTCTGTTGTTGTCATGTCCCTTTTCTCCTTTACCTTTTCTTACTTTTCTTCATTCCGAAACGCCATAAAATCTTGGTTGAATAATGGACGCTTAAGATTCTACCTGATATACGTGGATCTCAAACGACTCCGCCACACACTTGCGCGCCTCTGCCAGCCCCTTCAGTTCCCCGGCCCCGATCATCTGCGCCATAATATTACCGATCGCTGTGGCTTCCCCGGGCCCCGCATAAACAGTCTTACCCGTAGCCTGCGCCGTCAGCCTGTTCAGATATGCCGCATTTGCCCCACCGCCGATCACATGGATGCTCTCATAACTCCTGCCGGTATTCTTCTCGATCTCCCGCACAGTCTTCCCATAGCACTGCGCCAGGCTCCGGTAAATGACACCGGCGATCTCTCCCGGTGTCTCCGGCTCTTTCTGTCCCGTTCTGCTGCAGTAACCTTGAATCTCCCGGATCATACTTTCCGGCGACAGGAAGCAGTTATCGTTTGCATCCACCAGTGATGTCAGCTCCTGCTCATCCGCCATCCGGCAGAGCTCCGCAAAAGAATACCGGTCATGCAGCTCATGACGCACCGACTGGATCATCCAAAGTCCCATGATATTTTTCAGATAGCGGAAGCGGTATCCGTACCCGCCTTCATTGGTGAAATTGGCCTGCCTGCTCTCTTCCCTGCAATCCGCTTCCGCCAGCTCCACCCCCATCAACGACCATGTGCCCGAACTGATGTACAGCCCGTCACCCGCAGGCTTTGGTACTGCCATCACCGCCGACGCCGTATCGTGGCTGCCGCAAAGAACTACCTTACAGTCATATCCCACCTGTTTGGCAATATCTGCTCTTAAATTCCCGACTTCACTACCCGGGATCTGCAAGGGGAGAAACATTTCTTCCGGATACCCCAGCAGACGGATCAGCTCCCTGTCCCACTGCTTTGTCACCGGACTGACTAACTGCGTGGATGTCCCGTTGGTATACTCAGACACCTTTTTCCCTGTCAAAAGGAATTGGAAATAATCCGGAAGCATCAGAAATGTCTTCGCCTTGTCCAGAACCTGTGGCCGCTGCAGCTTATCTGCCATCAGCTGATAGACCGTGTTGAACATCTGTTTCTGAATGCCCGTCCTCGCATACAGCTCACTTTCCCCGATCAGTCTGTAGACCGCCTCATCACATTCATTTGTCCTGCTGTCGCGGTAGCCGAATGTATCTCCGATCACTTGATCCTGTCCGTCAAGCAGTACATAATCCACCGCCCAAGTGTCCACCGACATACTCTCAGGGATCCTGCCGGTCTCCCTGCATGCCTTCATACCGTTTAGGATCTCTGTGAACAGACGTTGTGTGTCCCACAGAAGTTTACCGTCCTTATTTACCATCCCGTTCTCAAAGCGGTAGATTTCTTCCAGCCGCATCTTCCCGTCTTCCAAATACCCCAACATATGCCTTCCGCTGGATGCCCCAATATCCACCGCCAGATAATACCTGCTCATAAATAACCCCCAATACATTTTACATGCGATTTCCGTAGATTAAGAATGGATTTTTGTTCTTTCTATGTTATCATAGAGGAAAGATCTCCAAAAAATAAGGTCTTCCGGCTACAAATTCAGGGACCTTAGTTGCAAAAAACGAGCAAAGCTCGTTTACGAGGAATAACCACTTTAGACAGGGGAGCAGCACATGAGAGAAGAACTTTTAAACCGTCTGCGGCAGATCACCGCTGAAGAAAAAGCCCTTCTACAAGGGCCGTCCGACATTCAGAGAGAATTATACACATCAAGCCGGGAATTTGTGGTAGACATCGACAAACTTGCCGCGCGCGGCCGCCTGATCGAGATCCGCCCCCATACCCGCTTTGCGCATTTTCCAAAGCACCGCCACAACTACGCCGAGCTGGTCTATATGTGCTGCGGATCTACCACACATATCATAAATGATACCGATAAGATCGTCCTGCAGGAAGGTGACCTGCTTTTTCTCAATCAGACAGCCACGCACGAGATCTTCCCCGCAAAACAGGATGATGTCGCCGTTAATTTCTTCATCCTGCCAGAGTTTTTTGACCGCACCCTGTCCATGATAGAGCAGGAAAATGTGCTGCGCAGTTTTCTCATCTCTACTTTGTCAAACCACGACTCGCAGATTACTTACCTGCATTTTCAGGCTAAAGAGATTCTGCCTATCCAAAATCTCATCGAAAATATGCTCTGGAACCTGATCGACAAGAAACCAGGCACCAACACCATCAATCAAGTCACCATGGGCCTGATCTTCATGAACCTGTCGGTTTTCGTCGATTCGATCGCCAAGAACCAGGCCGGTAACTATGAGCAGGATCTGATCTTCCGTGTCCTGAAATATATTGAAACACATTACAAAAGCGGCACATTGACCGACATTTCTGCCGAGATCAAACTGCCGCCCTACTATGTCAGCCGCCTTCTGAAGAAATACACCGGACAGACCTTTAAAGAACTCCTGCAGCAGCAGAAGCTCCAGCAAGCCGTCTATCTGTTATCGCAGACAACGCTCTCTGCGGATGACATCATCGACGCGATCGGGTATAGCAACAGCAGCTTCTTCTATCGTATCTTTCGGGAAAAATATGGATGTTCGCCGAAAGAATACCGCCTATCCGTCTACAACAATCTCCCCACGTGATGATTCATCATCCCGGATGATCTCGCCCACAGCAGGTGCGACGATCCGTCCGGATAATGGGTTCTTAATGCTCATCACCGGTGCTGTAAGTGTCGCTTCCACCTCGGATTTCTCGAAAGATAAGTCCGTATCGATCATCTCACAGTCGATCAGTTTCAGGTTCTTACAGTAGCATAACGGCTGCGTGCCAATGATCTTACAATGATCAAAAGTCACATTTTCACAATACCATGCAAGGTATTCCCCCTTGACAATGCTGTTGCGGATAGTCACATTCTTTGCATGCCAGAAGGCGTCCTTCGTATCGAAATTGCAGTTCTCAAACACCGAATCCTCTATGTACTGAAAGGAATACTTGCCCTTCAGCCGTACATCCTCGAAATGCAGTCTGTCAGAGCGCATCATAAAATATTCGCCCTCCACACTGCAATCCTTCATCCCCATCTCCTGCACCGACCAGCCAAACTCCGGCGAGATCACGTCACATCCCTGCATCTTCACACGTCCGCACTCCCGCAGCGCCTTGATCCCATGCAGTTTAGTATCCGTGATCTCAATATCATGCGAGTACCATAGCGCTGCCCGGCATAGCTCCGTCATCTCGGAACCTGTGATCGCCAGTCTGTCATCATGCCAGAAGGGATACCGAAGATTAAAGAAACAATGTTCCACCCAAATATTCCGACCCTCTTTAAATGCACTCTCTCCGTCCGCCGGACCGTCAAAAACACAATCGATCACTTTAATTCCATTGCTGCCGTATAAAGCACGTTCTTCATCAAACGTCTGCCCTTTTATCGTCTTCATATTGGAAACTCCTTCCTGCGGCCTGTGGCAAACAGCAAATTTGTCTATCGTTTACCATAGGATCCTCTGTCCTTATATGTTGTGGACTATTATAGTGCTTTATGATCATGTGATCTTCTTATCCAGCCATTTTCCCCGCAGAAGCCGTACTAAGAACATCAGCCCGCGCACGCACAGTTCGCCGCACATAGCGATCCACACACCTACCAGCCCCAGCCGCGGTGCAAGCAGGGAAGCCGCCGTAATACGGACACCCCACATACTGGCCAGATTGATCAGACTGGGGATCAGTGTATCCCCTGCACCCCGCAGCGCGCCGGCAGTCACTATGGACACCGCAAACAGCGGCTCTGCGAAGGCTTCGATCCGCAGTACTTTTACGCCAAGCGCCCGGATCGCCGCATCCGGCGTCAGCAGCGAAAACATAAGTGGTGCACAAAGAAACATCATTCCACCCGTACAGGTCATCACCGCCGCACCGAGGCTCACCGCTAAATTGGCATAACGCCGTGCCTGCTCCGGTCTTCCCGCGCCGATATTTAGTCCTACCAGCGTCGTTGCTGCCGTTCCGATACCGCTGCCCGGCATATAGCAGAGGCTTTCCGCCGTCACTGCCAGAGAATTGGCTGCCACCGACACTGTTCCCAGAGGCGCTACAATACGAGTCTCTGCAATATGCGCCCCACACATTATCGTATGCTCAAAAGCCATCGGCAGTGCAAGGCAAATTGCCGTGCGCAGGCACTTGGGCCGGAAGCGGAATGCTTCCTGAAGGGGATCTTTAACCGTTTCGTCACAGGGCACATCCACCTGAGCGGCACATGACTGCCGCCTTCCAAAAAGCCGCAGCCGCTTCGACCGAAAGCAGACCGCATACAGCATCAACACCGCCGTGACGGCTTCCGCCAGCGCAGTACCCAATGCCGCGCCCGTTACGCCCATACCGGCTCCCGGCACCGTAACTGAAATACCCGGCAGTGAAAGCTGCCTTGTGGGAAAGATCAACAGGCTGTTGAAGATCACATCCAACCCGCACATCATGATATTCAATCTACTCGGCACCTTCATGTCGCCGCTGCACTGCAGCGCACTTCCGGCAGTATGGCGCATCTGCGCCGCCGGAAGTGCACAGGCATAGATCAGGAAATACCGGGAAGCATTCCTGCGGATCTCTTCCGCCCCGCCCAGCCAGACAGGTAACCTTGAACTGATACCGATTCCCACCATAGATACGGTAAGTCCAAACAGTAACGTGCACAGGATCGCCTGGCGCAGGACATCTCTCGCTTCCCTCTCATTCTCTGCTCCGATCAGCTGCGCCACCTGCACGGAAAACCCGGTAGCTGCGGATACGCAAAGCCCGCCAAACAGCCATGTCGTGCTGGACACCAGGCCGATCGCTGCAGTGGCCGCCGCGCCCAGACTGCCCACCATCGCCGCATCAATATACTGCATGATGATAGAACTGATCTGGGCAAGCACGGCCGGTATACTTAACTGTATCAGCTGTTTTAAATATTTCTGTGTCTGTTGTTCCATCACCAAAGCTGTTTCGCTGCCTCTTCGCCTGACGCAAATGGTCCGGGAACCGCATCCAGTCCGCGGTGGGAGCCAAGATAATCCTCATTGAACGTGATCGCCGTTCCATCCGGATTCTCGAATCTCTGCTCCGGCTCGAAGGCATATCCCAGAATATCGCTGTTAACGATACCGTCGCGGAAATCGCCCAGCAGCTCATACACATTCGTGTTCAGGAAATATCCGTTATCCTTTTCCACCAGTTCCACCGTCGCCGTATGCTCCGTGTCGATCAGATTTGACTGCTCTTTCTTCCACGCCTTGGCGCCGTTAAAATACGCATTACCGTTCACCCACACCGGCAAGTGAGAGAAATGATAGGACGCCAGCTTCATCATATCAGCCTGCTTATCCATATCAAAGTGCTCGATCCACTCTTCATATGCAGGATAGTCATCAAATACATCCGTGCCCACTACCTGATTGTCCGCCATCCTAAATCCCATGTCTTCCTTCTCCTGCACTTCCTTTACAGGCCAGTTCTGGATGAAGATGTTGTTATAGATGCGGTTATCACCGTGCAGGATCGTCATAAAGCCGGCCACCTCAGTGCGGTGCCTGATATGATATGGAGTATAACGCGGCTGGTTCACACCGTTCACGATATTGTCCGTGCCGCCGCCTACTGCGGTAAACGCGCCCAGGATCAGGTTATGTACGCAGGCCACACCTTCCGTTGCGATGCGGACAGCAGCCTTGGACAGCATAATGTTATTGTCGATCAGCGTCGGACCATGGCTTACCTCCACGAACACATCCTGGCTCATCATCGCGCCTTGTGCCATGGGAACGCCTTCCGGCGCGTAATTGTCATGCAGAAGGTTCTGGGAAATACGGGTCCCCTGCGCCTGCCAGTCACACCAGATACCCATCGTAGAGTGGTGGATATGGTTGCGGCGCATCACAACGTCGATCGCCGCATGTAACTTGATACCGGAGATCTCCGCACCGCCCAGCTGCTGCATATTGTTGATATTATGGATATGGTTGTCCTCGATCAGACTGAATACGCAGCCCATACGGCCCACGATGCCGGTCTGCTCACAGTGATGAATATGACAGCGTCTTACGATATGACTGCCTACCTTCTCCTTCAGCCAACCGTGATACTGTCCGCGGCATACCGCGTCACGTTCCATCTGCGTAGGACTCTTCACATGCTTGCGGGTAAAATAGTGGTCGTTTTCTTCGTCATAGTACTTACCCAACGAGATACCGCAGCATTTGCTGTTGCTGATCTCACAGTCCTCGATAATCCAGCCTTTAGACCAATGCGGGCCCACCATACCGTCCTGATAGGCTGCCGGCGGCGCCCATGTGGTCGCAGCTTTATTCACATTGAAACCGCTGAATGTAATGTAGCCCACACCCGTCTTAGAAGGCATGAAGCAGTTGCGGCGCACATTAATGTCCACCTTTTCCTCATTAGGGTTCTTACCCTGGAAGTTCGCATAGATCACCGTCTCGTTGCCGTCCTGCTCGGTATACCACTTATAGACGGACCACTCCTGCTCCCAGGAAGGCGGATAGATCTCGCCCTTGATACACTCCTCTAACGTCTCTGTCTCGTACAGCTGCCTGTCGTTCAGATAGACCGCACCGGTATGTCTTACAACCGGCGCAAAATACCAGTCGCCGCCGACAAAAGTCGTGTATGGATTGTAGCTGCCGAATACGCCATTGTCCACACGGCACACCCACACATTCCCCTCATAGTGCTTCCAGTCTTTCATCTCTTCCGCGCCGGTGATCATCGCCCCAAGCGGCACCTCGCTCCTGTACACGATCCGCGCATCCTCCGTACCCGCATTCACTGGATCCACGTACTCCCTATAAATACCCGGCGCCACCAGTACTTCGTCGCCCGGTCTCGCCACCTTCGCCGCATCATTGATGTGCCGGAAAGGTGTTTCCTTGCTGCCGTTGCCCTCTTTCGCCGCAGCGGCATTGACATAGATGATCATTGTGTTACCCTCCTTATATTTGGTTTGATTATAAATCAAGGCCGAAGAACTGCCGCCAAATCCCCATTCGGCAGTTATTCTCAGCCATACTGCTCCTATAAATTCTCCAAAAATATCATCCGCAGTGCCCTACTTCGCACCGCTTCCCTTAAATACCTCCAGCACGGTCTTCAGCAGTATCTTCACATCCAGCATAAAAGACCAGTTGTCAATATACTCCACATCCAGCCGCACGATCTCCTCGAAATCCGTTATCTCACTTCTCCCGCCTACCTGCCACATGCCCGTAAGTCCCGGACGGAAACTAAGCCTTTTCTTATGGTAAGGACTATACTGCGCAAATTCATCCAGTGTGGGCGGTCTTGTTCCTACAAGAGACATATCGCTCTTCAATATATTGATGAACTGTGGGAACTCATCCAGACTTGTCCTGCGCATGAAACGGCCGATCCTTGTGATCCTCGGGTCATTCTCGATCTTAAACATCAGGCCGTTCATCTCATTCTGCTTCATCAGTTCCTGCTTACGTTCTTCTGCGTCCGCATACATGGAACGGAATTTATACATCTTAAAGATCCGGCCGTTCCGCCCCACCCTTTTCTGTGAAAAAAAGACCGGCCCCGGTGATTCCAACTTGATGAGCGGCCCCATGATGACCGTAAGCAGTACAAGAAATACGCAGCCCACAAGTGCCCCGCATATATCGAGCAGTCTTTTCAGCAGAAGCTGTCCTACCGGCGCCACCCTGTTGGCATAAGTCACCGTATAGAAACGGCCAAACTGGGAAAGTTCTTTCTGTCTGGCTCCGCGCAGCTCCGGTACCGGGATCTGATAGTGAAGTGTGATCCCCATCTGGGCCAGGATCTCCATCTGAGCCAGAATCTCCTTCTTGCGACTGCCGGCCACCGCGATGATCACTTCATCCAAAGAGGCTCCCTTGCAGTAATCCACCAGATCTCCCTTATTCGCAACGATCGGGATTCCTCCAAAATCTCCTGCCGCTGCTTCCTTCCGCTCCAACAGTACAATGCCCGTGATCTCATAGCTGAAGTCCTTCATATTCGTCAGATCATGCGCCAAAGCTTCCGCGTACTCTCCGTCCGCCACCGCCAGTAGCTTCCGTACCTCCCCGAACCGTTTGTAGAGAAAGGGCAGTATCTTCTTCCAGATCTGATGTACCGCCAGCATCGATCCACAATCAAGCAGCAGAAAATAGAAGAATGCAAGCCGCGAATATGCATCCAAAATATTCAGAAAATACAAAAACACCGCCGTGCCTGCAAACATCAGAATATTATTCCTGATAATATGGATCATCTCATGCAGCGGACCTCTCAGGAACATGTTGCGGTTGGTATTGCGCAGCAGGTTCATAGCCAGGAATACCGTCAGGCAGGCTACAAGCAGCATGCCAAAGTCCATGCGCTCATTGTCACTGCGAAAGACCCTGCCGTTCCTGATATAGTTGGCAAGCATCAGACTGACCATGATACAGATACAGTCCAATGCCAATATCATCAAGCTCTGTAATCTTGATTTTCTATGATACATTGTTGCGTTTAAACTCCTCTCATCTTCCTCATTAAGTTTTAATTATACTTTAAAAAACATAAATACTCAACCAATACAGTGTCGCCTTTCTATTCTTTTGTGTCAGTTCAGCCATCAATGTCAGTTAGTTAAGCCATGAATTAATTTGCAGACTGTGTGGCATTCCGCTTAAACTCCACATACGTCACTGCAAAATACACCAGATAGATTCCGAAAAACAACGCCGCACTTTTCCCAAAGAATCCTCCCACAACGGTGGGCACCCCTGTCATCATGATAAACCGGTCGCTGGCAAAGAGGATCATCCGTCCGCTGATCACCACTGCCAGCAGCGCCGGACACAGATAAAAGGCCGCCAGCTGCTTGAAAATCAACCGTTCTATCCGCGTACGGCTCAGCCCCAGTTTCGACAACACATCATAACGGTACCTGTATCTGGCCGCGTCGCTCACCTGCTGCACGGACAGCACCGTCACCGCCACGCAGACAAACACCAGACCGATATAGAACAGCGGAAGTATAATGGAAGCCAGCATATATTTCAGTTCCGGCAGCAGATTATCCCGTACCAGGCAGAGTTCCACCACACTGATGATGGTGTCGGAACCGCAGCACAGATCGCCCGCTACATGCCCTTCCACATCCAGATCTTCCTCCGGCAGCAACTCCTTCAGCTTATGCTGCAGTCCGAGCGGCGCTTCTCCGTCAAGATCCGCCACCAGCTCCGTATAATAGGGCTGCATCCGCATCAGCACCTCATCCGGAACCACCACCATATAATCCGCTCCGTTGTGTCCGTCCTGGGAAAAAGGCTCCGCCCAAATGCCCGCGCAGGTCAGGGCACCGTCGCCTGCCGCATTCCCGATTATCAGCTCTTCCCCGATCTTCTGCACTTCCTGCTCCAGCCGGGGCTTAATCTGTACCAGATACTCCTGCTGCCCAAGCTCTACCCTCTCGTAGCCCAGCATCTTCCGCAGATGGTTATAATCCGTAAGTCCCATATACGTATCGTACGTATAATAGTTACCGTCTCCGTACTCATCCCGCAGCGTTCTCTCGATGGCTGCCTCATCCGGCGTACCGTCCGCATTCCTGTACATGGCGCCCCATGCCTGCAAATGGGTCAGCATCCAGGTATTGACCGCGTTCCGGCCATCCGTATAGATATGATAGGTATAATAGGACGATACTGCGGCCTCCTCCTCGATCACCCTTTTTTCTTCTGCAAAATCATATGCAGTCTCTTTGCTGTAGATCTGCACATCAAAGGGAAATTTCCCGTCCAGCATCGTATTCTCGTAATCACTGAACATCAACGCAAAAGATGCTCCCAGCAGGGCAAGCGTAAACAGCGACGTCAATGTCCCCATGGTAAACTGCATCGTCCGCACCTTAGAAGCAAACTGCCGCAGCAGAAACAAATTCTGCCCTCGATAGACCGCCGCCCCGCCCCGGCGCACATAACAGATGACCCAGGCCGACAGACCCAGATAGAAAAGATAAATCGTGATCACCAACCCCACCACAAACACCGTCGTCTGCATTGTGTCAGCCAGTCGTCCGAACAACTTCCAGAACAACAGGATAAAAATAACCGAAAGAGGAAACAGAATCTGTTTGGCTCGTTCGAACTTCTCTTTGATCTCCTCATTGCGTCGTCTGGCGCTCATAAGCGCCTGAATATTCATCTTCTTAAACTTCCGCCTGCAGCGAAAAAGCGCCAGCAGATAACAGCCGCCGTAACAACACAGCGTCATAAGCAATGTCCCGCCGTCCGGCATGATCCGCAGATGATACTCCATCCGCACCATGGAGCACATCACCGACATCAAAACCTGCTGCAGTAAAATGCCTGCCGCTGCTCCAATTACATAGGCCACACCGCCAAGCAGAATATTTTCCCGCATATACAGTCTGACAATGGCTCTTTTTTTCATGCCCAGCAGTAAATAAATACCAAACTCCGTACTGCGCTTCTCCAACATAAACCGCACCATGTAATTGATCAGCCAGGCCACGATCAGGATGATAAAAAAGGTTGAAGCCCCCACCATCACCCCCATAAGTTCATTGAGATTCATAGTAAACTGTCGTTTCAGCTCATTCTGGAAAAGAAGGCTGCTAAAAGCATACATCAGGGCCGTCACCAGGATCATGGTGAGCATATAGACCAGATAATCCCGTGCGGAACGCTTCATATTGCGCACGCTGAGTTTATCGTAGAAAAACCCATATTTCCTATCCTCTCTCATCGGACAATACACCTCCCGTCAGCGACAATACATCCAGGATCTCCTGCAGAAAAACCTTCCTGCTCTTTGTACCCCGCACCAACTCATGAAAGATCTTTCCGTCCTGCAAAAACAGGATCCGGCCGCAGTAGCTGGCCGAAAAGGCGTCATGCGTCACCATCAGGATGGTGGCCTGCATCTCCCGGTTCAAATCCGTAAACGTCTCCAGAAGTATCTGCGCCGACCGGGAATCCAGCGCTCCCGTAGGCTCATCCGCCAGCAGCAGCTTAGGCTGGTTCACCATGGCCCGGCCGCAGGCGCACCGCTGCTTCTGTCCGCCCGATACCTGATAAGGGAACTGATCCCGGATATCCTCGATCTGCAGAAGCTTTAAGATCTGCGCGCAGGCCGTCAGGATCTCCTTCTTCGGTTTTTCCTGCAGCGTCAGCGCCAGCACGATATTTTCCTCGATTGTCAACGTATCCAGAAGATTGTAATCCTGAAACACAAATCCCAGATTATCCTTACGAAACTCCGATAAGGCATCCTCGGACAACTCGGTGATATCCGTGTCCTCATAATAAATATGCCCCGCCGTTACCCGGTCGATCGTCGCCAGCAGATTTAAGAGCGTCGTCTTCCCTGATCCGGATGGTCCCATAACGCCCACAAATTCCCCCTTCTCCACCGCAAAACTGACACAATCCACGGCCTTCGTCACGTTAGCCGCGTTGCCATAGTATTTCTCCACTTCACATATGCGGATATAGTCGTTCATTTTCTGTTCACTCCTTTCAGCCGTTTGGCCCAGGCACAAACCGCCCGCGCCAACTAAAATCACGCCGTTTTACAGGCACCCCTCCCTGCTGCGTCCGGCTTAACAACAGTTTAGCATCCTTCCGTTTCCTTCCTATAGAAAAAGATTGAAGTTATCTTACTTTTTTGAAAGATAACCTCAATCCTCCTGTTCCCTGTCTATATAGACGCTGATCGGAAACAACAGCGTCATCCTCGTTCCCCTGCCGTATTCCGACTCGGCCCGCAGTCCGACTCCCAGCTTATCACACAGCTTCCGGCACAGATACAGTCCCATGCCGGTGGCCCTCTCATGGTCGCGGCCGTTACTGCCCGTAAATCCTTTCTCAAAAATACGGCAAAGCTCCCCGCTCCGGATTCCCACACCGTTGTCCTCCACCGTCAGGCGCACTCCGTCCCGCTCCCGTTTCGTCCAAATCCGAAAGAACGGCTGTTGACCGCAATACTTCACGCTGTTTAAGATCATCTGATTTACGATAAAAGCGATCCACTTTCCATCCGTATAGACCGGATCCGGACAATCCACCTCCGCCCGCACGCCGCTCCGGATCAGCAGCAGACGGTTCCTTTCCAGGACGTCTTCCACCGTCTCCTGCAGATTCGTCCTGCGGATAATAAAATCCTTGTAGACATTCTCCGATCTGGCGTAATAAAGCGCCATATCCACATAATTTTCTATCTTTTGATTCTCCAGGCTGACTGCCCGCAGAGTCTCCTGAAGCTCGGATGCTCTGCTCCCGTTCTCACATAACAGCGAAATTCCCGTGATCGGCGCTTTCACCTCGTGCACCCAGTTCTCTATATATTCCCTGTACTCCTTCTCTGCCGTCTCAACCTGCCTGATCCGCTCGATCACGGACTTGTTCGACCGCCGTATCATATCCCGGTACAGTCTGTCTTCCAGCTTTGCGGATGACGGCAGCAATTCTCCCAGCAGATACCGTTTGTCCACCTGCTCCAGAATATGCCCTGTTTCCTCAAAATATTTCCTTCTTTCAAGATAAGTAACCACCAGCCAAACACACACAATCATTCCCCAGAAGATCAGGAGGATCGCCACATTCGCACCGCTGTATCCCGTCAGGCTTAAGAATACGCTCACCATCCCCATGCAGACCAGATGCAGCGCCAGAAGAAGAAACCTGTCTTTCAAAAATGCAAGCACGCTCATTCTCATATCCGGTACCCAAGCCCTCTCTTCGTCACAATCAGCTCATGCACCCCGATCGCCTTTAATTTCTCCCGGATCCTGGTCATATGCACACTCAATGTATTATCGTCTATGAAAATCTTATTCTCCCACAAATACTCGATCAGATCCGTCCGGGAGACATATTCCCCGGGTCGTCTGAAAAGCCGGTATAATATCTTCATCTCCGCCTTGGTAAGTTCCGCCTGCTTATCCCTGCATGTCAGTACACACCCGGCAATGTCCAGCCGCACATCCTTGTGGACAAACTGCGTCTGTTCCTTCAGCCCGCCGCCCATGGTGCGCTTCAACACGGCCCCGATCCGCGCCAGCAGTATCGGAGCCTGATAAGGCTTCGTAATATAGTCGTCCCCGCCCTTTAAGATACCGTTCAGTTCATCCATGGAGTCCGTGCGGCTCGTGAGAAAGATCACCGGCACGCCCATTTCACCACGGATCTGCGTACACAGATCGAATCCGGAGCATCCCGGCAGATTGATATCCAGCAGGATCAGATCCGGCGACTGCTCCGCAATCTGCGGCAGGATATGGTGAAACTCAGTCAAGACCGCCGCCTCATACATCGCATTTTCCAACAATATTTTCAGTTCCCGGCGGATGACTGCCTCGTCTTCTATGATCAGAATCTTCGCTGCCATAATCGTCTCCTCCTCAGATCGATTCCCCACACTCCCGCGCATGGCCGGCATGGATTCCGATATGGCCGATCCGTTCAAATGCTGCCAGGATCCGGTTCTCCCGCGTCACGTATTTATCATAATCAACGGGCTTATGCCTGGTCCAGAGTATATTCGGAACGAACAGCATCAACAGATAAAGCAATCCTATGTATGAAAAACCAAAATTCATATTATCCATAACCCTTCCCCTGCTGCCTCCTGTCACGACCTTGCTGCTTCTGATACTCCTGATTCCGTCAATCCGGACAGCACACGCACTCTTCTATTACTCCTGATTCCGTCAATCCGGACAGCACGCGCACACTTCTATATAAATCGTCCAA
>CAMWLJ010000012.1 GCA_947175055.1 uncultured Lachnospiraceae bacterium | reverse complement strand
CAGCCAATATTTATTCAGGCAATGTTCGGTAATTTGTGCTGGGAAAGTTGAGTTAAATAAATTCTCTGGTGAGCAATTTGGTTCAACAAAACGAACAAGTTCAGTTAAGATTTGTGACGATTCAAAATGGAGATAAGGATGTTACATACAGGAAAGGGTGACAAGAAAATGGAACAGACAAGGGAATATAAGGCAGGAGAGGGGCTTCGGGCACAAACAGTTATGCAGGCAGATTCGGTTGTGTATCGGCAGCTGCATGCCGATGAAATAGATAGGAAGTTATTTGCACAGTTTATACGCCGTCAGGCGGTAACGCTGTGTCGTCGCAGAGAGAAGGGAGAGTGGGTCATCCGAGAGGATCCTTTTATTGACGATTGGACAGAAGCGGATTACCAGGTTCTGATCACTTGCCTTAAAAATACGATCTGCACGGGCGGTTTTGTATATGGGGCGTTTGTTGACGGGGAACTAAAGGGATTTACCTCTGTGGAAGCGGTGCTGTTCGGCGGGGTGAATCGGTATCTGGATCTGTCTTGTATTCATGTGTCAGAGGATATGAGGGGCAGAGGAATCGGCCAAATGTTATTTAGGGCCGCTGCGGAGTGGGCGGAACAGAAGGGGGCAGGCAAACTGTACATTTCGGCCCATTCGGCGGTGGAGACCCAGGCCTTTTATCAGGCAATGGGCTGTGTGGAAGCGCAGGAGTACAATAAAGAACATGTAGAGAGGGAGCCTTATGATTGTCAGTTGGAATACAGGCTGTAGTATGCGCCAAGCGCCGTACTTAAAGCCGGACGAGGGAAGGGTTGAGCATATTGGCGAATGCCGTAGAGGGTTTGACTGATCAGTAGAAAATTATCATGAAATAGATTTCACAATGATATATATGGAAAAGCAGGAAAAATTATGAAAAATGACAATTTACAATATTTAGCAAGGAATGTATGATATAGGCATAAGTGAAATCGGTAACATAAAAGTGTTACACTGAACAATGGTAAACGACATAACAATTTTCTGCTTCCGGTTCCTGCCAAAGCCATATACGGAAGCCTTTGCAGGACCGAAAACGAAATTTTTAATGTCGTTAACTATAATAGAACAAGACCTGAAAATAAAAGTGGAGGTGATGGAATAGAACGGAGCGTTATGGATAAGCTGTTTATAAGGGGAATGTAAATCAATCCGGTGCTGGTTCTGCAAAACAGGAAGTAGAACGTAAAACATAACAAAGGCAAAATGAAGAATTAAAGGAGATTGAATCATATGCAGCAGGTGAATGTTAAGTTTAACGATGTTGAACAGATCAGACAGTTTATTAAGACAATTGACAAATTTGATACTAATTTCGATCTTGGTTCCGGGCATAGAGTGGTAGACGCGAAGTCCATTATAGGGGTGATGGCGCTTGATTTCTCAGGACCACTCCAACTGCGATATCATTCAGATGATAAAGAAATCAGAGCGAAGATCGCGCCGTTCTTAGCATGTGAGAGTTAAAGGGGATAAAATAAATTGGCAGAAAGCCTGCAGGATATCCTGATGAGGGGTAGTACTGCAGGTTTTTGTCATATATAGGAAGCTTCTTAGAATTTCCGGTATATGACAAAACGGTCATCGCACTGTTGTGGAGGGATGGATGAACCCGTATTTCTATGGAAAGACGTGTGCAGGCACATGGCAGCATGATTTTTGGAGTTGATATTTTAATGTATTTTTCTTGCATTTTCTAATATATGTGCTATAATAAAGCGCATGGGGATATAGCTCAGCTGGGAGAGCGATACGTTCGCAACGTATAGGTCACGAGTTCGAGTCTCGCTATCTCCATCATTCGCTCGCATAGTTTTTCGGACTTATGCGGGCGAAATTTGTTATGGCAGGATATATGGGATGCCAAGGTATGGTCTTGCACATACTAATGATCACAATATTACCAATAAATAACAAGATAAAGAGGGAGTGTGATCTATGAAACAGAGAATTTACGAATATGAAGCCGTGATCTGTGATGCGGGCAGGAATGGCGGGGCCTACGTGATCTTTCCTTATGATATCAGGAAGGAGTTTGGCAGGGGAAGGGTTAAGGTGCATGCTGCTTTTGACGGAGAGCCTTATGACGGCAGTATTGTCAATATGGGGGTCAAGAATGCAGATGGCAGTATATGTTATATCATCGGTATCAGGAAGGATATCCGGTCGAAGATTGGAAAACAGCCGGGGGACAAGGTGAAAGTTACGATCAGGGAGCAGGAGGAGTGTATAGATGGAGAATGAGAAGGTATATCAGATGGACTTTTCAAAGATTTACGGTCTTCTTGTCAATAAAGTTTTGAAGAAGGGGCGAACAAAAGAAGAGGTAGATGAAGTGATCTGCTGGCTCACCGGATATAGCAGGGAGGTACTGGCGGATATGACGACTCAGTCGATCGCTTACGGTGACTTCTTTCGCAATGCGCCAAAGATGAATGAAAAGAGGAGATTGATCAAGGGTGTAGTCTGCGGTGTGCGGGTGGAAGAGATCACAGAACCTCTCATGCAGGAGATACGATATTTGGATAAGCTGGTAGATGAGCTGGCTAAGGGAAAGTCTATGGACAAAGTTCTGCGGACTTAAATTCAGATCAAACATAAATAGGCTCTTGCAGCCTTTTATAAAAACAAAGGAGGAAGAAAGATGGCGGATTATTTTGGGAAAGAGGTACCAAAGCTAGGATTCGGACTGATGCGGCTGCCGAAAAAGGAAGAGCAGATGGACATTGATCAGATCAAGCATATGGTAGACCTGTTTATGGAGGCAGGATTTACTTATTTTGATACTGCGTATATCTATCAGGGGTCGGAGGCAGTGGCAAAGGAAGCGCTGGTGGAACGCTACCCGCGGGAAGCCTATACGTTGGCATCGAAGTTGAATGCATCAGTGGCAAGTGATGAGAAAACAGCGAAAGAGCAGTTTCAGATAAGCCTTGATCGGACCGGGGCCGGTTATTTTGACTATTACCTGCTGCATGCTTTGATGGAGAGTAATCATACGAAGTATGACACCTACCATCTTTGGGATTTTGTGAAGGAACAGAAAGAGAAAGGATTGATCCGTCATCTGGGATTTTCCTTCCATGGGGGTCCGAAGCTTTTGGATCAGCTGCTTACGGAGCATCCGGAAGTGGAGTTTGTGCAGCTGCAGATCAACTATGCCGATTGGGAGAACCCGTCCATCGCATCCAGGGCTAACTATGAAATTGCGAGAAAGCACGGTAAGTCGGTTGTGATCATGGAACCGGTGAAGGGTGGCAGCCTGGCGAAACCGTCCAAGGCGGTAAGAAGATTATTTGAGGAATATAACGGAGAAATGTCATGTGCTTCATGGGCCATCCGTTTTGCAGCATCGCTGGACGGCATTCTGACTGTGCTTTCCGGGATGTCAGATACGCAGCAGATGGAAGATAATCTGTCTTATATGACGGATTTCCAGCCGCTTAACGATGAGGAACAGAAGATCATCGAGCAGGCAAAGCAGATACTCAGCAAGGCAGATACGATTCCCTGCACGTCCTGTCATTATTGTACAGAAGGGTGCCCGAAGAAGATTCCGATTCCGGAGATATTTACGGCCATGAATAAACAGATCGGAGACGGGAAGATGGCTGAAGCCGTTTCTGACTACCAGAAAGCTACCGATACTGCCGGGAAGGCATCTGCATGTATCAACTGCAGACAGTGCGAAAAGGCCTGTCCGCAGCATCTTGAGATCGCAAGGTATCTAAAACAATGTGCCGAGGCGTTGGAAATACAGTAAGATACGGTCGGCTTTCATATGGTGATCAGTCGTCTACGTCAAAATTTTCCAGTATGCTGGTTTTTTGCTGAGGTTTTGAATCTCCGTGCTTCACCATCAGCATGGTGCAGAAGGCCAGAATGCTGAATATTACGGCATAGGGGAACAGAGTCCTGTAGGATACATGTTCCAGAAGGAAGCCGGACAGAATCGGTGTGATAACCTGTGCTGCCATCGAGAACGTATAATAGTATCCGGTGTATTTACCGACGTCGCCGCTGGCGCTGATCTCTACGACCATGGGAAACGAATTGACATTGATCGCTGCCCAGGCAAACCCGATGATACCGAAGAACAGGTTCATCGTGCTATGGTAAGTAGTATAGAAAGATGCGCACAGATAGCAGAAGGTCAGGAGTGCTACGCCGATCAGGATCGTACGCTTTCTACCAATCTTGCTGGACAAAGCGCCGATAGGGATATAGCTGATGATGGCTGCCACGGTGGCCACCATTAGACAGTTTGCATAACCGCCGTTTTCCAGGCCCCATACGTGTGTCGCGTAACGTGAGAATGCAGTGGTGACTGCATTATAGGCAATATACCAAAGAGCCACTGATAATAGGATAAAGAATAGGCTGCGTTTGACTTCGCGCGGAAGGTTTGCGGTGGATGCGGGCGCCGCTTTATCGGATTCATCCTGCATGTCCATCTGCGCACGCAGCTTTTTCTCCGGCACGGTAAAATAGAGGATCGCAATGGAGAACAGCATCAACAGGCCGATGGAGAGGAAAAGAGGAAAATAATCCGGTGTTGCGCCGCTGCCGACCAACAGACTTATCATGACCAGTGCATAGACACCGCCTACGGCACCCATAAGATTGATAACGGCATTACCTTTACTGCGGAGCGGTTTGGGTGTCAGATCCGGCATCAATGCAACGGCGGGAGAACGATAGAGCCCCATGGAGATCAGCACAAAGAACAGGGCGGTGATGAAGAGAGGCAGATTGCCGTTTCTGTCCGCTATGGGTAAGAGCAGGAGGAAGACAAAAGCGCAACCGGTTCCTGTCAGGATAAAGGGCATTCTTTTACCGAACGGTGTGTCGATGCGGTCGGATAAGGATCCGAACAGCGGAAGCAGAAACAGGGCAAGAATATTGTCGGCGGCCATGATCGCACCGGTGACGGTCTCTCCAAGATGGAAAGTATTTTTGAGAATGAGCGGTATGATATTGTCGTACATCTGCCAGAAAGAACAGATGGACAGAAAGGCCATACCGATGAGTACAGTTCTTTTGTAATTCAGTTTCATAAGACATCCCCCTCAAGTGTGATTGGTCGTAGGCTGCAGTGAGTGCTTGGACATGTTGTGCAGCTTCGATCTTGTTATTTCAGACAGAAATTTATATCTAGTATCATTATACAGCAGACAGGAAGAAAATGATAGTAACAGTTCAGTCATCAACGTCGGTAAGGTAGCGTTGCATTACTATTTACGGCCCGGGAGCCGCTCATAGTAACGATTCGGGGCGATATTTAAGAATTTTGCTCCGCAAAAATCGCCCCTCGCCGAAGGCGACTTGGAATGTGCGTAAGAGTCATTGCGCATTTCTATTTTTTTTGTTAAACTATATCCATCTGAAGAAATGGATTTCTGTCATGCACATCAGGCATTTCGCCATGATTTCCATTATTTCAAATTTATTGAGGAAGGAGGGTTGAAGTGTCATTTATAGGACTTATAAAATGATAAAGTGTTGTTATGCAGGGCGGCTTGAGAGAACCTTATTGCATGCCCGCATGCAGATTTTCCAGGGATATTGCTTGGAATCTACAATAGAACGAAAATCATATTGACAAAATCGAACATTTGTTTTATTCTACTAAGAGGAAATAAGAACAGATGTTCTACAGAAAAGGAGCACAGAATATGGAAAGAGAAGACAGATTGAAAGCATTGGATGCGGCTTTGGTACAGATAGAGAAGCAGTTCGGCAAGGGGGCCGTGATGAAGCTGGGCGATCCTTCCGTACAGATGAATGTGGAGACGATTCCTACAGGTTCTTTAAGCCTGGATCTGGCTTTGGGGCTAGGGGGAATCCCCAAAGGCAGGATTGTTGAGATTTATGGACCGGAATCCAGTGGTAAGACTACCGTTACGCTACATATGATCGCTGAAGTACAGAAGCGGGGCGGTATTGCAGGGTTTATCGATGCTGAGCACGCGCTTGACCCGGTCTATGCGAAGAATATTGGAGTGGATATCGACAATCTTTATATATCCCAGCCGGACTGCGGAGAACAGGCTCTGGAGATCACGGAGACGATGGTGCGTTCCGGCGCGATAGATATTATTGTAGTGGACTCTGTTGCTGCGCTTGTTCCGAAGGCGGAGATAGATGGTGATATGGGAGACAGCCATGTGGGGCTGCAGGCGCGCCTGATGTCACAGGCGCTGCGGAAGCTGACGGCGGTCATCAGTAAATCCAACTGTACGGTGATCTTTATCAATCAGCTGCGTGAGAAGGTGGGGGTGATGTTTGGCAATCCGGAGACTACCACCGGCGGACGCGCACTCAAATTTTATTCTTCCGTTCGTTTGGATGTCAGAAGGATCGAGTCACTGAAGCAGGGCGGAGAAGTGATCGGTAACAGAACGCGGGTGAAGGTCGTCAAGAATAAGATCGCACCGCCGTTCAAGGAAGCGGAGTTTGACATCATGTTTGGAGAAGGCATCTCCATGGTGGGAGATATACTGGATCTGGCGGCGGAGAACAACATTGTCAATAAGAGTGGTGCATGGTACGCTTATGACGGCAATAAGATCGGACAGGGAAGAGAGAATGCGAAGCAGTATCTGCGTGACAATCCGGTGGTATGTTCGGAGATAGAGCGTAAAGTGAGAGAACTGTTCAATCTGGAGACAGGGCAGGACGATGGAACAGGAGCAGAGACAGCGCCTGAGGCAGACAAGAAAGCGGAGAAGGAGAAGACGAAAGCAGCTAAATAGTTCGGGCAGAAAGCAGTTCCCGGAGTCTATTAATATTGACAGGGAGAGAGAATCGTGATCATAACACAAATATCTGAGGCATCAAAGTCACGCTGCCGGATCTACATTGACGGACAGTTCGCCTTTGTATTATACAAGGGCGAGCTGCGTAAGTTTCACCTGAAAGAGGGACAGGAATTTTCTCCGGATCATTATCGGGAGATTACGGAAGAGGTGCTGCCAAAGCGCGCGAAGCTTCGCTGTATGAATCTACTTCAGTCCAGAGATTATACAAGGAAACAGCTGGAGGACAAGCTGCTCCAGGGAGAGTATCCGCAGGAGTGCATCGAAGCGGCCATAGCCTATGTGGAATCCTATGGGTATCTCGATGATCTTCGTTATGCGAAAGATTTTATAGAATATCATATAGACAGCAGAAGCCGGGGGAGGATGGAGATGGATCTGATGCGGAAGGGAATCGGCCGTGATCTGATCCGACAGGCATTCGAGGAACTGGATGAACTCGGCGTTGAGCAGGATGAAGCGGCTATGATTCGTGAACTATTAAGCAAGAAGCAATATTGTGCGGAGAAAGCCACCAGACAGGAGCAGCAGAGAATGTACGGTTTTCTTTATCGCCGGGGCTTTCATGCCGATGCGATCGCGCGGGAACTTTCGCGATGATCTCCATCTGTGTGAATGCGTAGCAGCCATTTTTTTGTAAGAACATGCTAATTTTCGTTGTACTGGAGCACTGACCTTGATCGTGAATGGAAGGGAAACGGCGTAACAGTTCAGCCCAGGTCTTTGCATTTACTGCAAAGGCTGTGAGAACGCATAAAGGTGGAGAAGAATCCGGCCTCTTTGCCGAAGGAAAATCTGGAATAGGCCGGATTCAGTAACTATGAAGCCGAAGGCTGAATAGTTACGAAACGGCAATAGTATTATAAAAGACTGCTTGACATAACATCAAATACAGTATAGAATTTAAGTGTTGTAATTTTGCTCATTATAGAATGTTGTTTACCATCAGTTTTTGTGCAGATGAGACATTCTACAATAGATTATGTACAATGAAAACTAAATAAGGAGGTGCTCCTGTAATGTGGGATGTTGTGATAGCAGTACTCATCACGCTGGTGATCGCTGTTCCGGTATCCGCTCTGGCAGCCATTAATTATCGTAAGAAGGTTGTGGAAGCCAAGATTGGTAATGCGGACGAGAAAGCCAGGGAGATTATTGATGAAGCTCTCAAGACAGCTGAGACGAAGAAGCGCGAATCCCTGCTCGAAGTCAAGGAAGAGTCCATTCGTACCAAGAATGAACTGGACAAGGAGATCAAGGAACGTCGGGCGGAAGCGCAGAGATATGAGCGTCGTGTACAGCAGAAGGAAGAGAACATCGATAAGAAGGCGGATGCTATTGAGAAGAAAGAAGCAAGCCTGGCGCACAGAGAAGAAACTCTGGCCAAACAGCGTGAAGAGATCTCTAAGCTGAACGAACAAAGATTACAGGAACTGGAACGAATCTCTGGGTTAACCTCCGAACAGGCAAAAGATTATTTGTTGAAAATTGTTGAAGATGAAGTGAAACACGAAACTGCTGTCATGATCAAGGAGATGGAGAGCAGGGCGAAGGAAGAGGCAGATAAGAAAGCG
This sequence comes from uncultured Lachnospiraceae bacterium, assembly GCA_947175055.1. Taxonomy (GTDB): domain Bacteria; phylum Bacillota; class Clostridia; order Lachnospirales; family Lachnospiraceae; genus UBA3282. The sequence goes on along the minus strand of CAMWLJ010000012.1, from coordinate 42,102 downwards.
AAAGAGTACGTTGTCACAGCTATTCAGAAATGTGCGGCTGACCATGTATCTGAGACCACGATTTCTGTTGTGCAGCTTCCGAATGATGAGATGAAGGGTAGAATCATCGGTAGAGAGGGACGTAATATCAGAACTCTTGAGACCATGACAGGTGTAGATCTGATCATTGATGATACACCGGAAGCAGTCATCTTATCCGGCTTTGATCCGATCCGTAGAGAAGTGGCGAGAATTGCGCTCGAGAAGTTGATCGTGGATGGACGTATTCATCCGGCCAGAATCGAGGAGATGGTCGAGAAGGCGCAGAAGGAAGTAGAAGTAATGATCAAGGAGGAAGGTGAAGCGGCAACACTGGAAGTTGGCGTGCATGGTATCCATCCTGAACTTGTGAGATTACTTGGTAAGATGAAATTTAGGACCAGTTACGGTCAGAACGCATTGAAGCATTCGATCGAGGTTGCACAGCTTTCTGGTCTGCTGGCGGCAGAGATGGGATTGGATGTCAGAATGGCGAAACGTGCAGGCCTTCTGCATGACATTGGTAAGGCGGTGGATCATGAGATGGAGGGTTCCCATATCCAATTGGGTGTAGAACTCTGCAGGAAGTACAAAGAATCCCCGACGGTGATCAATGCGGTAGAGTCTCATCATGGAGATGTGGAGGCGCAGACTTTGATTGCGTGTCTTGTACAGGCTGCTGATACTATTTCCGCGGCAAGACCGGGTGCGAGAAGAGAGACATTAGAAACATATACAACAAGACTAAAACAATTAGAAGACATTACAAACAATTTCAAAGGTGTTGATAAATCTTTTGCTATTCAGGCAGGTAGAGAGATTCGTGTTATGGTAGTTCCAGAACAGATTAATGATTCTGATATGGTATTACTCGCGAGGGATATTTCTAAGCAGATTGAGTCTGAGTTAGAATATCCTGGACAGATCAAGATTAATGTGATCCGCGAGAGCCGTGTCATTGACTACGCTAAATAGTGATAAAGCCCTGTAGAGAAATCTACGGGGTTTTTTTATTTGCTGCGCAATATGAATCTGGCACTGCAAAGTGTCCAAGCCCCTTGAATTGTGATATTCTCTGTACACTATGAACAGAAAAAGAAAGAATTTGAGGAAAAAATTGTCTTATCTACATACTTGTGAAATTGCAAAAATTATAGTAGAATATTTAGCGGTGTATGATTGTATACAATTATCCAGATAGAAAATGAATACAAGGATATCACGGTAAATATAGCGTGGATACATTTTTACACGAGAATTTACGCTTTGCGGTTACAGATTCACAAGCTGAGAGAAAGGAATAGATTGATGATGAAGGCATACAAAGAGATGAGCAGGGAAGAGCTTCTTTCGTTAAAAGAAGAATTGGATAAGCAGTTTGCGGATGCGAAAGGCAAAGGATTGAAATTAGATATGTCCAGAGGGAAACCGGGTCTGGAGCAGCTGGATATGACGATGGATATCATGGATGTCCTTGATTCTAAAACGGATATGAGGAATGAGGAAGGCGTTGATACGAGAAATTATGGCCTGATGACCGGCATCTCGGAGGCACGGCATCTGATGAGTGATATGATGGGCGGCATACCGGCAGAGAATGTGATCGTGTATGGTAATTCCAGTCTTTCCATTATGTATGATACAATCTCACGCTGTGTTACGCATGGCGTGATGGGGAGTACACCCTGGTGTAAGCTTGACAGCGTGAAGTTCTTGTGTCCGGCACCGGGCTATGACAGACATTTTGCGATCACAGAGCTTTTTGGTATTGAAATGATCACGATTCCTATGACTCCGGAGGGACCAGATATGGATCTGGTGGAGAAGTATGTGTCTGAGGATCCTGCAGTAAAAGGAATCTGGTGTGTGCCGAAATATTCCAATCCGCAAGGATACACGTATTCAGATGAGACAGTGAGAAGATTTGCGGCGCTTAGACCGGCGGCAGCGGACTTCCGTATTTACTGGGACAATGCGTATTCGATCCATAATCTGTATGATGAGGATAAGGATGAGCTTCTGGAGATTTTAAGTGAGTGTGAGAAAGCAGGAAATCCGGATATGGTCTATGAATTCAGTTCCTTATCTAAGGTTACCTTTTCCGGTGCCGGTATTGCGGCTTTTGCGTCTTCCAAGGCGAATGTGGAGGAGACGAAGAAGTTTATGTCGATCATGACTATCGGTTATGACAAGATCAATCAGCTTCGTCATGTGAGATATTTTAAGAATGCAGAAGGATTAAAAGCACATATGAATAAACATGCAGCGATCCTGCGACCAAAGTTTGAGGCGGTGCTGGATATATTGGATAGGGAACTTGGCGACCTGGGAATCGGGGAATGGACCAGACCGCGCGGTGGCTATTTTATTTCCTTTGAGGCGATGGAGGGCTGTGCGAAGGCGATCGTGGCGAAGTGTAAGGAGGCAGGTGTTGTGATGACAGGTGCCGGCGCAACTTTCCCTTACGGCAAAGATCCGAAAGACAGTAATATCCGTATTGCGCCTACTTTCCCTAATGCGCAGGAACTGACAGCGGCTGCTGAGCTATTTGTACTCTGCGTGAAACTTGTAAGTGTGGAGAAATTGTTGGCAGAGTAAAGCTTGAATAAATTTTTTTGCGAGGAGGTGGTACGATCCCGATCATCAGGGATCGTGCCACCTTTTGGCACCTTCTATCGTACCGTGGCGTAGATAGTTTTTGATTTTTGTAACAAATTTGTGTTACAATACAGCATAGAGGTATAACCTGCATTCTTGGAAACCAAACCGGATTTTCCGGATGTATCCATTGTCGAGCTGTCGAAGATCTATTTTGTATCCGCAGGAACATTCTACGTGATATAGCCGGATACACACTATTTGTTATATGGAGCCGACGTGAGGTGCAGGCATGGGAGTACTACAAATCAACAGATTGGCGGAGGTTAAGGTGAGTATGGATAATTATGAACGGATTGACAGAGAATTGATACACAAGGGGGTTATCATAGACTATTATCAGGATACTATGAAAATACCCAACGGTACGACCGCAAAGTGGGATTTCATTAAGCATAAAGGGGCGGCGGCTGTGGTGGCCGTGAAGGATGATGGCAGACTGTTGATGGTAAGGCAGTACAGAAACGCTCTGGAGAGAGAGACGCTGGAGATTCCGGCAGGCGGCTTGAACGGCGCAGATGAACCTACGGAGATTGCGGCAGCCAGAGAACTGGAGGAGGAGACTGGCTATACGGCGGGCAAGATGGAGTTGTTGATCTCGTTGTATACGACGGTAGCTTTCTGTAATGAGAAGATTGATGTCTATTTGGCTACGGATTTAAAGAAAGGGCATCAGCATCTGGATGATGATGAGTTCCTGAATGTGGAGAGTCATGATATTGAAGAGCTGATCCGGCAGATCTACGACTGTAAGATTCAAGACGGCAAGACAATCTCCGCATTGTTGGCCTACTATAACAAATACAGAAGGAAATAAAGGACTATGTGGTTTGTATTCGCTTTATTGTCTGCAGTCTTTGCAGCATTAACTTCTATTTTAGCCAAGGTAGGTATAGAAGGGGTGAATTCCAATCTGGCAACGGCGATCCGTACAGTGGTGGTTCTGGCCATGGCCTGGGGGATGGTCTTTTTGACGAACGCGCAGAGCGGAATAACTTCTATCGATAAGAAAAGCTGGCTGTTTCTTATTCTTTCCGGTCTGGCGACAGGGGCGTCTTGGCTTTGTTACTACAGGGCACTGCAAACAGGTGAGGTATCCAAGGTGGTGCCGATCGATAAGCTGAGTGTCGTGATCACGCTGGCGCTGGCATTCATTTTCTTACATGAGAGTTTTACGACTAAGTCGTTGATCGGAGCTGCACTGATCGTAGCGGGGACCTTGGTGATGGTGCTCTGATATTCCGCCAGAGGGCTTTTTATGGTCGATCATAAATTTCTCGGTTCTGAATAGTATACCGGTCCACATATACATAGGTATAGCAAACGACGTGACAAATTTCTGCTTTGAATCTTGGCCCAAAGCATTTAGGCCGGTATAAGATGGAAAGTAGGATTTTCAGTGTCGTTAGCGATTGGAAGACAGGACATGCGGTATTTAAAATGTGCAGGTTAGGATACTGCATGTGAAAGCATGAACAGTGGGGAGTGGGAGCGCGGTGCAGCAGCAGACAGTAGCGAAGAATGGTTATTATATCGTATATTTGTTTACTATCGGATTGTTTTTGGGAATTTTGATCGTCAACTTGGGCTATGACACGTGGATCGGTGAGGGTAGTCTGCTGGGAACGGATATGATCGTGCGGCTGAAGAACAGCATACCGGATGGAAATGGCCTGTTCGGTTATGTGTTAAAGCATCGGATGTTTACGGTATGCCTGTTGGGGCTTCTGGCCACGACCATGATCGGGATGCCGGTTGTGTGTGCCTATGTCTGTTACATGGGGCTTTCGGCGGGATGTCTTTTGTCAGTAGCGGTGATCCGATACGGGATACGCGGTTTGTTTCTGATGGTGGCGGGTATCTTTCCTCAGGGGATCATTTTGATTCCTGGGTATGTGGCGCTGTTTCTCTGGGCAGTCGGGGTCAATCGAATGCTTTATGCTCACGGTATGGGCCGGGAGTATTACGGTGGTTACGGCAAACAGAGCTATCTGAAAAAGGGAATACAGATAGCGGGCATAATTGCAGTCGTTTTACTCGGATGTATTTTGGAGAGTTATGTTAATCCAAAAATACTACAGTATGTTTTAAAAATTTTTTAAGAATATTTTTTCGTTAATACAACCAACATATAGTAGACATAAATTTCTTTGCTGACGATATGTTGTGTTTTGCTTGTTAAATGGCTGAAAAGCCCGTAAAATCCGGGAAATTTTCATTTGCTTTTCTCATGGATTCTGCTTATAATGGTAAGCAGACGTCTTATTTGATTTACATAAAGACGATTTGGGGGAAGGGTTTCCGGTTACATGGAAAAAGAGATTACATCGTTTATAACGTATTTACATAATGTTAAAAACACTTCGGAAAATACCGAAATATCGTACAGAAGAGATTTGAATAAAGTTTATAAATTTATGGAATCCCGTGGAATCCATGAAATAGCCGAAATCTCATCACAGGATCTGAATGATTATGTTACTTACTTAGAAGAGAGTAAATTTGCGGCTGCCACTGTTTCCAGAAATATAGCGTCGCTTAAGGCTTTTTATCATTTTATGGTGCAGGAGGGGAAGGTACAGGAAGACAGGTCAGAACAGTTAAGGGCGCCGAAGATCGAGAAGAAGGTTCCGGAGATCATGTCGCCGGAGGAAGTGATCCGACTGTTGAACCAACCTTCAGGAGATACGCCGAAGGAGATACGGGACAAGGCAATGTTGGAGCTTCTGTATGCCACGGGTATTCGGGTAACGGAACTGATCACTTTGAAGAATTCCGACGTGAATATGCAGATGGGAGTGATCTTATGCAGAGACCGCAGTAAGGAACGGGTCATTCCTTTTGGGGCAGCGGCCAGGAATGCATTAGCCAGATATCTGGACGGCACAAGAGAAGCAATGCTGGAGAACAAGGAGTCGGATGTGCTGTTTGCGAATTGTTCAGGGCAGCCCATGAGCAGACAGGGGTTCTGGAAGCTGATCAAATATTATGCGAAGAAGGCAGATATCAAGGCAGATATCACACCGCACACGCTGCGGCATTCCTTTGCAGCGCATTTGGTGGAGAATGGGGCCGATCTGCGCAGTGTGCAGGAGATGCTGGGACATTCGGATATCTCCACGACGCAGATCTATGCGAGCATGAATCATAGCCATATTCGGGAAGTGTATACAAAGGCTCATCCAAGAGGGTAGAAGAATTACAGCTTACAGTTTTATGGAGTGCAGGTGTTGCGCGTATTGTCATGGATAGGGATGTAAAGAGTGTAAGTGAAGAAAGAGAAAGATAGAGATAACAGTTCAGCTTAAGTCTTTGCATTTACTGCAAAGGCCGTGAGAACGCATAAAGGTTGAGAAGACAGACATAGAGCAGGCTGATTACGCCTGCTCACTTTTATTCATAATTCGCAATATCATAGATCAATCTTTCTGATGCTTCCCATCCAAGGCAGGGATCGGTGATGGATTTTCCATAGACACCCTCGCCGATCTTCTGGCAGCCTTCCTCGATATAGCTTTCGATCATGACGCCTTTGACCATCCTGTGAATATCGCTGTTGAGCTTGCGACTGTGCATGACTTCTTTGACGATACGGATCTGCTGCTCGAACTGCTTGTTGGAGTTGTTGTGGTTGGCGTCGATAACACAGGCCGGGTTCACCAGATCATACTTCTGATAAAGTGAAAAGAGCATGTCCAGGTCTTCATAGTGGTAATTGGGCAGACTCTGACCGTGCTTGTTCACGGAGCCGCGAAGCACTGCATGGGCCAGCGGGTTGCCGCCGGTAGTCACTTCATAGCCTCTGTAGATAAATGAGTGCTGGCGCTGTGCAGCATAGATGGAGTTGAGCATGACGGAAAGGGTGCCGCTGGTGGGATTCTTCATGCCGGCGGGCACGTCGAAGCCGCTTACGGTCATGCGGTGCTGCTGGTCCTCCACGGAGCGTGCACCGATGGCCACATAGGAGAGGATATCTTCTACATAACCCCAGTTGTCCGGGTAGAGCATTTCGTCGGCGGCGGTCATCTCGGATTCCTCGATGGCGTGAATGTGCATTTTGCGCATGGCGATCAGGCCGCTCATAAAGTCGGGCTTCTTCTCCGGATCTGGCTGGCTGACGATGCCTTTATAGCCTTCCCCGGTGGTACGGGGTTTGTTCGTGTAGATTCTGGGAATCAGGATCAGCTTATCCTTAACCTTCTCGTTGACACGGGCAAGTCGGCTGACGTAATCACAGACGGCATCTTCGTTGTCGGCGGAACAGGGGCCGATGATGACCAGGAATTTATTGCTCTTTCCGGTGATGACGTCGCGGATTTCGGCGTCGCGTCGATGTTTGATCTGCGTGAGATGTTCCGGAACCGGAAACCGTTCCCGGATTTCATCCGGCGTCGGAAGTTTGGTTACAAAATGAAATGACATATCTGTGTACTCCTTTCGGATTTAGGAAACTCTTCCGCTTATTCGAGTTTATGAAGGAAATCTCATAAACGAGTTTTGCTCATTTTTTGTGGCAAAAGCATGTATATTATAGTATATTAGTGTGAGAATCGCAAGACTTTATCTTACAGTTGGATATGGCTGTGTAGCAGTTGTTACTATTTACGGTGCCCTGCACCCCGCCGCTAGCTTATCTGTTGTCCGTTGTAGAATATCTGTTCTTTGGATGGCGGGAACTGCAAATATGCAATGCAGAGACTGTACACAGCAGCGTCTGCAGTATCTGGCTGGCGAGCATGCCCCAAAGGTAGCCTTTGATGCCATAAAGCGGTATTGCCGCGAAGACGAAGAGCAGCCGGAGCAGGAGACTGACTACGCTGTAGAGAAAGGTCTGTGCAGTCTTTCCGAGGCCGTTTAATATGCTGCCCAAGGTACTGGCGATGTACATAAAAGGGCATATAAAGCTGAGGATGAGGATAAAGCTGCCGGCCAGCTCGGAGTGGAACAGCAGCCGTCCTGCCGGGCGCCCAAGCAGGAGGAACATGGCAGTACATGCGAAACCAAGCAGGAGACAGTAGCGTATGGAGGTCAGGATAGCGCGTTTGACGGCATCCCGATTGCCGCTTGCGTCTGCTTCAGAGACAATGGGTAGAAGCAGGACGGAGATAGAATTGGTGATGGCGGAGGGAAACAGGATCAGCGGCAGACTCATCCCGGTCAGCACACCGTAGACGCCTAAAGCGTCGGCGTTATTCAGACCGTATGCCATCAGCTTGTTGGGAATATAGATAGCTTCAATACTCTGCAACAGGTTCAGTACCAGACGGTTGGCAGACAAGGGTATTGCCAGCTGCAGCAGGTTGGTGCAGATACGGCGGTAAGTGGTGAGCAGTACAGGAGCATCTGTGATAACCGGACGATCCTTCGATCCCGGTGCCGGCGCAGTGTAAAGTCCTTGCATGTCAGATGTGAAGGTGTGAGGCGTCTTATACGTATAGCGCGCATCTGACGGAAAGACATGGTGTGCCCGGGACAGGATCGCGACTACAGATACGATCATAGATGCGCCCTCACCGATGACCAGACCTGCCACCGCAAAGCTGATGGTTGGCTGCATGCCATGTTGTCTGAAATGATAATAGATCAGGTAGACAGAACCTACACGGAAAATCTGTTCCGCCAGCTGAGACACGGCCGGAATGGCAGTCTTGCGGATGCCGTAGAAATAGCCGTTGATGCAGGAATGTACGGTCGCCATGGGAATGGAGAGAGCAATGATGCGCAGAAGGGGCGCGGTCCGGCTTTCCATCAGGAATGTTACGGCGATAGCATCGGCGCACAGATAGATGGCAAGCGCGCAGGCCACAGACAGAGCCATGGCCATCAGGAAACCGGCCCAGAGGGTGCGGAAGGAAGTATGGTAGTCGTGGGTGCTTGTTTCACTGGCCACATATTTGGAGATGGCGGTCTGGATGCCGGAAGCAGTGAGGGCAAAGGAAAGTGCCAGTACCGGTGCGATCAGCTGGTAAATACCCATTCCCTCGGCGCCGAAGGCGTTAGAGAGGAAGATACGGTAGAAGAAACCAATAAAGCGGCTGAGCAGTCCAGTCAGTGTCAGGATGACAGTGCCGGTGATAAGAGGATTTTTCCAGTTCCTTTTCATAATACACCATCTTTGCGATCGGATATGATTTAAGTTTATGCGTGGGGTGTGGTGAGAAGAACAGTGCAGGAAGAATTTCCTACACAAGACCGCTCTACAGACGGGAAGGTCAAGAACGATAGGCAGGCACAAAGAAAGGAATCATATATGGTAAAGAAGAAAGTCGTAGTAGGGATGTCCGGCGGGGTGGATTCGTCTGTGGCGGCCTTTCTTTTGAAAGAACAGGGCTATGAGGTGATCGGTGCCACGATGCAGATCTGGCAGGAGGAGACGCGGGAAGTACAGGAAGAAAACGTAGGCTGTTGCGGACAGAGTGCGGTGGAGGATGCCAGAAGGGTGGCCGGACAGCTCGATATTCCTCATTACGTGATGAACTTCAGGGAAGAATTTAAATGTAAGGTGATAGATTATTTCGTGAAGGAATATCTGGCCGGCAGGACGCCGAATCCCTGTATTGCCTGTAACCGACATGTAAAGTGGGAATCGATGTTAAGGCGCAGTCTGGAGATCGGCGCCGATTATATTGCCACAGGACATTATGCCAGAATCGCAGTGACACCGGAAGGCAGGTATGCGATCTGCAATTCTGTGACCGCGAAGAAGGATCAGACCTACGCGCTTTATAATCTGACGCAGGAGCAGCTGGCCCATACGTTGATGCCGGTGGGCGAATATAGCAAGGAGGAGATTCGTGCGATCGCAGCACGGGAAGGGCTGGATGTAGCCAACAAGCCAGACAGCCAGGAGATCTGTTTTATTCCGGATCACGACTATGCGGCCTTTATCGATAGAGAAGCCGGGGAGCGGGTACCGGGTGCCGGGAATTTCGTGACAGCGGATGGACAGATTCTTGGGAGACATCTGGGTATCACGCATTATACGGTTGGACAGCGTAAAGGGTTGAATCTTTCCATGGGCCATCCTGTTTTTGTCACCGAGATCAGACCGGAGACGGATGAGGTAGTGATCGGGGAGGCGGAAGCGGTGTTTGGGGATACGTTGTACTGCAATAACATCAACTTTATGGGCATGGTTGATCTGCCGCGTCCAAGGGAGGTACTTGCCAAGATCCGTTATGCCCATGCGGGGCAACGGTGCGTGATCGAGCAGGTGGCGGCGGATGTGATCAAATGCTCCTTCCTTGCGCCGGTGAGAGCCATTACGCCTGGGCAGGCGGTGGTCTTCTATGAGGACGGTTATGTGCTGGGGGGCGGGAGCATTATGAGGAACGAGACGATAGCGTAAGAAAATATTAAGAAATTCTACCATTTTCCTTCACGACTTTTTCACAAGTGATGTGATAGGATAGGTACTTGTAAACAAAGAAAGTGCATATGATAAAGAGCGGACCAGGAAATGAGGAATTATTATGGTAGAATCGAAATTGTCTAAAGTGAAAGTAAATAATGAGATCGAGTTGTGTGAAGTTTATGACAGTGCTACGAAAGAACGGATCAAGAAAGTTTTTTTCAGAGAGGGCATCTCTTTTTATATTAAATTCAAGAAAAAGTTTTCCATGACGGGAATCGCGGCGGTGAACCTGGCAGATACGGATCCGGAGGAGCGGAAGGAGAATCCGATGGAGCAGAAAGAAGGACGATACATCATTTGTGTCAATAAGAGTCAGGAGATATTGGCGCGAAACTCTATTATGAGAGTCGTTCCCGACCATCCTGACCGGGTAAATTTTTATGACGGTACAGGAAAAAAGGAGGGCGGTCGTTCCCCTTTTTGGAGTCTGATCGCCCAGATTGAATAAGAGCATGCAGCCCGCCTGCATGAACGTATGTGGGTATATGGTTGTAAACACCCATATCCTACATTATGATACCACCATGAATAGAAGTGGGTGTTTAGAAACCGGCCATCATCATTCCCATCAGCTGGTCTCTGACAACAGCGTCATGAGAGCCTTTTGCCTTGGATGCCATGCTGTCAAGTTCTGTCTTGGTGGCAGCGGCGAGCATCAGCTTTTCCTGAAAGGCTTTCTTGGCCTGTTCGGCTTCTTCGGCCCGTTTCTCGGCTCTTGCCTGACTGCGGAGCCTCACGGCGTTTTCCATAGAGTCTATTACCTGTGCCATGCTGTCTAAAGTCTCAATTGTCATTATAAACCCTCCCCTGTTAAGAATATATGATTCAATCTGCCATGCGATGCATTGCGCGGCATGTGGATTTACAATGATTATCGTCATAAGGAAGGAGATTCTGAATAAGCGGTATTCGATTTTTCTATCTGTATCGTATTTCTATAACAATCGATTTAAATAGAATTACATAGCGGTAACATTTTTATAGAATCCGGACAGATTATTAAATAGAGTGAACAGTCTGGATTTGTTATCATAGTATTATCAAAAAGAAAGGGAGAGGATACTATGAAAAACAGAATGAAGAAAATAACGGCACTTGGTCTGTCGGCACTGATGTGCTTTTCGGCAACGGCCTGCGGCGATGGAGTACAGGAGACTCCTCAAGGCGGCGATGAGCCGGCGGAGGCATCGGCGGACAACGCAGACAGCGGTGCGGAAGCGGCAGATGCAGATACGGCAGACACAGGTTCCGATTCCGGAGACAAGGTGATCACTTTCTGGAATGTGGGAACAGAGGGCGCGGATAAGGAGACTTACGAGATGGCGATTCGTCAGTTTCAGGAGAGTTCTCAGAGCGGTTACACTATCGAGAATATCCCGACCCAGAACGACAAGTACAAGGAGAAACTTGTCATTGCCATGAGTTCAGGTGAGTGCCCGGATATGTACACCACATGGTCTGGCGGACCGATGAACGAGTATATTGATTCTGGATACGCGCAGCCGCTCGACGATCTGTATGAGAAGTACGGCATGAAAGAGCGCTTTATGGAAGGTGCGCTGGAGCAGGCGAGCTACAACGGACAGCTCTATGCGATTCCTGTAAAAAATATTTCCATTGCAGGTATCTATTACAACAAAGCCTTGTTTGAGCAGTGTGGTGTGAACGTGCCCACTACGGTATCTGAGTTGGAAGCGGCCTGTGATACGTTCCTGTCAAACGGTATCATTCCTTTTACACTGGCAAATGGCCCGAAGTGGACAGGCTCTATGTACTTCCAGTGCCTTGCGGCGAGAAAAGGCGGTCTGGAGCCGTTCCAGAAGGCAGCGGCAGGGGACGGTACTTTTGAAGACGAGAGTTTCGTATATGCGGGCGAGAAAATCCAGGAATGGGTGAATAAGGGGTATTTCCCGGAAGGATTCAACTCCATGAGTGAAGACGACGGACAGGCAAAAGCATTCTTCTATACCGAGGAAGCGGCTATGTATCTGACAGGCTCTTGGAATACGGCGGCTTTCAAGACAGATAGTGAGGATGCGGGCAATGACTTCTACAGCAAGGTTGACTGGTTCTCCTTCCCGGCAGTGGATGATTCCACCGCAGATGCTTCTATCTTGTGCGGCACCATGGGTGATCAGTTCATTTCCTTTAACTGTACCGATGAAAAGCTGGATGCGGCGTTTGAATTTGCAACCTATCTCTCCAGCGAGGAGACTATCGATTATATGGTAAGTGCGAGTCTGATTCCGCCTGTTACTGGTGTGGAGGAGAAGATCACGGATCCGGTATCCAAGTCCATCATCGATGCGGCGAACAAGGCCTCCGCAGTACAGTTGTGGTATGACCAGTATCTGAACCCGACAGTTGCCAATGCACATCTGGACGGCAATCAGGAAGTATTCGGCCTGACCATGACACCGGCAGATGCCAACAAGAAGATGCAGGAGGCGCAGGCGGAATATCTCTCAGGGAAATAGAAGCGATCGACGAGAGCATTCATGAGAGGGGGAGTATTCCCCCTCTTTTCCATAAAAAAGTGTACATTTTGGGGCGTCTGCAGGCAGACGCATGGAGGGTTAGTATGAGCAATCAGACAAATACATTGGGAAAGCGCAGGCAGAGAAGTACGAATCTTGCCGCTCTTGTCTTTCTGCTGCCGGTTTTCCTGATTCTTACGGCATTTATTTTCTATCCAATCGTGGATTCTTTTACGATCAGCACTTATAAGTGGAATGGCATCGCGGCAGATAAGACCTTTGTCGGTCTGTCCAACTGGAGTAAACTTCTGGGAGACCGGGAATTCTGGTTCGCATTCCGCAACAATATTGTGATCATGGTGATGTCCATCATCATCCAGATTCCGATTGGCCTGGCGGAGGCGACTTTTATCGAATTCGCGGGGCGCAAAGCGACAGTGTGTAAAGTGCTGTGGTTTATTCCCATGCTGATGTCCTCAGTGGCGATTGGTTTTCTTTTCAATTATGCACTGGCGGCCAATGGGGGTATGATCAGTGCGGTATCGAAGCTGTTTGGCGGCGGCAACATTGATTTGCTTGGCAACAAGAGTACAGCGTTGATGACGGTGATTTTTGTCATTGCATGGCAGTTTATCCCTTTTTATATGGTATACTGTATGGCGGCCTACACGAATGTGTCCGAGGATGTCTACGAGGCGTCCCTAATCGACGGCGCTACGAAAGGGCAGTATTTTTGGCAGATTGCACTGCCGCTTTTGACACCGTCGATCAAGAGCGCGGCTATCCTTTCCATGGTCGGCTCCCTGAAATATTTCGATCTGATCTATGTTATGACAGGCGGCGGTCCGGGAACTGCCACGGAACTGATGGCGACGTATATGTATAAAAATGCTTTCGTGCAGTTTAATATGGGGTACGGTTCTGCGGTGGCGGCCGGTATGTTTATCCTGATCACGGTGCTCTCTCTTGTCACGATGCGCATGATTAACGGTAAGAAAGAAGTATAGGAGGGTGTGCAGATGGAAAAGGAGTTTCAGAAAAGCAGCATAAAGAGCAGGACCAGCTGGGCAGCGGCCATTCTGCTGGCGTGCATTGCGACGATAACGGCGGTGCTTCCTTTTATTTTTATGGTATTCAATTCCTTTAAGGGAAAATTTGAGATGCTGACGAAGGGGGTCTTCGCTCCGCCAGAGAAACTGAATTTCGCCAATTACGAGGAAGTGTTGAGCGGCGGTTTCGTGAAATATTTCGGGAACAGTGTGTTTGTGCTTTGCTTGTCGCTGCTGCTTGTCCTATTTATCGCAGCTTGCGCAGCATACCCTTTGGCACGGTTCCGATTCCGGATGAACGGTTTTCTCTATGGGGTAATCGTGGCCTGTATGGCGATTCCAATCCACATTACGTTGATTCCGGTGTTTCAGATGACGAAGAGCCTGAAAATATATGATACAATCTGGGCGATGATTGGGCCGAATGTGGCTTTCGCATTGCCTATATCCGTGTTCATTCTCACCAGTTTCATGATGGGGATTCCAAAGGAAATCGAGGAGTCGGCGGAAATCGACGGATGTAACAAATACAGGATGTTTTTTACAATGATCTTGCCGCTGGCAAAACCGGGGCTGTCTACGCTGGCCATCTACAACGGCGTTAACATCTGGAATGAGTTTAGCTTTGCCTACACCTTGACCCAATCGCCGAAAAATCGGACGCTGCCGCTGGCGGTGTGGGATTTCCAGGGGCAGTATTCCATGAATACGCCGATGATCATGGCGGTGCTCACACTGACGGTGCTACCAATGATTCTACTGTTTATTTTTGCACAGGATAAGCTGGTAAAAGGTATGACGGCCGGAGCTGTCAAAGGTTAAAACATGAAGTTCTTCTAAGGCAGCGAAGAACGCAGCCTGAGAAGAACTTCATGTTTGAAAGAGGCGGGCACTTTCCGGGATTGTGGAAAATGACTGGGAAAATACAGAGGAGAGTGATATGGTATTTTGGGAGAAGTGGAACCAGAGTTGGAATTTTGAAAAGAAGATGAATTATGTTATCATCTGGACGATCACGGTTATCGCGGTCGCGGCAATCGGGATTTCTACTTTTTCCCATATCCGATCCGTTACGGATCAGAACGGCCGATATGTGCAGGAGCAGCTGGTGTTTCTGGCGGAGGACTACGCGGATAATCTGGAGCAGTATAAAGCGCTTGCCATTTCCATTATTCTGGATACGCATGTGCAAAAGTATTGTGAGAGCAGCAACATGCAGGAATTGTACAGTGAGATGGGGAATGTGTACAGTTCCTTTTTAAACATGCTTTATGTTCAGCATAACGCTAATTTTATTGCGGTGACAAATGAGGCACTGGGTCAGTTTCTTTATAACGGCAACAGTGCGGTCAGTGAGAGCAGCTTTGAGACCAGCTACGAAAAGGATTATGCACAGAGTATGCAGGCGAAGCACCGAGGGACGCTGCGGGTCAATTTTTCAAATAATTATCATAAAGGCAGGAAGTATACGTTGACGCTGTATTTTCCGGCTTATTCCGTGACGAGAATGGGCAACAGCAATGGTATGATCATTGTGAATCTGGATGACAATCTGTTGACTCGTTTTAGTCAGCATGAGTTGCAGTATAGTGCAAATTTATATCTGACGGATGTGGAGGGAAGGATCGTGTCCACACAGGACGCGGGCAAGATCGGTCAGAAAATCGTCTTCGCGGACAGAATACAGAAAGACCACGGGATGTTCTGGCAAAACGGGAAGCTGGTCAGTTATCAACGGGTAAAAGACTGGAACTTCTATATGATCAGCGAGGTTCCGGCATGGTCTCTATATCAGAACTGTTTCGGTTCGATTCTGCTGCTGATCCTGGTGACACTGGCGGCTACTGTGACCGCGCTGACGCTGGCAAGGAATATCATCAAAAGACTGTATCGTCCTATCAACAAAGTCGTCTCAAAGATGAATGACGTATCGGGCGGTAATCTGGGCATACGTATTGAGCTGGCAGATATGGACAGCGACGGCAGGAAGCTGGCAGACGGATTCAATATCATGATGGACGAAATCGACGTACTGATGAAACAGGTGAAGGAGGAGCAGCGACAGCTGGATATGATGCGTTTCAATGCATTGCAGTCTCAGATTCAGCCACATTTTCTCTACAATACACTGGAATGCATCCACTGGCAGGCATTGGCGGGCGGCAATCAGGAGATTTCCACGATGGTGAAGGCGCTGGCACAGTACTACCGAATCTGCTTAAGCGAAGGGGAAGACATCATCACTCTTGAGATGGAACTGGAGCATGTCAGGAATTATCTGATCATACAGAATATGCGGTATGGTAATATTATCGCTCTGACAGAAAAGGTACCGGAGCGCTTTGCATCCCTGCCGATTCCGAAGCTGACGCTGCAGCCCCTTGTGGAAAACTGTATCTATCACGGCATCCGGGTAAAAGAAGGAGAGACAGGGACCGTGGAGATCGCGGTCTATGAAAAGGAGGGTGCGGTCAGTCTGACGGTGACGGATGACGGCGGCGGCATGGATCCTGAGCGGATCGCATATATCAATGAACACATATCGGATATGAGGCGGGATGTCGGTTACGGTATCTCGAATATCAACAAGCGAATCGAACTTTTGTATGGAACAAAGTTCGGACTAAGGTTTCAAAAAGGCCGAAAGAAGGGCGTCTGTGTGGAGATACGGCTGCCAGAGGAAGGTTAGGACTCTTGTTTAAAGAACATAAATCAGAGCAGGAAGTTCAGGATAAAGGAGCGGTTGTGAGATATAGGATTTTGATCGTAGATGATGAAAAAATGATCCGAATGGGGATTAAAAACGCGATGCCTTGGGAACAGATGCAGATTGCGGAAGTGTATACGGCGTCCTCCGCCAAGGAGGCGGCAACACTGATCAGAGAACACCAGCCGCAGATCATGATTACGGACATCAGCATGGCGGAAATGTCGGGGCTGGAGCTTGTAGGACAGATCAGGGAACAGGATGCGGATATGCGGGTCATAGTCCTGACAGGATACGATCGCTTTGAGTATGCCAGACAGGCACTGCAGCTGCAGGTACATGATTTTCTCTTGAAACCGATTGACGAAATGGAGTTGCAAAAGAGCATTCTTGCCCAGGTGGACTGGTTGGAAAGCAGGCGGATCAAAGAAGAAAACAGCAGGACAAAAAGTCGCGCGCAGGGAGTCAGACAACAGATGGAGATGGAGGAGTTTATGCGCTCGCTTGTGCTGGGAAGAGAAGACTGTCTGGAACGGGCGGGTGTATTTCGGAAAGAGTATCCTTTTGAGGATAGCCAGACGATGCGAATCGGCATCTTGCTTCCTGGTGTGACAGGGGAAGAGGATCTGGACAGTGAAGGGTTCCGCATGCAGACCGTGAAGCATATCTGTATCGGGATGATCGACGAGCAGAAGCGGGGCATTACTTTTGTGGATGAAAAGATGCGGATTACGATTGCCTTTTTCTGTGACGAAGGACGCAAGGAAGAAGAGCTGGCAGAACAGCTGTTGGCGATTTTGAATGACGAGCTGGAGACCAGGGCGCGGATCATCTGGGGCAGTGTGAGAAAGCGGATTGAGAATCTGCGTATTTCCTACAACGATGCTGTGTTTGTGCTGGAGCATGAGCGGGAGGAGTTTGAGAAGTTCTGTGCGGTGGATTGGAACCGGAAAGGGGAGGATATTTTTCAGGATGTTTTTCGGGAGTTCCGTAATGCGCTTGTGTGTAATGTAGGTGAAAAGGAGAAGGTAGGACATATCTTTGAGAGGTTTTGTGTGGCAGTGGAATCTTATAATCTGTCGGCCCGATATGCCAGAAGCTGTTGTTTTGAGTTGGCGTCGTCGGTTTATTTCGCTCGGTTCAGCGATACGGGGAACAGCGCCAGAGAGAAATTGAGCGAACTGATGCAGGCAGTGTCCGGTGTGGACAGGGAGAGGGCGTGTCAGGTGACGGCTATGTTTCTGGAGAATCTATTTGAGGGGGAGGACGGAGAAGTTCATGAACTGATTGGCAAAGTGAAGCGCAGAATCCATGAGAATCTGTCGGACGATCTGACAGTGGCCAGCTTGGCGGAGCAGTATTATGTGACGCCGAACTATCTTTCCAGGCTTTTTAAAAGAGTGACAGGGGAGGGTTGTAACGAGTATATCGTGCGTAAGAGGATTGAGCGGGCGAAGTCGTTGTTGTCTACGACGACGTTGAAAGTAGGAGAGATTTCGATCATGGTAGGATATCATGATATGAATTATTTTTCTCTGGCTTTTAAAAAGCACATCGGTGTGTCTCCGGTGCGGTATCGGGAGCAGGTACAACACCGGGAGAAATCGTGATGATATACAAATGCAGCTATTGTGAGCAGTCAGAACCGTGCATAGTGGCAAAGAGGGAGAGTCAGGGTTATGTTTGATAAAATGAGAAGAAGGCCGGTGACGTGGTGCGCAACTGGCTTGGCAATTGTCGTTTTAACGCTTGGCAGTTTGCTGTTTGGCGAGTGTGGGCATACTGAGAACATGCCGCAAGAAGGAGCAGGGAATCCGGAGCAGCAGAAAAAAGAGGGAGAACCGGAGGAAGTAAAGCCGGAGGAGAACAGTCTGGCAGAGTGGGAGGCTACTCTGGAAGAAGGGGAGCCGGGGACATTTACGGCGGAGGCAATGCGCGGTGTATCGGTGGTGCGGGGCGGGGAAGCATGCTTCGCAGTTTCCTATGAGCCGCGGGTGTATAAGAATACTTATGATTGTTGGGCGATTTCCGTGCCTTACCAGTCTATGGCAGTGGTGGATACGGAAGCCATGTACGCGTATTTTAGGACACTGACAGAGATGGAGCTGACCTCTGTGGAGGATATGGATATAACAAGAGAACAGGCAGGGATAGAGGACAGTGCGGATACGGTATTTGTGGCTTATTACAGTGAACAGACCGCAGAGGGCGGACGGGCCAAACCGGACCGGGGGCTTTTGTTTCGGTTTGGCAGGGAGGACGCACAGGGGAATCGCTATGTGGAGGCTTTGGGCAGACTCTGGCTGGCTGACTGCAGTAGTGTTGAGGAAGTCTTTGATGTGGATCCTTATGCCTGCATATTAAAGGTAGTGAGTGTGGTCAATGTGGAGACGGTTTCCAAAGTGACAATCGATACCGGGGAAGAACAGTATGAGATGCGGATTGAACCAAAGACGTTTTTGTTGGGGGAGCAGGCAGTGGAAAGTGAAGATTTTTATGCATTGTATACGACGCTTATGAGTGTTTTTCTAGAAAAGGAGCTGCCCCGGGAAGAATGGGAGGCGGAGGCAGCATCCGCGGACAGAGAATTGCTCATGAGTATTACTTATGAAAGAAACATGGAGGGAGCGCCAAAGATTACGCAGAAGTATTTTGCTTATGATGAGACTTACGCGGCGGTGCAGGTAAACGGCAGGACGTTTTTTCTGGTGAGCAGGGAGGCGCTTTTGCAACTGCGGGAGAAGATTGAGGGTGCATTTTCGGTCTTTTGAGGAGTTGCGTGAGGAGTTGCCTGCAGTAATTGATCATAACTTATGGAAAGAAGGACTGCGTTTTTCAAAGGTCGTATAGTACCGGAAACCGCAGTCTTTTAATATATCTGCAGCCCGGTCAAAGGCATGGGCGATCTGTGCGGGAGCGTGGGCGTCGGAGCCTGCGGTGATGATCTCCCCGCCCAACTCACGGTAGCGCTTCAAAGCACCGATGCAAGGGTTGGGCTCGCGCATTCCTTTGGCCAGTGCGGAAGTGTTGATCTCGATGCCCTTATCCATACTGATCAGACGCCGCAGGATCTGTTCAAAGATATCCCGGTATTTTTCATAAGAATATCCCTCGTCTTTCTGCGGGCCGTAGCGCACCACATAGTCCAGATGGCCGTAGACATCGAAGTTGCTGAAAGCCTGCAGATTCTCCGGGATGGATGCAAGGTATTCCAGATATGCCTCATCCTGACTGCGTCCTTCGTAGAAAGCAGGATAGTAAGGATCCTTCCCGTGGCAGATGTGGGAGGAGGCGATGACGAAATCATACTCATGGGCTATCACAAAAGCCGCATTCTGCCGTGCAAGATGGGGCTGCATCCCCAGTTCTACGCCGAAGCAGAGCGTGATCTGGCCTGCGTATCGTTCCTTTAATTTCAGAAAGTCGTACAGGTAAGAATCAGGGTTGAGCTCAAAGAGTCCGGCAGGTGTGGATTCTGTTACCGGGAAATCCAGATCGTGATGTTCCGTGAAGCACATTCCGGTCAGTCCCAGTTGAATTCCCTTCAGGATCATTTCTTCCATGGGTGTATCTGAGTCGCCGGAGAAAGAAGAATGCAGGTGGTAGTCAGCAGTGATGGGCATAATAAAGCCTCCTTATACAAATGTTGTAGATCGTGTGTGTTTCAATAACAACTTTAGTATAGCGGAAATTGACGGTATATACAAATATATTTCTTGATATCTCAGTTAAAAGTTCATAAAATCCGATGCAGGAGGAGTTTTGAAATAAATTATAACAAAGTAGTTACAGAAATCTTTATTTTGCAGTGGTTTCTACTTATTATGTTTATAGATTTTATTTACAGATTTTTGAATTACATCTTGAATTATTTGGACAAATTAGGTAAAATATATCTGCCGACTAAATTTTACCAGTTAAAGATATCATAAATATGTACAGACTGGTAAGATTATAATAAAAAGATTATTTAGGAGGGACTAAAAATGGCAGTAAGAGTAGCAATTAATGGTTTTGGCCGTATTGGCCGTCTTGCATTCAGACAGATGTTTGGCGCGGAAGGATACGAAGTAGTGGCTATCAACGATCTGACAAGCCCGAAGATGCTGGCACACCTGTTGAAGTATGATTCTTCTCAGGGTAAGTACGCTCTGGCAGATACTGTATCCGCTGGCGAAGATACCATCACAGTTGACGGCAAGACACTGAAGATCTACAAAGAGCCCGATGCAAACAATTGTCCTTGGGGCGAATTAAATGTTGACGTTGTATTAGAGTGCTCCGGCTTCTATACAAGCAAAGAGAAGGCTCAGGCACACATCAATGCCGGCGCTAGAAAAGTTGTTATTTCCGCTCCTGCAGGTAACGACCTTCCTACAATCGTTTACAATGTTAACCATGAGACATTGAAGGCTGAGGATACCATCATTTCCGCAGCTTCCTGTACAACAAACTGCCTCGCTCCTATGGCTAAAGCTCTGAATGACCTGGCTGGTATCAAGTCCGGTATCATGAGCACGATTCATGCTTACACAGGTGACCAGATGATCCTTGATGGTCCTCAGAGAAAGGGTGACCTGAGAAGATCTCGTGCAGGTGCAGTGAACATCGTTCCTAACAGCACAGGCGCAGCTAAGGCTATCGGCCTTGTTATCCCTGAACTGAATGGCAAGCTGATCGGTTCCGCACAGCGTGTTCCTACTCCGACAGGTTCTACCACAATCCTGGTTGCAACTGTTGAGAAGTCCGTAACGAAGGAAGAGATCAATGCAGCTATGAAGGCAGCAGCTACAGAGTCCTTCGCATATAACGAGGATGAGATCGTTTCTTCCGATATCGTTGGCAGCACCTATGGTTCTATCTTCGATGCAACACAGACTATGGTTGGCGAAGACAATCTGGTTCAGGTTGTTTCCTGGTATGACAATGAGAACAGCTACACATCTCAGATGGTTCGTACTATCAAATACTTCTCTGAGTTAGCATAAAAGTTAATTCCTGCGGAATTAACTTTGCGAGATTCGCTTCGCGAACTCGAATAAGACAGTAAATCAGAGTGATTTGAAAGGCTTATTTGTTAGTTGAAATGCGTTTTTAAGAGGCTCGGCCGCTGGGCCGGGCTTCTTTTGTATCGCTAAAGTGACCCGCCGCAGGCGGAGAATCCTGCAGCCAGGATTCTTTTTTGGGGCAAGAGGCAAATAGAACAATAAAATCAGGAGGAATTTCAAAATGGCTTTAAACAAGAAATCCGTAGATGACATTAACGTAAAAGGCAAACGCGTTCTGGTAAGATGTGACTTTAACGTGCCTTTGAAAGAGGGCAAGATCACAGACGAAACACGTATTGTGGCGGCACTCCCTACGATCAACAAACTGATCGCTGACGGCGGCAAGGTTATTCTTTGCTCCCATCTGGGCAAGGTTAAGAATGGCCCCAACGAAGGCGAGTCCCTTGCACCGGTAGCAGAGAGACTGTCCGAGAAGCTGGGCAAGCCTGTCAATTTCGTGGCAGACTACAATGTGACCGGCGAGGCAGCTACGGCAGCAGTTGCAGCTATGAATGAAGGTGATGTAGTGCTTCTGCAGAATACCCGTTTCCGTGGCAAGGAAGAGACCAAGCCTACAGATGCAGGCGAAGCTTTCGCGAAAGAGCTGGCTGAGCTGGCTGATGTTTATGTATGCGACGCATTTGGCTCTGCGCACAGAGCACACGCATCCGTGGCTGTTGTTACGAAATACATCTCTGAGAAAGGCGGCGAGAACGCAGTCGGTTACTTAATGCAGAAGGAGATCGACTTCCTGGGCAACGCAGTGGAGAATCCGGTAAGACCTTTCGTAGCGATCCTCGGCGGCGCTAAGGTAGCTGATAAGCTGAATGTTATCAACAACCTGTTAGAGAAGTGCGATACATTGATCATTGGCGGCGGTATGGCATTTACATTCTTAAAGGCACAGGGTATGGAGATTGGTAATTCCCTGGTAGACGATGAGAAGCTTGACTACTGCAAAGAGATGATGGATAAGGCAGAGAAGCTGGGCAAGAAGCTGCTGCTTCCGGTTGATACGACAGTTGCATCCGGTTTCCCGAATCCGATCGATGCCGAGATCGAGGTAGAGGTAGTTGACGCTGACAAGATCCCCGCTGATAAGGAGGGTCTGGATATCGGTACGAAGACGGCTGAGCTTTATGCAGATGCAGTGAAGTCTGCTAAGACAGTTGTATGGAACGGACCGATGGGCGTATTTGAGAACCCTATTCTTGCAAAAGGTACGATCGCAGTAGCGAAGTCTCTGGCTGAGACGTCTGCAACGACGATCATCGGCGGCGGCGACAGTGCAGCGGCTGTTAATCAGTTAGGTTTCGCGGACAAGATGTCCCACATCTCCACAGGCGGCGGTGCTTCCCTTGAGTTCCTGGAAGGCAAAGAGCTTCCCGGCGTAGTGGCAGCTGACGACAAATAAAGACAATAAACAACCCCTGTACAACAGCTTAACAGCTTTATGGCCTGTTGTGCAGGAACCGAAATCAGATGATTAAAGGAGAAGATTGAAAATGGCAAGAAGAAAGATCGTAGCCGGCAACTGGAAGATGAACATGACTCCCAGTGAGGCAGTTAAGTTATGTGATGAATTAAAGGATCTGGTAAAATCCGATGATGTGGACGTAGTATATTGTGTACCGGCGATCGATATCGTACCGGTAGTAGAGGCGGTGAAAGGCACTAACGTAGAAGTTGGCGCTGAGAATATGTATTTCGAGGAGAAGGGTGCATTCACAGGCGAGATTTCTGCTTCCATGTTGAAGGATGCAGGCGTGAAGTATGTGATCATCGGACATTCTGAGAGACGTGATTACTTCAAGGAGGACGATGCACTTCTGAACAAGAAAGTGAAGAAGGCTTTGGAAGCAGGTCTTGTTCCGATCCTTTGCTGCGGTGAGACATTAGAGCAGAGAGAGATGGGCGTTACCATGGATTGGATCAGACTGCAGATCAAATCCGACCTCACTGGCGTTACTGCAGATCAGGTTAAGGGCATGGTCATCGCTTACGAGCCGATCTGGGCGATCGGTACCGGCAAGACGGCTACTACAGAGCAGGCTGAGGAAGTATGTAAGGGTATCCGTGACTGTATCGCTGAGATCTATGATGAGGCTACTGCAGAGGCAGTTCGCATCCAGTACGGCGGTTCTGTAAATGCAGGTAATGCAGCAGAGCTGTTTGCACAGCCCGATATCGATGGCGGCCTGGTAGGCGGTGCTTCTTTGAAGGCTGATTTCGGCAAGATCGTCAATTATAAATAGTAATAAATTGTACAATAGAAAGTACCGGATATGCAGGGAATATGACCTGTGTATCCGGTACTTTTGTGATGTTGTGTGCACTTTTGGCGGGCACTTCGATTTCTCTGCTTTTATCGTGTCAGATCCTGTACCCATTTATATTTGCGGAACCGAGCCATCACCCAGGGAATCTTCCCTACCTCATCCAGACAGGTGCAGGCATAGACTGCCAGGGGCGACCAGTGCAGGACAAAAGCGCCGATGAGCGCCAGCGGAATAGCGATACACCACATACAGACGATCAGGCTGTACATATCGAATAGGGTGTCACCACCACCGTCCAGCACGCCGTTGATCGTGACGGTATTGACGCAGCGGCCGATCATATAGAAGGACATGATCACCATCATTCCCGTAAGGTAACCTCGGGCCTGGTCTGTCAAAATGACCATTCGCACGACAAAGGGGGTTATGGCAAGCACAAGGGCGGTAGAGATAAAACCGATGGCATAGGAAATATTCTTGAGCTTGATGCCATAAGCTTTGCCAAGTTCCAGACGTCCTGCACCCAGTTCGTTGCCGACAATGATCCCGGCAGCACTGCCGATTCCGTTGCACATACAGCAGATCAAATCCCTGGCAACTGCAGATACGGAATTTGCAGCCGCGGCGTCGGTGCCCATATGGCCCATGATCGCGGTATAGGAGGTGAAACCGACACCCCAGCATAGAGAGCCGCCCATCAATGGCAGGCACTGCCTGATGAAATCGGCTTTTAGCTGTTTGGGCAGTTTGAGAAACCGGTCAAATGCCGGACGGATATAGGAGGACTGTGAGGATACGGCCACACACAGTGCAAGTTCTATAACGCGGGAAAGTGTAGTGGCAAGCGCAGCGCCTCTCGCCTGCATCCTGGGCGCGCCAAACAGTCCGAAGATGAAGATCGCATTCAGGCCTATATTCAGAAGTACGGCACAAGAGCTGATCAGCGCGCCGGGCTTTACATGATCCGACACTTTCATGATCGTCAGATAGCACTGCGAGATACCCGTAAGCAGATAGGACCAGCCGGCGATGCGCAGATAGGAGCTGCCAAGAGCAATCAGTGGTGTATCGTGCGTGAAGATATGCATCAGCATCTCAGGCATCAGTTCACAGGCCAGGAAAAACACGACGGAGGTAAACCCGCAGAAGCGGAGCATCATATTGAAAACGTCTTCCAGTGTATGCTTGTCACCTTTCCCCCAGTACTGTGCACCGAGAATAGCACCGGCGCCTGTGATGGCCATCAGGAACATATTTTGGACAAACTGGATCTGGGTTGCCAGTGAGACGGCAGTCATCTCGTCTTGCGCCACTTTTCCCAGCATCAATGCGTCGCCCGCTGCTACCGATGCCAGCATCAGGCTTTGCAGGGCGATGGGAAGGGCGAGTCTTGTCAGATTTC
Organism: uncultured Lachnospiraceae bacterium; assembly: GCA_947175055.1. GTDB lineage: Bacteria > Bacillota > Clostridia > Lachnospirales > Lachnospiraceae > UBA3282. The sequence goes on along the minus strand of CAMWLJ010000012.1, from coordinate 17,050 downwards.
TGTAGAACTCTTTCTTGTTGATCTGTATGTCTGTCTTTTTCTCTTTCATGTCAGATATCCTCGCATCATAGATTTATGTATTTCTGGAAAGCCAGTTAGATTCCATAATACAATAACTTTGCCGGAATTACCAGTATGAGTCTGCAAGAAATGGTCATTTGACTTTTATGGGCTTTTATGCGGGTACTGCGCTGTCCGTGATCTGAAAAGACGTTGAAACGGCGCACATTTTATGATAAGGTAACCATGATATCTGTAAACATGAGCAGAGGAATGGGGGAGCAACATGAAGATAGATCGCGAAGATATGCTGGAGTTGACCAGACGGATGACGGTTTCGAGAAACTGCTTCAGCAGGATAGCGGGTGCTTATATGGATGAGGAAGGATTTATAGACGGTACATTTCATACGAATTTCCTAAAGCTATCCTCTGCGGACAGAGCAAAGAACCTGGAGATCGCCAAAGCCATTCCTTTTTCGGAGACGAATGTACAGCTGACGGATCATCGTTTGGGATCGGGAGCTAGGAAGCCGGGCGGCGTCTGGCAGTTATTGATGGCGCTGCGGGACTGTGAGATGAAGAATGACGCGCTGCTGCTTTCTCTCTACGAATATATAGGAGAGCGGCACCGTTCCGACCATCCTTACGGCATCTACGTGTTCTATGGGAACTATGATGTTCCGGTAAAGGGGAAAGACAAGGCGAGTCAGTGGGAGTCGGAGGAAGTGTACCGTTTTCTGATCTGCGCGGTCTGTCCGGTGAGCGGGGATTATGAAGCGGGAAAACCGGAGTGTGGGTTCCTGTTTCCGGCATTCAACAACCGGAGCACGGATCTGGACGGGGTGTGCCTTTATGCGGCAGACGGACAGCAGGAAGAAATGGCGGCATTGTTTTCGTAAGCGGTGATCGTGACAGTCAGGAACAGCGAAGTGTAAAACAGACGGTGGTGTGATAGAATATAGAAAGAATGAAGGCATAAGGAGGCAGAAGCACATGTGGACATGTCCGAAATGCGGACGCAGCTTTAAGAGGCAGGGGCAGGATCATTACTGCGGGAAAGCGCCAGAGACGATCGACGAATATATAGAAGCACAGCCTGAGGAGATGAGGCAGTATCTGAGAGCGGTACGTGACGCGATACGCACGGCGCTGCCGGAGGCTGAGGAGCGTATCTCATGGAGTATGCCGACCTTCTGGAATAAGCATAATATCATACATTTCGCAGGTTTTCGGAAACATATCGGCCTGTATCCGGGACCGGAGGCAGTCGTGGAATTTGCTGAGCGGCTGAGCGATTATAAGACAAGCAAGGGTACGATCCAGCTTCCATACAGTAAGCCACTACCGCTTGCGCTGATCGCGGATATTGCAGTATGGTGTTACAGAACAGGAAAACATCCGTAAAGCGGTGGCAGAAGCAAATGGCAGCCGTTATGCGCAGAAGGGATGCCTGCATATGTGAATACGTAATGGGACATATAGGATAGTAGAAAGGAATAGAGGAAAAATGGTACAATTTCATGCAGAAAAGATTTCGGAACATGCAACGAGGATCTATGGACTTGCCGGAGAGCAGATGTATCTGGTGGAGGGGGCGCAGAAGGCGGCACTCATCGATACCGGCAGTGGGGCGGGGAGCCTTCGGCAGTATGTTGAGTCCTTGACGGACAGACCTGTTATCGTGCTCGTGACCCACGGACATGTGGATCATGCCATGGGAGCACCGGAATTTGATACGGTCTACATGAGCAGGAAGGACGACTATATCTATGTGCAGCACTGTGAGCTGGAAGTAAGAAAAAGGTTTCTTTCCGAATCTCCAAAGTTTGCTGATGTAACGGAGGAAGAGTATATTCCGGTGACACCTCCGGATGCGTTCCTTGATATGGAGGAAGGAGACGTGTTTGATTTGGGAGGAATATCGATCGAGATCTATGCCTGTCCGGGACATACGAGGGGAAGTCTGTGTATGCTGATCAGAGAAGAGCGGACGCTGATCACCGGGGATGCCTGCAATGGTTTTACATTTCTATTTGATGCTTACTCTACAGGTCTTAGTACCTATGAAAAGAATCTACAGGAACTGAAAAGTAAGACTGCAGGTAAATTTGACCGTATTTATCTGTCGCACGGACCGGGAAGAGATTATCCGGCAGTTTTGCTGGATGAGGTGTTGGAAGTGTGCGAGGATATCAAGAACGGTAATGTGGACGACGTACCTTTTGAATCCAGGGGAAGAAAGGCGCATCTTGCCAAGGCGCTGTCTAAGGAGGGCGGCCGTTTGGATGGGAAGATAGGTAATATTGTGTACAATAAGGAGAGGATTGCTGAGTAGAGAATTATTTGGCCGGACTTCAGTCTCCTGTAGTCTTTTTTCCAGGAGTCCCTAGACAAAACTGCCTGAAAAAGGTATACTGATTTTAGCAAAACCGTGAGGTATTTATGGTACAATAAATTGCTCCGGATCTACGAGGCTGGAAGCAGATCTCATAGCAAATTTCGCCTATTTTGTTGATCTTGCGGAGCAGATTTACTTTTTACAGGGACTAAGACAGGAGAGGTTACAGACTATGGATTACAAGGCAATTCCTTTTGAGAAGAGGATCAAGAGTAATATCAGAAATTATGCGCTGGATAATTTATACGCCATCGACACGTTGAGAGAATACTGTAAGGCGCTTCATGCGCTGACCGGGGTAGATATTCTGCTTACGGAGAGGCATGGTGAGAAGGTGGTATCGGTTGGCGGCTTTGCCGGGTTTACGCCGGATGTGGTCGGGGATCCGGGGCGTAAAGTGAGAGTATATGGCAGAACTATCGCGCATTTATATGCGCAGACGGAGAAAGTGCCAGATACGATGCGACAGGAAGTAGGTAATCTTCTGGATGAATTTACGAAGATGCTTTCCCAGTGGGGAGAAGAAGCGTATTTACATAAGGAATCTTCTATTTATATGGACGAGTTGGAAGAGAAGGTAGGTGTGCAGCATGTGCAGACGGCCAGAGGTGAGAAAGAAGACGTCCTGACGGGTGTCTATCATAAGCATTATTTCGAGGAGCAGATGCAGCGTCTGGACGGCCTGAGTGTCGCGCCGGTGGCAGTGGTCAATGCCAACATCAATGACTGGAAGTTTGTCAATGATCATTTCGGTGACGAGGAGAGTGACAGATTGATCCGGACGATCGCCGATATCCTGAAGCAGGAGGCGAAACCGGACTATGTCATCGGCCGTGTGGACGGTGACGTGTTCATTATTCTGATCCCGATGGCGGAGGACGGTGAAGCGGAAGAATATTGTGCGCATGTACAGCAGGCATGTCTGGACTATGAGGACCAGATCCTGGCGCCTTCTGTAGCCTGCGGGGTGGTTTATAAGACGAATGTGGAGGAGCAGCTTAAGGATAAGCTGCCGGATGCAGAGTACGAGATGTTTAATAATAAGTTTGAGATCAAGAATGCGCCCGGCTACCGCGAGAGATTGGCACACGGCGTACAATAGATATAGAAGGATTCCATATTAAGCGTTTTTATGAAGCTGTTGCAGAACGGTGAGTCAGGTTTTGCAGCAGCTTTTTCTGTGGGCAATGCCCTACCGGCCGTCCGGACAGGGGAAACAGGCGGCGCTACACAAATTATAAAATAAATATTAAATTGCGTATCAGAGTACAAAACGAGATAAAGTGAGTAAAATATAGAAAATAAGAGATAATAAAAGAAAATTATATAATAAATGGTGATAAATCAGTTTGCAAACGTTCTCATATAAAGATAATATATGTTCAGCAGTTAGCACTCGACATGAATGAGTGCTAATAACAAGATGTATACTAAGATTTTTCTATAAGGAGGCAACAGATATGAAATTAACACCACTTGGCGACAGAGTAGTATTGAAACAGTTGGTTGCAGAGGAGACGACGAAGTCCGGTATTGTTCTGCCGGGACAGAGTAAAGAGAAGCCGCAGCAGGCAGAAGTGATCGCAGTAGGACCTGGCGGTGTAGTAGACGGTAAGGAAGTGAAGATGGAAGTAAAGGTCGGTGACCAGGTAATTTACTCCAAGTATGCAGGAACGGAAGTGAAACTGGAAGAAGAAGAGTATATCATCGTTAAGCAGAATGATATTCTTGCGGTTATCGAATAAACGCGGACGGGAGGACCGGAAGCGTAAGGAAGCGCAGAATAAATCAATAGTAGGAGGACATGAATCATGGCAAAGGAAATCAAATATGGTGCAGAGGCCAGAGCGGCTTTGGAATCAGGTGTAAATCAGTTGGCGGATACCGTCAGGGTGACTCTCGGACCGAAAGGTAGAAATGTAGTCCTGGATAAATCTTATGGAGCTCCGTTGATCACAAACGACGGAGTGACGATCGCTAAGGAGATCGAACTGGAAGACGCATTCGAGAATATGGGTGCACAGCTTGTGAAGGAAGTGGCGACTAAGACGAATGATGTGGCAGGTGACGGTACCACAACAGCGACCGTGCTGGCGCAGGCAATGGTCAATGCAGGGATGAAGAATCTGGCGGCAGGCGCGAACCCGATCATCTTAAGAAAAGGCATGAAGAAGGCGACTGACTGTGCAGTGGAAGCGATCGCGAAGATGAGTTCCAAGGTAAAAGGCAAGGAGCATATTGCTAGAGTTGCTGCAGTATCTTCCGGTGATGAGGAAGTAGGACAGTTGGTAGCGGATGCTATGGAGAAAGTATCCGGAGACGGTGTTATCACCATCGAAGAGAGCAAGACCATGCTGACAGAACTTGACCTGGTAGAAGGTATGCAGTTCGACAGAGGTTATATTTCCGCATATATGGCAACCGATATGGATAAGATGGAAGCGGTTCTTGAGAATCCGTATATTCTGATCACGGATAAGAAGATTTCCAACATTCAGGAGATTCTGCCGATTTTAGAGCAGATCGTGCAGTCCGGTGCGAAGCTGCTGATCATCGCAGAGGATGTGGAAGGAGAAGCGCTTACCACATTGATCGTCAACAAGCTGCGCGGAACGTTCAATGTCGTAGCAGTAAAGGCTCCCGGCTACGGTGACAGAAGAAAAGCTATGTTGGAGGATATCGCTATCCTGACAGGCGGACAGGTGATCAGTTCCGAACTTGGCCTGGAGCTGAAAGAGGCAACTATGGAGCAGCTTGGCCGTGCGAAATCCGTTAAAGTACAGAAAGAGAATACAGTCATCGTTGACGGTGAGGGTGACAAGGATGCGATCCAGGCAAGGATCAGCCAGATCAAGATGCAGATTGAGGAGACCACTTCCGACTTCGACAGAGAGAAACTGCAGGAACGTCTTGCGAAGCTGGCAGGCGGTGTAGCAGTGATCCGAGTAGGTGCGGCTACCGAGACAGAGATGAAGGAAGCAAAGCTTCGTCTGGAAGATGCTCTGGCAGCAACAAGAGCAGCAGTGGAAGAGGGCATCATCGCAGGCGGCGGATCCGCATATGTTCATGCATCCAAGGAAGTTGCCAAATTGGCGGATGCATTGGAAGGTGATGAGAAGACAGGTGCGCAGCTCGTGCTGAAGGCACTGGAGGCTCCTTTGTATCACATTGTGGCAAATGCAGGACTGGAAGGTTCTGTGATCATCAATAAGGTAATGGAGTCTGAGGTTGGCGTTGGCTTCGATGCTCTGAAAGAAGAGTATGTGAACATGGTAGAAGCAGGTATTCTTGATCCTGCCAAAGTGACAAGAAGCGCACTGCAGAATGCTACCAGTGTGGCGTCCACACTGCTCACAACAGAATCTGTTGTAGCTAACATCAAGGAAGCAGAGCCTGCAATGCCGGCAGGTGGCGGCGGAATGGGCATGATGTAAGCTGAAGCGGTATATCGTGACTGTTTGACGGACGAACAGAATTGAAACCCCTGGTCTGGAGTTTTCCGGATCAGGGGTTTTTGATGATGTCTATGAAACAGGGTTGAGTCCAATTATAACTTATAATGGAAGGGCAGTTTTTAGCGTCATAAAGTAATCTGCAAAAAGAATATTTTGACTTGCTTATGATTTGCGATTATAATAGGAATAATGATATCGGAGCTGACTGCTATGTCAGGTCATAAATAAGGCAGAATGGCTGGAGAGGCTATGGCGACAGAAGAAAAGAAAGAAGTCATCATTGATGACGGCAGAATTGAATCAATCGAGGAATTTCAGTCTCCCGAGGCTTTGTACGAGGAGCTTATTAACCGTGTGCGCAAATATCATCCTTCCGGTGATATCTCTTTGATCGAGAAGGCCTATCAGACGGCCTACGATGCGCATCGGGGGCAGGTACGTAAATCGGGAGAACCCTATATCATACATCCGCTTTATGTATCTATCATCCTGGCTGACTTAGAGCTGGATAAGGAGACGATCGTGGCGGGACTTCTGCACGATGTGGTGGAAGACACAATCATGACAGATGAGGAGATCAAGGAGCAGTTTGGCGCGGACGTGGCGCTTCTGGTGGATGGTGTCACGAAGCTGGAGAAGATCAATTTCCACGGAGACAACAGCGGTGACAGGGACCGGGATGCGGAGAAGCTGGAACGGCAGGCGGAGAACCTGCGCAAGATGTTTCTTGCCATGGCCAAGGATATCCGGGTCATTCTGATCAAGTTGGCGGACAGACTGCATAATATGCGGACGCTGCAGCACATGCGGCCGCAGAAACAGCAGGAGATCGCCAGGGAGACGTTAGATATCTATTCCCCCATTGCGCAGCGGCTTGGCATATCCAGGATCAAGGTGGAATTGGATGATTTGGCGTTGAAATATCTGGAGCCGGAGGCATACTATGATCTGGTCAACAAGATTGCCATCCGCAAAAGCGACCGCGAGCAGTATATCCAGACGATCGTGGATGAGGTGTCGGAGCATATAGAACATGCGGGGATCAGAGCACAGATTGACGGACGGATCAAGCATTTCTTCAGTATTTACAAGAAGATGAAGAACCAGAATAAGACGATAGACCAGATCTATGATCTGTTCGCGGTGCGTATCATTGTGGATACGGTGCGGGACTGCTATGCGGCGCTGGGGGTGATCCATGAGATGTATAAACCTATCCCGGGGCGTTTTAAGGACTATATTTCCATGCCCAAGGCCAATATGTACCAGTCGCTGCACACGACACTGATCGGCAGCACGGGACAGCCCTTTGAGATTCAGATCAGGACTTACGAAATGCACAAGGCGGCGGAGTATGGTATCGCCGCACACTGGAAATATAAGGAGGCTTCCGACGGCAAGAAAGTGGAAGCCCAGGAAGAAGAGAAACTTGTATGGCTGCGGCAGATTCTTGAGTGGCAGCGGGATATGTCGGATAATAAGGAATTCTTAAATCTGCTGAAAAGTGATTTGAATCTTTTCTCCGACAGTGTATACTGCTTTACACCTACCGGGGACGTGAAGAATCTGCCGGCCGGGTCTACTACCATCGACTTCGCCTACAGCATTCACAGTGCGGTCGGCAACCGGATGATCGGCGCCAGGGTCAATGGTAAGCTGGTTACCATTGATTATGAGATCAGGAACGGCGACCGGGTGGAGATCATGACCTCCCAGAATTCCAAAGGGCCAAGCCGTGATTGGCTGAATGTGGTCAAGAGCACCCAGGCCAAAAACAAGATCAACCAGTGGTTCAAGCATGAGTTAAAAGAAGATAATATTGTGAAGGGTAAGGAATTGATCGCCAATTACTGTAAGGCGAAGACCATCAATCCTGTGGAGGTGATGATTCCAAAGTATCAGGAAGCCATCATGAAGCGTTACGGATTTCAGGATTGGGATTCGGTGTTGGCGGCGATTGGCCATGGTGGGCTGAAAGAGGGGCAGATTCTTAACCGAATGCAGGAGTTGTATGATCTGGATCACCGCCGGGAGATGACCGATGCGGAGATCATGGCCGAGGTAGAAGAGAATGCCCAGATCAACAGAGAGCGGACGAACAAGAGCAGCAACGGCATTATAGTTCGGGGTATCCATGATGTGGCGGTACGTTTTTCCAAGTGCTGCAGCCCGGTGCCGGGGGATGAGATCATCGGGTTCGTGACGAGGGGAAGAGGTATTTCCATTCATCGGACAGACTGTATCAATATCATGAATCTTCCGGAGATTGACCGTAACCGGCTGATAGATGCGGAGTGGCAGCAGACGGAAGCTGTCGGTGGCAAGTATCTGGCAGAAATCAGTATCTATGCCAACAACAGAAACGGCCTGCTGGCGGATATTTCGCGGGCGCTTACAGAGAAAGAAATCGATATTCTGTCTTTAAATACCCGGGTGAGTAAGCAGGGAACGGCTACGATATTAGTCAGCTTCGAGATTGGCAGCAGAGAAGAATTGCAGCGCATCACGGATAAGATCAGGACCATCGAGAGTGTGATCGATATCGAGAGAACCACCGGTTAGAGAAGACATGAAGCAGCACTAGTGTGCTGACATGTTCATTCTGCATCATTTGACGAAATGGGAACGTGTCAGTACACTAGGACTGTAAATTTGCGGTTTTAGTGAGAGTAGATCATGTTCGGTAGAATTGAAGAATATGGATTTGTTTTATAGAGTGGTAGAGTGAAGGAAAAGTGAAGGTAGAATTCGGATAAGGAGAAGCAGTATGGGAAATTTGAAGATTGGGCGGCTGATGCTGGGAATCTGTCAGACGAATTGCTATTTTGTATATCGGGAAGGGGCGAAGGACGTGATCTTTTTCGACCCGGCAGATAAGGGAGATTATATCTATGAGACGCTTGCGGAGAAGGGGTTTCAGGTAAAAGGGATTCTGCTCACGCATGGACACTTTGACCATATCTGGGGTGTCAACAGGCTGAAGGAGCTTTCAGGTGCGCCGCTCTATGCGTATGAAGAGGAGAAGATACTCTGCGAGGATGCGGTCACGAACGTATCGGACCAGGTGGGGAGGCCATACACGGTGAACCCGGACAGATACCTGAAAGATGGTGAGGAGCTTACCATAGCGGATATGACCTGTAAGCTGATCGCGACACCAGGGCATACGGTTGGCAGCTGCTGTTATTATTTTAAAGAGGCGGATATTTTGATCGCGGGAGATACGCTTTTTCAGGATTCCGTGGGCAGAACAGATCTGGCGACAGGCAGTATGAGCGCTCTTGTCCGGTCGGTGCGGGAGAAACTGTTCGTGCTGCCGGAGGAGACGAAGGTATATCCAGGACACGGGGAAGCTACGACCATCGGCCACGAGAAGAATTATAATCCGTTCTTGTCATGATCGACGAATCCGCTGGTGATACCGTGTCCGGTAAAGAGAGTTGTACGCATATCATAGCAGCAAACTGCCCTGACATGGGGTGGAGCAGTGTGTAGAATGCGATTTATAGGCGATTGCCCGAAAGGTTTCAATCGCCTATCTAAATATAGGTGCTATCTTTCATATAGAAAAGGCCAGAAATAGTAAGAAAGTCGCAGCAGAGACGGCATAACAATATCAGGATAAGATATTGTGACAAAAGGGGTGGCAGATATAAGATGGAATCGTCCGGGACAAACATGCAGATACTTAACAGGGATATCATTAAGTATATTGCAGTGTTTGCGATGCTGTTAAATCATGTCGCACGTATATTCCTGCCAACAGGCAGTGCACCTGCTCTTGTGTTTGAATTTATCGGATATTTTACGACGCCTACCATGTGCTATTTTCTGGTGGAAGGGTATAGGTATACCGGTTCTAAGAAAAGATATGGGCAGCGGTTGCTGTTCTTTGCGGTAATTTCGCAGATTCCGTTTTCGCTGGCCTTTCAACTCAACAATTTAAATATGATCTATACGCTGCTGTGCTGCTTCCTGATCTTGGTGGTCAAGGAGAAAATCCAGGATCAATTCCTGCAGAGCGTGCTCAGCATCAGCCTGACGTTTGCCACCATGGTGGCAGATTGGGCGCTGGTCGCGCCTGTTTTTACCATACTCTTTCATGACAGTGGAGGGGAGAGGCGGGGATTGGCCCGCGGGTATATCGTGGGATATGCTTTTTATGCCTTCGCTATGATACAAAGTTATATGATCGAATCCGGCTATGCGATGCAGGAGGCAGTGCTTCTCGGGCTTTTGTCCGGGACTGGGATCGCTGCGTCAGCGATTGTCATCCTTTTCTGCTATAATGGGAAAAGAGCCAGGAGGGGTAGAACTTTTTCAAAATGGTTTTTCTATATTTTTTATCCGGGCCACTTGTTGGTATTGTATCTGCTCAAAAGGTTTGTGACCGGGTAAGGATATATTTTCAGCGCAAAAACGCTTAACAGAGAACTGCTTCGGCATGGAGGGGAAATGATAGAAACGTCACGGGACGACAGACAACTTCAGATACGGAACATTGCCGGTGAGGTGATGCGGCTTGCCCACGACGGCATTCTGATCAATATGCGGTTTTTGGATGTGGCTTTGTCCAGGCTTAAGGTAGTCTGCAGGGAGCAGACAGGCGCGCATTTGTTTGACGGGATGATGCTCTATTATGATCCGGCGCTGCTGCTTGGGCAGTACAAGTCGGCGCCCCATTATGCGGCAAGGCTGTATCTCCATACGCTGCTGCACTGTATTTTCTATCACGGCAGAAACACAGATAAGCTGAACAGGGCCTATTGGGATCTGGCCACGGATATCGCGGTGGAGCATACGATCGCGGATATGGGACTGCATCTGACCAAGCTGCCTTCTGATGACCTGCTGCAGAACCGTTTGGAGCTTTTGCACAAACAGGCCGGGGGATTGACGGCGGAGAAGTTGTACCGGCATTTCCGGGTCGAGGAGCCTTCAAAGAAGGCCATGGAAGAATGGCATAAGCTTTGCCATTATGACGAACATATCTACTGGGACAGACAAGAGGAGCTTGACTTGTCCCAGGCGGAATGGCGCAGGCTCAGTGAGCGCATCAAGGCGGATCTGAAAAGCTTCAGCAAAGACAGGGATAATGCCGAGAGCATGGAGCAGAATCTGAGAGAGGCCACGAGAGAACGGTACGATTACACGGATTTTCTGCGGAAGTTTATGGTCATGGGAGAGACGGTGCAGGTCAACGACGATGAATTTGACTATATTTATTATACTTACGGGCTGCAGACCTACGGCAATATGCCGTTGGTAGAACCGTTGGAATATAAGGACAGCAATAAGATCAGGGACTTTGTGATCGCCCTCGACACCTCGGCTTCCTGCCGTGGGGAGATCGTACAGGCTTTTCTGCAGAAGACCTATAATATCCTGCAGGCGGGGGAGAATTTTTTCAGTAAGATCAATGTGCATATTCTACAGTGTGACAATGAAGTCAGGCAGGATACGAAGATCACCAGGCGCGAAGAATTTGATGATTTCCTTGCGCATGGGAAACTGACGGGATTCGGTTCCACGGATTTTCGTCCGGTGTTCGCTTACGTGGAAAATCTGCAGGAGAAACAGGAATTTGACAATCTGAAAGGGCTGCTTTATTTTACGGATGGCTACGGTATCTATCCGGAGCGGATGCCGGACTATGACGTGGCATTCGTGTTCCTGCAGGAGGACGAGAACGCACCGAAGACGCCGCCCTGGGCGATCAAGATCGTGTTAGATGAGGAAGAACTGGAGTGAGTATAGAGAGTTTGGAAGAAAGGGTTACTATAGGCGGATGGTAACAAGAAAGGCATAGACAGCAAGATGACGATCAAAGAAGCAAAAAAATATATCAAGGATTCCGTAAAACTGTATCTGAAAAAGGACGAAGAGGGCGAGTACCGGATCCCGCTGGTCAGACAGCGGCCGATCTTCCTTCTGGGGGCGCCGGGCATCGGAAAGACGGCGATCATGGAGCAGATCGCGCAGGAGCTGGGGATTGCGCTTGTATCCTATTCTATGACCCATCATACGAGACAATCGGCACTTGGCCTGCCGTTTATCACGCACAAGGAGTATGAGGGGAAATCCTATGAGGTGTCAGAATATACGATGAGTGAGATCATCGCCTCGGTCTATGAGGTGATGGAAGAGAGCGGTATCCGGGAAGGTATCCTTTTCCTGGATGAGATCAATTGTGTGTCGGAGACGCTTGCGCCTTCTATGCTGCAGTTTCTGCAGTATAAAGTGTTTGGCAGGCATCAGGTGCCGGAGGGCTGGGTCATTGTGACGGCCGGTAATCCGCCGGAGTACAATAAATCGGTGCGGGAATTTGATGTGGTGACTCTCGACCGGCTGAAGATACTGGAGGTGGAGGCGGATTTTGCTACTTGGAAAGAATATGCGAAGGAGCGGGGACTGCATACGGCGATCGTGAATTTCCTGGATCTGAAAAAGGATGATTTCTATGAGATCGAGACTACGGTACGAGGCAAGAATTATATTACGGCCAGGGGATGGGAGGATCTGTCAAAGATGCTGGAACTTTACGAGGAAGAACAGGTTCCGGTGGAGGAATCCCTGATCGGGCAGTACATCCGCAATGAACGGGTGGTGAAAGAGTTCGGGGCTTATTATGATCTGTACCAGAAATATAAGAATGATTATAAAGTGGAGGAGATCTTATCGGGAACTGTCAGTGAGCAGGCCAAGGATAAGGCCAGAAAAGCTGATTTCGGCGAACGTCTCTCGCTGATGGGGATGCTGATCGATAAGATGCAGCAGGATATCCGGGAGAATATGCAGACATCGGAACTTCTGCATGAATTGATGAATCCGTTGAAGGCGCTGAAGACCAAGGCGGAAGCAGGATACAGTGTGGCGGAATTCACTCAGCTTGTGGAGAAGCAGTCGGAAGCGAGACAGATGAGCATGGAGTCTCTGGCAAAGGCCGGCGCTCTGTCTGCCCGGGATAAGAAAAAGAACCGTGCAATGCTTCGTTTTCTGGCTGAGGCAGAGCGGATGCTGCGGACGGAGGACATAGAAAGCGCGGTGGCGGCGTTTGCACTGCTTAAGGGCAGCTTTGACGGACGGGTGACTGCATATAAGAAGGAAACGGAACAGATCAGGGAACGGCTGCACTGCCTGTTCGGTTTTGTGGAGGATACGTTTGGTTCCGGGAATGAGATGCTTCTGTTGATGACAGAGTGTACGGTGCAGCCGGACTGTGCGAGGTTTATTGCGACCTATGGCTGTGAGGACTACCAGCGGCACAATGAGGAACTGATGTTGACGGAGCGGGGAGACAGTATCCTGGAACAGATCGATGCGCTGATGCTATAAGCCGGAAGAAGGGGCAGGAGTACATGCTGAGATGCAGGCCGGATGTGGAAGAGCATAGGAGTGTTCTCTGGTGATGCCTGTCGTTGGATTTTGGATATCGAGAAGTGGGACCATGGGGGTTAGCATGAATAGCAGTGGAGAACTGGCAACAGAACGAGGGGTTCTGGAGTACGAGAGGATAGAGAATACGATAAGGATCACCGGATATCGGGGGAAAGATACTGCGGTGGAGGTTCCGGCTATCATGGACGGCTGCCCTGTCACGTGCATTGGCAAGAAGGCTTTTCTGAGCAACAAGATGGTAAAGCAGATCTCTTTGCCGGAATCCATTCTGCGTATCGAGGATTGGGCCTTTGCCTTCTGTGGCAAACTGTCGAAGATCCTGTTGCCTTATCATAGTATGGAGATCGGGCAGGGAATCTTTAAAGATTGTCCGGCGCTGGTGCAGATCATCGATGAGCATGGCGATGAAAGAGATTCCAGGACAGAGGATATCTCCTATCTGCTGGCGGCTGTTATGAGCCAGCTCGACGCCTTCTATCTATTTGATTTCGAGAATGCAGGTACGGCAGAGTGGATCTTCAGATGGGATGTGAGAATGCGCCAACTGATGCAGACACCGGATGCAGAAGGCTTTTCCAAGATGCTTTTATGTGGGGAAGAGGATTACGGCAGCCGGGAGAATAACTTGGACTACTATATGGAACAGCGCAGGAAGGCAAAGGTCAGACTGGCGATGCTCAGGCTGATGCATGATCACGCGCTGGATGTTTCTGTGAGAAAGGAATTGGAAGCCTATCTTCTGGATCATATCAAAGGACAGGAGACGGAGGAAACCTGGCTGGTAGTGCTTGAAGAGCACGGGGATGATCTGCGGTATTATCAGTTCCTGACAGGACTTGGCGGCGTGCGGGAGGACAATTTTCAGGCCATGATGGAGGATCTGGGAGACAGGCATACAGAGATGAAGGCATGGCTGATGAATTACTACAGCAGGAATCATACGAAGGAAGACGCTTTCGCGGACTTTGAATTATAAGCGGCTGAGTTTTAATAGCAGTAACAGTTAAGCCATGAAAATATGATTTTAAGGTTGCGTTTGCAGTCTTTTTGTGGTAATATAGAATCTGCTTGACATTAGGAGGTGTGGAAATGGGAGCGCTTAGAATTACGTTGATGGTTATTTTTATTCTTATTTGTATTGCACTTGTTATATTGGTATTGATGCAGGAAGGCAAGTCAGCAGGCTTGGGCGCAGTGAGCGGAGCCGCTGAGACATACTGGGGAAAGAATAAGGGACGGTCCATGGAAGGGAAACTGGTCAAGATCACGACTGGTCTGGCTTTGGGTTTTATGGTATTGGCCGTTATTTTGAATTTGAACCTGTTTTAATTGTGAAAGCACTCTTGCATAAGGGTGCTTTTTTTGTCATATGGGAAATTATTACGCATTTCAAATATCATTGTAATAGTTGGATATCCTGATAGTATATCGTTCCTCTCAGACGCGCTTTCGTTTGAACATGAACAGCGGCAGTGTTATGCAACAGTCCGCAGGTGAACGATATAATGTCAGATGCTGAAGAGTAGAAATGGGGAAAAGAATGGATCTTGAGAGAGTGTTACAAAAACAGAACGCAGAAGATAAAAGACGTAGCGAGCTGATCTGTGAGTTGGTGTCGGATGCGATGTATATACCGATGAAAGAGAAAGAAATGGCGGCTTTCATGCAGGTGTCAAGGGAGGAGCGGGAAGATTTCCGCAGATTGTTGCAGGAATTGGTGTCGGAAGGCAGACTGCAGACTACCACCCAGGGGAAATATATAAAACCGCAGGATAATCGGCTTGCAGGCATATATTCCGGTACTGCCAGAGGTTTCGGCTTCGTGGAAGTTGAGGGCATGGAGCAGGATCTGTATATCCCGGAGGACAGAAGGGGTGGTGCTTTTCATCAGGACAGGGTGCTTGTGGAGCTTTTGCCCGGCAGCCAGGGCAGGCGGCAGGAGGCTTGCGTTGTCAAAATACTGGAACGGGGAATGAAGCAGGTCGTAGGGACTTGGGAAGCATGTGATAATTTCGGCTTTGTGATCCCGGACAGCAATAAGGTGGGTACGGATATTTTCGTACCGCTGGAGCGTTCCAAAGGGGCGGTGACCGGCCATAAGGTGGTGGTGGAGCTGACCTCATACGGTGATGAGAAACATAAACCGGAGGGGAAAGTGACCAAGATCCTCGGCCATATCAACGATCCCGGTGTGGATATCCTGTCTGTGGTGAATAGATTTGAGTTACCCGTGGAGTTTGGGGAGAAGGTTATGCATCAGACGGATCGGGTGCCGGAACAAGTGCAGGAGGCGGATAGACAGGGGCGTCTGGACTTGACCGGGCTGCAGATGGTGACCATCGACGGTGAGGATGCCAAGGATTTGGACGATGCAGTCAGTTTGTATCTGGACGAGGCGGGACGGTATCGGCTTGGGGTACACATCGCAGATGTGAGTAATTATGTACAGGAGAATTCGGCGCTGGACTGGGAAGCCCTGAAGCGTGGCACCAGCGTATATTTGGTGGACCGGGTCATTCCCATGCTGCCGCATAAATTGTCCAATGGTATCTGTTCCCTGAATGAGGGTGTGGATCGTCTGGCTTTGAGTTGCCTGATGACCATTGACCATAAAGGGGAAGTGACGGATTATGAGATTGTGGAGACGGTCATCTGTGTGGATAGAAGGATGTCCTATACCTCTGTAAAGAAGATCCTGGAAGACAAAGATGAGGAGGAGCGGCGCAAGTATGCGGAACTGGTTCCCATGTTTGAACTGATGGAGGAACTGGCAGCGCTGCTAAGAAAGAGGCGGCATAAGCGGGGAGCCGTGGATTTTGACTTTGCGGAGAGTAAGATCTCGCTGGACGGGGAAGGTCATCCGACAGAGATCAAGCCTTATGAGCGCAATGTGGCGACGAAGATCATAGAGGATTTTATGCTGATTGCCAATGAGACCGTGGCCCAGCATTTCTTCTGGCTGGATTTGCCCTTCGTCTATCGGACGCATGAGAAGCCGGATCCGGAGAAGATCATGAAGCTGTCTGCCTTTATCCATAATTTTGGTTATCACGTGAAGCTGACAGGAGAAGAGATCCATCCCAAGGAACTGCAGAAGCTTTTGGATAAGATCGCAGACACGGAGGAGGAGATGCTGATCAGTCGTCTGACGCTGCGCAGCATGAAGCGGGCCAGATATACAGTGGAGTGCAGTGGGCATTTTGGCCTGGCATGCCAGTATTATTGTCATTTCACTTCTCCGATAAGACGATATCCCGATCTGCAGATCCACCGTATCATCAAGGACCAGCTGCGGGGAAGGCTGCATGAAGAGCGTATAGTGCACTATACGGAGCGTCTGCCTGAGGTGGCGAAACATTCCTCTAAGATGGAGCGGCGGGCCGACGAAGCCGAACGGGAGACCGACAAGATGAAGAAGGCAGAGTATATGGTGGCGCATATCGGAGAAATATACGAGGGCGTAATCTCCAGCATTACCCAGTGGGGTATCTATGTGGAACTGCCTAATACGGTGGAAGGACTGATCCATGTATCCACTCTGGAGGGAGATTTCTTCTATTACAATGAAGAGACTTACGAGATGGTCGGCCGAGATTCCGGGAAGACCTTTAAATTGGGGCAGCGCATCACCATACAGGTCAAGGGAGCGGACCGCCTGGCCGGTGCGGTTGACTTTATGCTGCCAGAGGATATAATGGAGTAAGACAGAGTGGTGTAGAAGAGAAAGAAGGTGGGCATATGGCCAAAGAAGCCATGAAACTGGTGGCAAACAACAAGAAGGCATACCACGATTATTT
>CAMWLJ010000011.1 GCA_947175055.1 uncultured Lachnospiraceae bacterium | reverse complement strand
TGCCGGTTGGCGGGCCGCATGGCCATCCATACTATGAAAGACGAAGACTTTCATAGTAAATAACATCATGCATAACCTGCCGGTTGGCGGGCCGCATGGCCATCCATACTATGAAAGACGAAGACTTTCATAATAAAAATGTTGCAGGGACATAACCGGGAAGGGGCTGTTATGTCAAGACCATACATGCAACAACTTGATTTTACCATGCTGTCAGAGATTTCTCAATGGAGTAAAATGAGAGAATAATCTTACAGAAAACACTTGCCATTTGTGCAAAAACAACGTAATCTAAATTAGGAAGGTTCTATTCCACCGAAGGTGAAATGATTTACCGAAGGCAAAATAAAGAAAAGTCAGAATAAGGGGACGAGCAATGAAAGAAAAATTACAGACAGTTGGTGTAAAATATGATGAGGTGCTCAAGCGCTTCATGGGGAAAGAAGATTTTTATCTGAGAATGCTGAAGAAATTTCTCGATGACAAGAATTATGAAGGGCTAAAGGCAGCGGTAGCGGAGAAGCGCTGGACTGATGCATTTACATTTGCCCATACGGTGAAAGGATTATGCGGGAATTTGGGTCTGGACGGCATATTGGAATATGCGGCTCCGTTGACGGATGAGGTGAGGTCGGAACCTTACGATGAGGAGAAGATCATGGATTATATGGAGCAGGTGACGAGAATGTATGAGGAGACGCGGGAAGTGATCTTGTCGTTATAAGTGTCGGGAATTGATATAACAGGGTAGAGGGCAGGCCGATGGGTCTGCCTTTTATTTCCGCGAGCAACGAGCCGAGTGGCTGCTTGCAGACATTTGGCGATAAGAAACTGCAGTGGATCTTCAAGGTTGTAAACCAGATCTCGCCAGCGAAATTTGTACGTTTAGTTAAATGATTATTAAGAAATAGGAAGGCTGGAATTAAGATTTTGCTTCTATGATAGATGCAGGGAGAGAGTCATATATCGTTGCGGTCTTTGAGGAAATGTGACGGGCAGAGAAAGGAAAGCAGGATCAGATGGGAAAGAGGATGATGAGTTTATTTTGTATTTTGGGAGCGATTTTTTGTTTTACCTACTGTGCGGTGGTGTTTATGATCAGATCCGGCAGCAGGTTCTATCTTGTATGGGCGGCAGGGGGCATCTGTCTGGTGATCCTGGCCTGCATGCTGCATTTTGGGCTGTGGGATCGGGTGCCGCTTATACTTAGGCGTATCTTCTGCATGCTCGTGGCAATAGGTGCGGTACTGTTCGTGTTCGTGGAGGGCTGTATCATCAGTCACTATCGGGATAAGGGAGAAGAGGAGCTGGATTATATCATCGTTCTGGGCGCGCAGATGAAGGAGAAGGGGCCCAGCGCGGTGTTACAATTCCGTCTGGATGCGGCATATGAGTATCTGCTGCACAATGAGGAGACGATCTGTATCGTGTCCGGCGGACAGGGGAGGAATGAGCCTTGCAGCGAGGCAGAGGGAATGTATTCCTATCTTATGGAAAAGGGGATCGCGCCGGAGCGGATCCTCCGGGAAGACCGGTCTACGGATACGTCAGAGAACATCGCTTACAGTGCGGAGCTGATCGGACGCACGGATGTCAGTGTGGGGATCGTCACTAACAACTTCCACGTGTTCCGCGGTCTCCATCTGGCCAGGGCAGCCGGGTTTGAGAATGTATGCGGTATCGCGGCGCGCTCCAATGTCTATTTCCAGCTGAACAACATGGTGCGCGAGTTTTTTGGAGTTTTGAAGGATTTTATATTTGGGAATTTTTCGTAAAAAATATTTCTGTTAGATTGGATTTGCAGTGGAGATATGGTATGATAATGTAGGATATGGGTGTTTAGTGGCAGTATAGGGAAAGTTGGGAACAGAAGAAGGACTTAAGAAAGCGACGATAGATAAATTGAAAAACAAACATACAAAGTTGGCCGGCCAAATTGGCCGGGGGCAGTTTGTACGGTACGCGGCGGTGCTTTTTACGGCGGCGGTGCTGCTTGCAGGCTGTGGCACGCAGGAGCAGTTAAGTTATACGAAGCAGGGTATGAATGCGGTAGAGGCGCTGGAATATGAGGAAGCGCTGAGATATTTTGAGACCGGTCTGGACAAGGGTGAGGACAAGCGGGCGATCTACCGCGGCATGGGTCTGGCGTTTATGGGAATGACGCATTATGAGGATGCGATCCTTTATCTGGAGGCGGCGCTGCATGAGAGCGGCGGCCGTGTGGAGGATATAGATTTTGACATTAATTACTATCTTGCCACGGCGTATTATAAGAGTGGACGGGCCGAGGATGCGGTGAGTGCTTACGATGCGATCCTGGCGCTTCGGCCGAAGGAGAAGGATGCCTTCTACCTGCGGGGGTATGTGAAATTGTCCCGGAATGAGTTTGAAGCGGCCCAGAAGGACTTTGAAGCGGCTGTAGCATTGGATGGCAAGGACTATGACCAGATGATCCGTATCTACACGGCGCTGGAGGAATACGGTTATAAAGAGGCCGGTATGGTATACCTCCAGAAAGTGATGGCGCAGAATGAGAAATCCATCTCCGATTATGATATGGGCCGTATGTGCTATTATATGGGTGACTATGAGAAGGCCAGAGACTATCTTTCCAGGCTGGAGACGGCGAAGGATTACGGCGCTGCGCTGTATCTTGGCAGGACCTATGAAGCATTGGGAGATTATAATTACGCTTCCAGCATCTATGCCGCATTTACGGAGAATGACCAGAGCAGGGCAGAGATCTACAATCAGCTGGGACTGTGCAGGATGCAGATGAAGGAATACAGTGCGGCGCTGGAAGCTTTTCAGGCGGCCATGAACATCGAGGACAACGGGATGATGCAGAGCCTGAAGTTCAATGAGGTCGTGGCGTATGAGTATATGGGAGATTTTAAGACGGCGTCTGCGCTACTGAACAGTTATCTGAAGTCCTATCCGGACGATGCGGCGGCGAAGCGGGAATATGAGTTCCTGCGGACGAGATAAGGGCGGTCTTAAGGTAGCTTTTCACGGGCAATGTCAGGAATACACATATACTGTGCATTGCGTGAGAACATGATTCAGGCGTGACAGTGAAGCCGAAGGCTGAGCTGTTACGGATTGACAAGTAAAATAGCCGATGGTACTATTTTAAATAATAAAAGGGAAGGTATGGTACGGGAATGAACAATACTTATGTACGGGTTAAAGGTATTATCAAGAGGGGTGATGAGTATCTGGTGATCAGAAGATGTGTGGATGACCATATTCCGACCCCTTATGTATGGGAATTTATCGATGCGGAAGTACAGCATGGCGAGGCTCCGGATGATACGGTGCTGCGTGCCATCGAGGAGTTGTTGTCGGTGGAGGGAGTTATCGAGAAGGTCGAGTATACGTGGTCGAACCTGCTGGGAGATACTCACTGCGTGGGAATCGCCTATCTGTGTTCTATTATGGAAGAGGACGAGGCGAATATCGTACTGCCGGAAGATTACGTTGAATGGAAGTGGATCACCAGGGAGGAGTTCCCGAAGTATATCGATAACACCTATGTATTGCATGATTTGGAGGGCAGAGTGCTGTGATCAATCAACTGGTAGAGAAGATCAAGAAGACGGGGGCGCCTATTGTAGCAGGTTTGGATCCTACGTTAAAATTTGTGCCGGAACACATTAAGAAGAAGGCTTTTGCAGAATACGGAGAGACGATGAAAGGTGCGGCGGAAGCGGTCTGGCAGTATAATAAGGCCATCGTGGATGCCATCAGCGATCTGATTCCGGCGGTGAAGCCGCAGATCGCCATGTATGAGCAGTTTGGCGTGGAAGGCATGATCGTTTTTCAGAGGACGGTGGAATACTGTAAGGAGAAGGGACTGGTGGTCATCGGCGATGTCAAGCGCGGTGATATCGGTTCTACCTCAGAAGCCTATGCGGTAGGCCATTTGGGACAGGTGCAGGTGGGCAGTACCCTGTGCAGAGGGTTTGACGAAGACTTTGTGACGGTGAATCCTTATCTTGGTTCCGACGGGGTGAAGCCTTTTATCAAGGTGTGCCAGCAAGAGAAGAAGGGGATCTTCGTCCTGGTGAAGACATCCAATCCCAGCAGTGGCGAGTTTCAGGACAGGTTGATCAAGGACGAGAATGAGAAAGGAAGCGAAGGGCGGCCGCTGTATGAGGTGGTGGGAGAGCAGGTTGCGTCCTGGGGGGCAGAGTGCATGGGCGATTCCTACAGCTATGTGGGGGCCGTGGTAGGCGCTACGTATCCGGAGCAGGGGAAGATCCTGCGTAAGATCATGCCGAAAGCTTACATCCTGGTGCCGGGCTACGGCGCGCAGGGCGGTAAGGGCGCGGATCTGGTGCACTTCTTCAACGAAGACGGACTGGGTGCGATCATCAATTCGTCTCGGGGTATCATTGCAGCCTATCAGCAGGAAAAGTATGCAGGATACGGTGCGGAACATTTCGCGGACGCATCAAGGGCGGCGGTATTGGATATGAAAGAGGATATTGCGCAGGCACTGGCAGCCAGAATCTGAAATTCTGCTCCTGCGTCGAAAGTATTCCTTCGGAAAACTTCGCGCAAAGCGCTTCGGAATGGAGCAAAATAAGCAAAGCGGCAGGAAGACAGCAGATCCGCAGGTTAAGAGAGAAGAATGGAGTATAAGATGGAAGCATACAAACAGGAATTTATTGAGTTCATGGTGGATAGTCAGGTGCTCAAATTCGGCGACTTTACTTTAAAGAGCGGTCGGAAATCCCCTTTTTTCATGAATGCAGGAGCCTATGTGACAGGAGCGCAGCTGCGGAAGTTGGGAGAGTACTATGCGAAGGCGATCCACGATCATTACGGTTTGGATTTCGACGTGCTGTTCGGGCCGGCCTATAAAGGGATTCCGCTTTCGGTAGCTACGACTATGGCGATCAGCGAGTTGTATGGGAAGGAAGTCAGATACTGTTCCAACCGGAAAGAAGTGAAGGATCACGGCGATACGGGTATTTTGCTGGGCAGCAAACTGAAAGATGGAGACAAGGTAGTGATCATCGAGGATGTGACCACTTCCGGTAAGTCGATCGAGGAAACTTTCCCGATCTTAAGACAGCAGGCCGACGTGGAGATCAAGGGTCTGATGGTATCCTTAAACCGTATGGAGCGAGGACTGGACAGTGAGAAGAGTGCATTGCATGAGATCAAGGAGAAGTACGGATTCGAGGCAAGTGCTATCGTAACGATGAAAGATGTGGTGAGCTGCCTATACAATCAGCCATATAAAGGAACGATCTATATTGACGATGCATTAAAGAGCGCGATCGATGCATACTATGAGCAGTATGGAGCGAAGTAAAGATCTTGCGCCTGAGAATGTGCAGACCAGGATTTTTCATACGCAAATTTGTGTTTGCGACCAAATTTGCAGACTGAGTAAGAATGGGGGATTAAGATGGAAGAGAGAATCTATAAGGTGATGGGCGGCTCCGGTGCGCTCAATATTGCAGTGGGTGTGGTGACGCTCGTAGTGGGTGTGGCCAGCGGTGTGCTTTTACTGATCAGCGGTGCCAAGCTGTTGGCCGGTAGAAGTAAAATTTTATTTTAAATATGGGTGACAATTCGATCAGGTCTGCGCCTGTTTGGCGTGTGGCTTTCATAACAAATGGGTGTTTTCGGAGAAGACGAAGATACCCATTTCAAAATTGTGGATAGACAGGGAGTTTTGGCAGTGAAAAAGAGCAGCTATATGTTTACGAATAAAGAGCATACGCAAAAAGGCATCATGTCCACGATCCTGGGCGTGATCTCGCTGGCGACGCTGGGGTATGCTGTTTTTATGAGTTACCGCAGAGTGGGAGATGTACCGGTACAGTATGGGGCAGCAGTGATGCTTGTCATGATCTTTGCGTTTGTAGGGATAGGGCTGGGATTGGTGTCCAAGACGGAACGGGATAAGTATTATCTGTTCACTTATGTGGGAATCGGGTTGAATGTGCTGGCGTTGGCGGCGATCAGTGCAATTTTGTATGCGGGTGCTTATGCATGAGGTCGTATGTGTTTGATACGGTCCGTTGGCGTACTATCCCACATTGTTCATAGGAAATACAAACAAGAATTTGTGACTGCTTCGGCATGGAGGTAAATATGGAAGATATATATATTGTGGAAGAGGATAGGAATGATCTGGAAGAGGAACGGTTTGCGCTGGCCATAGAGAGGATCCGGGAGATACCGGATGAGAAGGTCTGTGGTGAAAGTCTGCAGAAGTATTTTTGCACCATGGCAGCCTTTGTCCTTTCCATGGAGGAAGCTTGGAATGTGGTGAAGAGCGGGCGGCTGCGGCAGATGACGATGGATGAGCTGCAGGTTTTCAACAGGAAGCTGTATGAGGACATCTTGCCGGAACATTATGATGCAAGTTATGCCAACCCGGAATATGCCGTAGATTGTCTTGGAGAGTCGATCGGGCAGATGCTGTCGTTTCTCTATGCGGAACTGCGGAGTATGATCCCCGCAGCTTTTGAACAGAACCGGTTTGCTATGGTGATTCGGATGGAACTGCTGCTGGAAATTTATCAGGCGTGCCTGTGCGCAGCGCAGGCGGATAGCGTTTCGGCAGAGGAAACGGCACAGGCGGGAACGGCAGGTGCCGATCGGTTTCCGGATCCGGAGGAATTAAAGCAGATCCTGTACTGGTATGTGAGCGATTATTATGAGCCGGAGAGCAATGAGAAGATAGCGCAGCTTGTCTGTCCGGAGAAAGATTTTGCCCTGCGCATCGTGAAGGACAGTGACTTGACAGATCTGCGCTATCTGTATTATTACGGCGAGTATGTGACGGAAAATGAACTGCGTACGGCGGCACATCTTAACCGGATGTCGGAGGAGAAGATCGCACTGATGGCGGACACATACACGGAAGGATACCGGATTGGTTTCGCCATGGGGAATAAGGATATTTCGATCAAGAAGACGGTAAATGTGCGTTACTGTCTTGGTTTCGAGCGAATGATCCGGCGTGCGGTCCATAATTTTGAACAGATCGGTCTGCAATCTACGATTTATCGTTCTGGAACGAATATTTTCCAGGGCAGAAGTGTCAATAAGAATGGCTATTTCGGAGCCAATCCCAACAAGCAGTTCGACTATGATCACCGGGAAGATCTGGCGTTGGTGCTGGACAAACTTCTTGTGGAGCGCAGACTGGAATGTGTGAGAGGCGCTTTTGAACAGTATAAGGAGCAGGCGAAAGTGCATGGAGGACCGGCGGTGCTGGAGATCTTCGGGGAGAAGCCTTTTGTGCCGCAGACGAAGGCGGCGGCCTGCAGATTGTCGGAGAAGCAGCAGAAGCTTTCCGTGGAGTACGCCTCGAAGGCGGGCATGCTGCAGAATGAATATATTCCGGGGGAGGAGCGCAGTTTTACGATCATCGCTTTTCCGGTACCGGATATCGGGGCGCAGTATGAGGAGATCTTCGACGATATCGTGCGCATCAACACGTTGGACTATAAGCTGTATCAGGGAATCCAGCAGAAGATCATTGATGTGTTGGATCAGGGGGTGGCCGTAGCAGTCAAAGGGTGCGGCGCTAACCGGACGGATTTGAAGATCAGTCTGCATGAGCTGAAGAACCCTGACAGGGAGACAAACTTTGAAAACTGCGTGGCGGATGTGAATATCCCGGTGGGAGAAGTGTTTACTTCTCCGGTACTGGCCGCAACGGACGGTATTCTGCATGTGACAAGGGTATTTTTGAATGAGCTGGAGTTTAAGGATATCTGGCTGAAATTCGAAGACGGAATGATCGTAGATTATGGATGCGCCAATTTCCTTTCCGAGGAGGAGAACCGCAAATATATCAAGGACAACGTGCTGTTCCATCACGATACGCTGCCGCTTGGGGAGTTTGCGATCGGTACCAACACTACCGCTTACGTGACGGCACGCAGGTATGGAATCGAGGATAAGATGCCGATCCTGATCGCGGAGAAGACAGGTCCGCATTTTGCAGTGGGAGATACGTGCTATTCCCATGCGGAGAACGTGCGGGTGTACAATCAAGACGGTAAAGAGATCATCGCGAAGGACAATGAAGTGTCGGCTTTGCGTGATACGGATGTCAGTAAGGCATATTTCCAGTGTCACACGGATATCACGATTCCATATGACGAGCTTGGAGAACTGGCAGTGCAGACACATGACGGTGATAAGATCGTGATCATCCAAGACGGACGGTTCGTACTGGAGGGATGCGAGGAGCTGAATAAAGCATTTTTGTGACGGCGAATGCGCTGATGCATGGATCGGTTATGATGGACTTCATGCTTTGATTATGGTATACTGATTGCGTCATGGAAACGGTGTTGTGAAGAGTGAGAGCAACGAATGATAGGAGGACATGTGGATGGCACAGGTAGGTATTGTAATGGGAAGCGATTCCGATATGCCCGTTATGGCGAAGGCAGCGGATATTTTGGATGAACTGGGGATTTCTTATGAGATGGCGATCATCTCGGCGCACAGGGAACCGGACGTATTCTTCGAGTATGCAAAGGGGGCAGAGGAGAAAGGATTCAAAGTGATCATTGCGGGTGCCGGCAAAGCGGCACATCTGCCGGGTATGTGTGCGGCAATCTTTCCTATGCCGGTCATTGGTGTCCCCATGAAGACTTCCGATCTGGGCGGTGTGGATTCTCTGTATTCCATCGTACAGATGCCCTCCGGTATACCGGTGGCTACGGTAGCTATCGGCGGCGGACAGAATGCAGGTATCCTTGCGGCGAAGATCTTGGCTACTT
This sequence comes from uncultured Lachnospiraceae bacterium, assembly GCA_947175055.1. Classification (GTDB taxonomy): domain Bacteria; phylum Bacillota; class Clostridia; order Lachnospirales; family Lachnospiraceae; genus UBA3282. The sequence goes on along the minus strand of CAMWLJ010000011.1, from coordinate 43,202 downwards.
CTGACGGAGAGCTTTTGCAGAGACTGAAAGACTATACCCGGCAATTGGGTGAAAGTGTGCAGAAGAAGGATGCAAGACTGCAGGAAGTCGGATATAAGAACTATACATAAAGAATAACAGGATGTCAGATGTTGTGTACTGACTTAACTTGATCACCGCACGATACGGGAAAGTACGGAAAAGGAGCACGGTCGTAAGGTTGAATAAATTCTCTGATGAGCAATTTAGTGCAACAAACCCAACAAGTTCAGTTAGAATTTGTGACGCTCCGGAATGGAGGAAAATATGGATTACAAGTCAGCAGGAGTTGATATTGAAGCGGGTTACCAGTCGGTAGAATTGTTGAAGGAACATGTCAAGGGAACGATGCGGCCGGAAGTGCTGGGAGGACTTGGTGGGTTTTCAGGCGCTTTTTGTCTTGATAAGATCAAGGAGATGGAACATCCGGTATTATTGTCCGGCACGGACGGCGTAGGGACGAAGATCAAGCTGGCGTTTCTGATGGATAAGCATGATACGGTAGGAATCGACTGTGTGGCCATGTGCGTCAACGATGTGGTGTGTGCCGGAGGAGAGCCGCTTTTCTTCCTGGACTATATTGCCTGCGGCAAGAACTACCCTGAGAAGATCGCTACGATCGTGGGCGGTGTGGCCGAAGGCTGCAGACAGGCCGGAGCAGCTCTTGTAGGCGGCGAGACGGCAGAGCATCCGGGTCTGATGCCGGAGGAAGAGTATGACTTGGCGGGATTTGCGGTCGGCGTGGTGGATCAGAAGGATTTGATCACAGGAGAACAGATTGGGCCCGGAGATGCACTGATCGGCATTGCCTCTTCCGGTGTTCACAGCAATGGTTTTTCGCTTGTGCGCAAGGTGTTCGAGATGACGAAGGAGAGTCTGGATACTTATTATGAAGAATTGGGAGCAACTCTGGGAGCGACGCTTCTGACGCCTACGAGGATTTATGTGAAAGCGTTAAAAGCCGTGCGCGATGCGGGTGTGACCATCAAGGGATGCAGTCATATCACCGGCGGTGGGTTCTATGAGAATATACCGAGAATGCTGCCGGCAGGTACGATGGCAGCAGTTCGTAAAGACAGCTATCCGATACCCCCTATCTTCAGGCTTTTACAGCAGAAGGGGGGCCTGGAAGAGAAGATGATGTATAATACCTACAATATGGGTCTGGGTATGGTGCTGGCAGTGGATGCGGCGGATGTGCAGCAGACGGTCAATGCGCTGCAGGCTGCCGGAGAACAGGCTTATCTGGTAGGAGAAGTGATGTCGGGCAGTGAAGGCGTTGTGCTGCAATGATCATGGGATCTTTGCCGTATATCGCGCATGGAAAGGCTATAGAGAAAATGCTTAAGATAGTGGTGTGTGTGTCCGGCGGGGGCACTAATTTACAGGCGATCATAGATGGGATAGCCCGGGGAACGATCGGCAATGTACAGATTGTGCGGGTGATCAGTAATAATAAGAAGGCTTATGCCCTAAAGCGGGCAGAGCAGGCCGGTATTGAGGGAGTCTGCGTGTCACCCCGGGATTATGCGGATAGAGAACAATTCAACAGAGCGTTATTACGGAAAGTGGAGGAGGCGGCTCCGGATCTGGTCGTGCTGGCGGGATTTCTGGTGGTGATACCGCCGGAGCTGATCAGGCGGTATGAGAATCGGATCGTCAATATCCATCCGTCACTGATCCCAGCTTTCTGTGGTACGGGCTATTACGGGCTCAAGGTGCATGAGGCGGCTCTGGACAGAGGGGTCAAGGTGACCGGTGCTACGGTACATTTCGTGGATGAAGGGACAGATACGGGGCCCATTCTGATGCAGAAGGCCGTGGCCGTCAGGGATGGTGATACGCCGGAGAGTCTGCAAAGACGGGTCATGGAAGAGGCGGAGTGGGTGATCCTGCCCAAGTGTCTCGACCTGATCGCAGCCGGCAAGGTGACGGTGGCAGATGGACAGGCGCATATAACGGAGTAGAATTTAGACATTAGAAAGGCAGGATATTGGAATGAAAGTTCTGATCGTAGGAAGCGGCGGCAGGGAACATGCGATCGCAGCCAGTGTGGCGAAGAGTCCGAGAGTGGAGAAGATCTACTGCGCACCGGGCAATGCTGGGATCGGGCAGCTCGCAGAGTGTGTTCCCATCGGTGCTATGGAATTTGAGAAGATCGTGGCATTTGCGAAAGAGAAGGAGATCGACCTGACTATCGTGGGTATGGACGATCCGCTGGTAGGCGGCCTGGTGGATGAGATGGAGGCGGCAGGGCTCCGGGTCTTTGGACCGAGGAAGAATGCGGCGATCCTGGAGGGCAGCAAGGCCTTTTCCAAGGATCTGATGAAGAAGTATCATATCCCCACAGCAGCTTACGAGAATTTTGACGATCCGGTGAAGGCGCTTGCATATCTGGAGACGGCGAAGATGCCGGTGGTGCTTAAGGCTGACGGTCTGGCTCTCGGAAAGGGTGTGCTGATCTGCAATACGCTCGCGGAGGCACAGGAAGGTGTCAAGACCATTATGGAAGACAAGAAATTCGGCGCGGCGGGAAATCGCATGGTCATTGAGGAATTCATGACAGGCCGTGAAGTATCCGTGCTTTCTTTTGTAGATGGTAAGACGATCAAGATCATGTCTTCTGCCCAGGACCATAAGCGGGCCGGGGACGGAGACCAGGGACTAAATACCGGTGGCATGGGAACCTTTTCACCAAGTCCCTTCTATACGGAAGAGGTGGATGCGTTCTGTCGGCAATATATCTATCAGGCAACGGTGGATGCCATGGCGGCTGAAGGAAGGCCTTTTAAAGGTGTGATATTCTTTGGACTGATGCTGACACCGGATGGCCCCAGGGTACTTGAGTACAATGCCAGATTCGGGGATCCGGAAGCACAGGTAGTGCTGCCGCGGATGAAGAATGATATGATCGAGGTGGCGGAAGCCTGTATTGACGGGCGGCTGGATCAGATCGATCTGCAGTTTGAAGACAATGCCGCCGTGTGTGTGGTGCTGGCGTCCAAAGGATATCCGGTTTCCTATGACAAGGGCTTTGTCATCAACGGCTTAGAGCGTTTCGAGGAGGCAGAAGGGTATTATTGCTTCCACGCGGGGACGAAGCAGACAGAAGATGGCATCGTCACAAACGGTGGCCGGGTGCTGGGTATTACCGCGAAAGGCGCGGACTTAAAAGAGGCGAGAGCCAGGGCTTATGAAGCCACGGGGTGGGTGTCTTTTGACAATCAATATATGCGGTCGGATATTGGGAAAGCGATCGATGAGGTTTTGTCATAGGGCAGAATATTTGTGTAGAAGAAAGGGAAGGGGAGCGATTACGATGCAGGACAGAGAAGAAAGAGCAGAGAAATTAAGAAAAGATTTGATGGATGAAGAAAATTATAACAGGCCTACGATATGTTCTGCGTGCGGCGGCATTATGGTCTTTAAGGGGGTAGGGGAATATAAATGCGAGAAATGTGGCTGTATCGGATTTGATGACTACGGCAAGACACGCAATTATATCGAGCAGCATCCGGGTGCCACGATGGCGGAGGTGGCAAACGAGACCGGTGTGGCACAGAAAGCCATTCGCAGTATGATCAAGGAGTGCCGGTTGGAGATTGCGCCGACGTCCAGCGTATTTTTGCGGTGCGAGATCTGTGGGACTACGATCCGCTATGGGAGATTTTGTGCCAAGTGTGAGACGGCTCATCACAGAGAAATAGAAGAGCGGGCGAGAAAGAAGATGAACATGGCCGGTTTCGGTATGGAAAAACCTACCGGAGAAGGCGGTGCCAAGCGCTTTACACGAGAGACTTAAAGTCAATACATAGGCAGCGCAGAAATGGAGCAAACAATGAGGATAAAACAGAATTACGAACAGAAGACGGCAGGAAGAAAACATTTCCTGCGTGGCATATCGGCAGTGATCGCGGCTGCCATGCTTTGGGGGACGCCGTTTGTCAGTCTGGCTGATTCGACCGGTACAGTCACTGTGGAATCAGCGAAGATTCGTGCGAATGCAGACACGAACAGTGATGCGGTCGGCAGTATTACCAAAGGGAAGAGCGTGACGATCAAGGATGAGGTCAAGGATGCATCCGGGACGTTGTGGTATCAGGTCTATGTGGATGCGAATACGCTTGGATTTGTACGTGCCGATCTGATCGATAAAGAAGGCGGCAGCAGTCTGGCACTCAATTCTGCAGAGGGCGGTACAGACGGCGCAGCTGCAAGTGATGCCTCTGCGGGGAGCGGTCAGGGCGCATCTGCTCAGGCGGAGAATGCAATGGATGCACAGTATGCCACGATATCTGTTCAGGTAGCCAAGATACGTTCGGGGCCGTCCACCAATGACAGTGTGGTGGAGAGTCTGCAGAGTGGTACCCAACTGGTGGTCAGTGGACAGTCCAATGGCAGCAGCGACGGCAAGACCTGGTATTATGTCACATTCACGGGGGCAGACAGTGCGGAGAAAACAGGATATGTGCGTTCCGATCTGGTAGACTTGGGGGATATGGTGCCGCCGCCGGAGGAAGAGCCTGCGCCGGAGGAAGAGCCAGTGTCGGAACCTCAGGAGACGGTCAGCCAGGATTATGAAGTGACATTTAAGAATGGTGCATGGTATCTTATCAATAATGTTGCAGGATACGAACAGGAGCTGCAGCCGTTGTTGGATGCAGGGAAGCAGCAGAGCGAGACGGCAGAAGCCGATACGAAGAAGTTGGTAAAACAGCGGATCGCGATCGTTGTATTGGGTGTGTTGGCAGCGATGCTTCTGATCGTAGTGATCATCATGGCGATCAAGCTTCGGGATGCTTATTATGAGGATTACGAGGATGATGAAGACGATGAGGATGACGAGGAAGAAGACGACGAAGAGGAAGATACGGCAGATGAGGAAGAGGATATGCCGATAAGGAGAAGGGGACGCGCGGCCGAAAGTGCCGTAAGAGAAAGTGAGCAGCCGCCCCGCAGACCCGTACGCGAAGCAGAAGTTCCTCCCCGCAGACCTGTCAGGGAAAGAGAACCTCGTAAGGAACAGGATCTGTCACCGCGTGTGAGGCCGGCAGCGAATCGCAAGTCGAAAAATTTCCTGTTAGATGACGATGAGTTTGAATTTGAATTTTTAAATATGGACGGTAAGGATCTGTAAGAAACGTCATATACAACTATTAAGCTGACAAATTAATATGATTGGAAGAAAATGTTTATTGAGATAGACTTTAACAGTGACGAAGCAATCTATATGCAGTTGAGGAACCAGATCATTCTGGGCATTGCCACTTCGCGTTTTCAGGAAGGTGACATGCTTCCTTCGGTCAGACAGCTGGCTGACAGTATTGGCATCAATATGCATACGGTCAATAAGGCATATACCGTATTGAAACAGGAGGGCTATGTCAAGGTTGACCGAAGGAAAGGGGCCATGATCGCCCTGGACATTGATAAGATGCGTGCACTTGAGGAAATACGAAGAGAATTGCAGGTAACGCTGGCTAAGGCAAGCTGCAAGAATATTTCCGGAGAAGAAGTGCATGCTCTTATAGATGAAATTTATGAAGATTATGGGAAAGGAATGGATTATTGATGCAGCCACAGTTTACAGACAAGGCGAAGGCCGCCTTGATACTGGCTGAACGAGCAGCCAGAAGTTTACGGCAGAGTTATGTGGGAAGCGAGCATATTCTGATCGGCCTGCTTCGGGAAAATACAGGAGTTGCGGCTACGGTCCTGCACAATAACGGGGTGGACGTCGTCCAGCTTAAGGAAATGATCAAGGATCTGATCGCGCCGGAGAGTTCTGTTCTGATCGCGGAGCGAGACGGCTATTCTCCCCGGGCACAAAGTATTCTGGATGAGGCGCACAGACAGGCAGACCGCTTTCACAGCGATAAGACCGGGACGGAACATATACTGTTAGCCCTTTTGAAGGAAGGAGAGAATGTAGCGGTAAGACTGCTCAATACGATGGGAATCTCCGTGCAGAAGCTATATGTGGACGTTCTTGTAGCGATGGGTGAAGATGGAGCTCTGTATAAGGAGGATCTGGGGAAACGGCAGAGTCGCAAGAGAAGCGGAGCATCTACGTTGGAGCAGTACAGCCGTGACCTGACGGCACTTGCGAGGGAAGGGAAACTGGATCCGGTGATCGGCAGAGAAGAAGAGATCACGCGGGTAGTTCAGATCCTAAGCAGAAGGACCAAGAACAATCCTTGTCTGATCGGAGAACCGGGCGTAGGGAAGACCGCAGTGGTAGAAGGACTGGCTTCCCGTATTGTGACTGGGGATGTTCCTTTTACTGTACAGAACAAAAGAGTATTGACCCTGGATCTGTCCGGTATGGTAGCCGGCAGTAAATATCGCGGCGAGTTTGAAGAGCGGATCAAGAAAGTGATCCGTGAAGTGATCGAGGACGGAGATGTCGTACTTTTTCTGGATGAAATGCATACGATCATCGGAGCCGGAGGCGCAGAGGGGGCGATCGACGCTTCCAATATCCTGAAGCCTTCTCTGGCCAGAGGAGAGATTCAGCTGATCGGCGCAACAACGATCGCGGAATATCGTAAATATGTGGAGAGAGATGCGGCACTGGAGAGAAGATTCCAGCCGGTCACTGTGGAAGAGCCCACTGTGGAAGAGGCGGAAAGTATTCTGCGGGGCATTGCTTATAAGTATGAAGAGCACCACCGGGTGACGATCACGCCGGAGGCGGTCAGCGCGGCAGTGGCATTGTCCAACCGCTACATCAATGACAGGAATTTGCCGGATAAGGCGATCGATCTGATCGATGAGGCCGCGGCGGCAGTAAGGTTAAAGGTGACGAGCCAGCCGGATAAACTGCGGGAATTGTCGGAGGAGATCAAGAAGATCGATCTGCAGATCGAACGTTCTATCCGCATGGAAGCGTTTACTCAGGCGGCGGAGCTGAAGAAGAAACAGCAGGAGTGTATCAGGAAATACGAGCGCATCGTCAAGAAGATGGAGCGTGAAGAAGAGAAACGCACTTATGTGGTAGGGGAGAATGAGATCGCGGAGGTGGTAGCTCTCTGGACCAAGATTCCGGTGAAGAAGCTGGCGGAGAAGGAGAGTGAACGGCTGCTCAAACTGGAATCCATACTGCATAAGCGTGTGATCGGCCAGGAGGAGGCGGTGAATGCCGTGTCCAAAGCCATGCGCAGAGGCAGAGTGGGTCTGCAGGATCCTAACCGACCGATCGGTTCGTTCCTTTTCCTGGGACCTACCGGCGTGGGTAAGACGGAGCTGAGTAAGGCGTTGGCGGAAGCGATGTTTGGTTCGGAGAATGCGCTGATCCGGGTGGATATGTCGGAATATATGGAAGGACATTCGGTCTCGAAGATGATCGGTTCGCCTCCCGGTTACGTAGGGTTTGAAGAGGGCGGACAGCTTTCCGAGAAGATTCGCCGTAACCCCTATTCCGTTGTGCTGTTCGATGAGATCGAGAAGGCACACCCGGATGTATTTAATGTCCTGTTGCAGGTACTGGATGACGGGCACATCACGGATTCTAAGGGCAGGAAGGTCAGTTTCAAGAATACGATCCTGATCATGACCTCCAATGCAGGGGCTCAGAGGATCATCGATCCCAAAAACTTAGGCTTCGGTGCGGAGCAGACACAGCAGCAGAACTATGATAAGATGAAATCCAATGTGATGGAGGAAGTAAAGAGACTATTCAAGCCGGAATTCATTAACCGGATCGATGAGATCATGGTCTTCCATCCCTTGCACAGAGAAGATATGAAAAGAATCGTCACACTGTTGGCGGGAAGTCTGATCAAACGTTGTAAAGAACAGATGGATATCGACTTAACGATCACACCGGCAGTCAAGGAATGGCTGATAGAGAAGCACATCGATACGAAGATGGGCGCCAGACCTATGAAAAGGGCAATCCAGTCAGAGATCGAGGATGTGCTGGCAGAGGAGATTCTGTCCGGGAATGTCAGAAGCGGGGAACATGTGACGGCAGGACTTAAGAATAAGAAGATCGTGTTTACGGCGCGAAGCGAGACGTAGCACATGCTTTATAGGAAACGACATAAATAAGAGTAAAGAATCAGGAGGAAAATACAATGGCTGTAGTAGAAGAATTATTGCGTACAGAGGAAAACGGCGCGATCAGTTTCGGAAATTATGCACTGGAGGCCAAGGCTAAGGTGGAAGACTATGAGCACGGCGGAGACCTTTATAAAGTGAAGACTTACCGGAAACTGACAAAGCTGGAGAAGAACGGTATGTTTGCCTATGAGTCTGAGCCTGGTACAAGTGTGCTGCAGTTTGAAGAGACGGAGAATGGTGTCAGCTTCCTGGTAGACGGAGAGGCAGATGCGCAGATCACAGTAGGACTTGAGGAAGATATGGAATACAGTGTCAGTGTAGGTGATACTAATATCGGTACGATGAAGACAAATCTAAGCGGCAAGCTGAGCATCAGTGTGGAGTTGGAGAATGTGGGCGAGGTTGCGGTCAAGATGGTAAAGATACAGAATGGCTAAGAGTAAGACGACTACGGTTTTTTATTGTCAGAATTGTGGTCATGAATCTTCCAAGTGGATGGGGCAGTGTCCCGGATGCAGGGAATGGAATACGATGGTGGAAGAGAAGATGCCTTCCTCGTCCCGTGGAAACAGTCACGGTGTGCATAAGAAGATATCTTCTGCTCCGGCCAGATTATCGGAGGTCAGCATACAGGAAGAGAGCCGTATGCTGACACATATGGAAGAACTGGACAGAGTGCTGGGCGGCGGTATCGTGCCCGGCTCTTTGACGTTGGTAGGCGGCGATCCGGGAATCGGCAAGTCTACGCTGTTGCTGCAGGTATGCAGGAATCTGGCAGGGGACGGCAGGAAAGTGTTGTACATATCGGGAGAGGAATCTTTGCGTCAGATTAAGATCAGAGCCAATCGTCTTGGTGAGTTTTCGGACAATCTGCTGCTGTTATGCGAGACAGGACTGGCAACGGTGGAAGAGACGATCCGCAGTGTCGTGCCGGATGCTGTGATCATTGATTCCATACAGACGATGTATGACGAGGAGATCTCTGCGGCTCCCGGCAGTGTATCACAGGTGAGAGAAGCGACGAATACACTTCTGCAGCTGGCAAAGGGGATGACGGTCTCCGTATTCATTGTTGGGCATGTGACCAAGGAGGGGACCGTGGCAGGGCCCAGAGTATTGGAACATATGGTAGATACGGTACTGTACTTCGAGGGAGACAGGCACGCGTCCTATCGTATCCTGAGAGGCGTTAAGAACAGATTCGGTTCCACCAATGAAATCGGTGTTTTTGAGATGAAGGAGGAAGGATTGGTTGAAGTGAAAAACCCTTCCGAGTTTATGTTGAGTGGTAAACCGGAGGGAGCAAGCGGATCGGTGGTATCCTGTTCCATGGAAGGCACCCGGCCTATTCTGCTGGAGATCCAGGCTCTTGTATGCCACAGTAATTTCGGTATTCCGAGAAGACAGGCGATCGGTACGGATTTCAACAGAGTGAACCTGCTGATGGCTGTATTGGAGAAGAGACTGAATCTGCAGATGTCGGATTGTGATGCATATGTAAATCTGGCAGGCGGAATGCGGATCGTGGAGCCGGCCATCGATCTTGGCATTGCCATGGCAGTGGTATCGAGCTTTAAGAACAGGGCTATTGACGACAGGACGATCGCTTTCGGGGAGATCGGCTTGAGCGGTGAGGTGCGCGGTGTTTCCATGGTAGAGCAGAGAGTTGCGGAAGCGGCTAAGCTGGGATTTACGACCTGTATTGTTCCGGAAGTCAACAGAGGTCAGGTGAAACATGTGGAAGGGATCAGGCTGATCGGTGTACGGACCGTGCGGGATGCCGTGGATCTGATCTGAGAAATTCTTGGCCCCGATCTGAGGAATGGTGTATAAGGTGTATGGCTTTGTGGAGGCATGGTCATGGAATGCCGGGTTTTGGTACGTAAATGCAACAAGATATGACAAAAATGTAACAGAAATCTGATGTAATTTAATATTTCTTAATTTTTATGTATTCAAAATTACCTTTTTATGGTAGAATATCGAAGATGTACCGTTGTTTCTGATACATAGATGCAGGAGACTTATGGAATAATATTTGAGTATTGAACCGGCAGTTTGCATACAGGAATTAGGAACTGTCTTACCGTGAACTTGGACGAGGGAGTCATTTATGGACAAGCAGACACAGGATTCTCAGGAACATGCAAAGAAAAAGAACAGGAATCTGAAAGATAACGATCAAACAGAATCAACAAGGGAACCGGCAGGGAATGAGCGGATAACGAATCAAGAGCAGCCCGGCGTGGAGGACAAAGGCGAGAAGAAGCGTAAATGGATCAGAAGTCTTCCGTTGTTGATCGCGGAAATCTGTATATTGCTGATCTCAGTTGCCGTCATGTATGTAGTGGTGACGACTACGGATGAGGTAGAGCATAAAGATATTGACCGAGAACAGATCATCATCAATGAAGAAGTAAAAGAGACGCATAAGAAAGAAGAGAAGCAGAAAATCTCGAAGGGGTATCGTAATATTGCCCTGTTCGGTGTGGATGCCAGAGACGGGCAACTGGGAAGAGGTACCAGGAGCGACAGTATTATCATAGCAAGTATCAATCAGGATACGCAGGAAATTAAATTGGTCTCTGTTTTCAGGGATACATTCCTGAATCTGAGCAATGATACTTATAATAAATGCAATGCAGCGTATGCGCAGGGTGGTCCGGAACAGGCGATCAGTATGCTGAATACGAATCTGGATCTGGATATTACGGATTATGTGACAGTCGGTTTCGGCGGATTGATCGACTCCGTAAATGCGTTGGGCGGCATTGAGATGGAGATCATGGAAGTAGAGATTTCTCATCTGAATAATTACCAGTTGACAATGTCTGAGGAATTGGGTGTGGACTATATACCGATAGAGCATAGTGGTAAGCAGGTTTTGAACGGGATGCAGGCGACTGCATATTGTAGGATACGGTATACGAAAGGCGATGATTTCAGGCGTGCCCAAAGGCAGAGAGATGTGTTGACGGCAATGATGGAGAAAGCGAAGGAAGCATCTGTCAGTTCTTTAACGGAGATGGTCGATGCTATTCTGCCGGAGGTAGAGACATCCTTGGGTGTGAATGAGATCATAAGCGTTCTTGGCAGTGTTGCAGGGTATACTGTGGTAGCAAGTGACGGATTTCCATTTGAGGACAGTCGGACGGGAGCAAATGTTGGCAGCAAAGGGAGCTGTGTCATACCGGATGACCTGGAAGAAAACGTCGTGGAGCTGCATGAATTACTTTTCCCTGAAGCAGAGTATAAGCCTTCCAGGCAGGTGCGCAGTATCAGCGGTGAGATCGATGCACTGACCTTGGAATACAGACAATAAATTTGATACAAAAGGACTGTTCGGAGATGTTTATGACAGTAGTTGGATACATTCCGGCTGCTGTCATTCTATCGTTAACGACATTAAAATTTCGTTTTCGATCCTGCAAAAGCTCCCGCGTATGGATTTGGCAGGAAGCGGAAGCAGAATCTTGAAGGAATGACAGTAAAAGAGTGTTATTGGGGGTTGAAGATGAGAAAGTTACTCGTATATTTAAAAGATTATAAGAAAGAGACGATACTGGCGCCGCTTTTTAAGATGCTGGAAGCCACCTTCGAGTTGTTCGTACCGCTCGTGATGGCGGCGGTCATCGATCAGGGAATCGGCAGCGGCGACATCTCCTATGTGCTGCGTATGGGCGGTGTGCTGGTGATGCTTGGCGTAGTCGGACTGGCCTGTTCCATTACGGCGCAGTATTTTTCGGCGAAGGCTGCGGTAGGCGTTTCTACGAAATTGAAGCACGCGCTGTTTGCTCATATTCAGGGATTGTCCTACACGGAGATCGATACGCTGGGGACGGCTACCATGATCACGCGGATGACTTCCGATGTGAACCAGGTACAGAGCGGCGTGAACATGGTACTGCGCCTGTTCTTGCGTTCGCCCTTTATCGTGTTCGGTGCTATGGTGATGGCGTTTACCATAGATGTGAAGGCAGCCTTTATTTTCGTGGTGACGATCCCGGCGCTTTCCGTTGTGGTATTCGGCATTATGATGTGGACAATGCCTTTGTTTAAGAAAGTGCAGGCAGGGTTGGACAGTGTGCTGGGCGCCACCAGAGAGAATCTTACAGGCGCCAGGGTCATCCGGGCGTTCAACAAGGAACAGGAAGAGATAGAGGCATTTGAGCAGAAGAACAGCGCACTGGCGCATATGCAGCTGTTTGTGGGCAAGATCTCTGCGTTGACCAATCCGGTCACTTATATCATTATCAATGTAGCTACAGTGGTGCTGCTCTATACGGGAGCGGTGCGGGTGGACGAGGGGACCATCACCCAGGGTGAGGTAGTGGCGCTGGTCAACTATATGTCCCAGATCCTGATCGAGTTGGTGAAGCTGGCGAACCTGATCATCACGATCACCAAGGCACTGGCCTGCGCGAACCGGATCCAGAGCGTGTTTGAGATAGAATCCAGTATGACGTGGGAACAGAAGATAAAGGAGACGGACAGCATACATAAGAGCACAGTGGATACGGCGGATGAAGTTGTATTTGACCATGTCTGCCTGACTTATGCGGGCGCCGGAGCGGAGTCATTGACGGATCTTACTTTTCATGTGAAAAAGGGACAGACGGTGGGTATCATCGGCGGCACCGGTTCCGGTAAGACTTCGCTGGTCAATATGATACCGCGTTTCTACGACGCGACGAAAGGGCATGTCCGGATCAAGGGTAAGGATGTGCGGGAGTACGGGATGGAAGAACTGCGGGAGATGATCGGCATCGTACCGCAGAAGGCAGTGCTTTTTCAGGGAACAATCAGAGAGAATATGCAGTGGGGCAAGAACGATGCGACGGATGCGGAGATCTGGCAGGCCATCGGGACGGCGCAGGCGAAGGAGTTCGTGGAGAAGAAGGACGGCAGGCTGGATGCGGCGATCGCACAGACCGGAAGGAATCTTTCCGGCGGTCAGCGGCAGCGTCTGACCATAGCCAGGGCTCTGGTGGGAAAGCCGGAGATCCTGATCTTGGACGACAGTGCATCGGCGCTTGACTATGCCACAGACGCGGCACTAAGGCAGGCCATCCGGGATATGGAAGGCGATATGACGGTGTTCATTGTGTCCCAGAGGGCATCCTCCATTCAGCATGCGGATCAGATCATTGTGTTGGACGACGGAGAGATGGCGGATATCGGGACACACGCGGAGCTGCTTGCACGGTGTGAAGTGTATCAGGAGATCTATTACTCCCAATACCCCAAATCGTAAGGGTGTCGGGCGGATCTTGGAAGGAGGTATATAGGTAGAGATGGCGAAATCAGAAAACAGCGGCAGGCAGAGGGGAACACTGCGTAAGGTGCTGCGCTATATTAGAAAATATTGGGTATATCTGGCGTTGTCGATCATCATGGCGGCGGTTACCGTGACGTTGACTTTGTATCTGCCGATTCTTACCGGACGGGTGATCGACCTGATCATTGATAAGGGTTTGGTGGATTTCGACGGTGTGTTTGCCATTCTGAGACAGATGGCGGTGGTAATCGGAATCACGGCGGTGGCGCAGTGGATCATGAATATCTGTAACAATAAGATGACTTACCGGATCGTGCAGGATATCCGTGACGAGGCGTTTAAACGAATTGAGATCCTGCCACTGAAATATATCGACGAGCACTCTTACGGGGAAGTGGTGAGCCGGGTGATCGCGGATGTGGATCAGTTTGCGGACGGCCTGTTGATGGGATTCACACAGTTCTTTACGGGAGTCATTACGATTCTGGGTACACTGGGCTTTATGCTCAGCGTCAACGTAGGCATCACGGGCGTGGTAGTGCTGATCACACCCTTGTCCTTCCTGGTGGCGGCTTTTATTGCCAAGAAGACATTCGTTATGTTTCGGGCACAGTCGGAGACGAGAGGAGAGCAGACGGCGCTGATCGAGGAGATGATCGGTAACCAGAAGGTGGTGCAGGCCTTTTCCCATGAGGACGAGGCGCTTGCCGAGTTCGACGAGATCAACGGCAGACTGGAGAAGTGCTCTTTAAAGGCAATCTTCTATTCTTCCATCACCAATCCGTCTACCAGATTTGTCAATAACCTGGTGTATGCAGGCGTTGCGGTGACGGGAGCGGTGTTTGCGATCCGTGGCGGGATCAGCGTAGGACAGCTGTCCTGTTTCTTGAGCTATGCGAACCAGTATACGAAGCCTTTTAACGAGATTTCCGGCGTGGTGACAGAACTGCAGAATGCCCTTGCCTGCGCGGCCAGGATCTTTGCTCTGATCGAGGAAGATGCGCAGGTGCCGGATAAGGAGAATGCGGTCTCCCTGGGCCATGTGGAGGGAAGGATAGACTTAGAGCATGTGGATTTCTCTTATGTGCCGGATAAGAAGCTGATCACGGATTTCAATCTTTCGGTGAAGCCGGGCCAGCGTGTGGCTATCGTCGGGCCTACGGGCTGCGGTAAGACCACGGTCATCAATCTGCTGATGCGTTTCTATGACGTGAATGCCGGGAGCATCCGGGTGGAAGGAAATGATATACGGGATGTGACCAGAAAGAGCCTGCGGGCCAACTATGGCATGGTGCTGCAGGAGACCTGGTTAAAGGGTGGTACGGTGAGAGACAATATCGTGATGGGCAAGCCGGAGGCCACTGAGGAGGAAGTGATCGCTGCGGCCAAGGCATCCCATGCACACAGTTTTATCAAGAGACTGCCGGATGGGTATGATACGGTGATCGCCGAGGACGGCGGCAATCTTTCCCAGGGACAGAAACAGCTGTTATGTATCACAAGAGTCATGCTGTGCCTGCCGCCCATGCTGATCCTGGACGAAGCAACTTCTTCCATCGATACGAGAACGGAGATCCGCATCCAGAAGGCTTTTGCGGCGATGATGGAGGGAAGGACCAGCTTCATTGTGGCTCACAGACTGTCCACGATCAGGGAGGCGGATGTGATCCTTGTTATGAAAGACGGCAATATCATCGAGCAGGGTGACCACGAGACATTGCTGCAGCAGAACGGATTCTATGCGACTCTGTACAACAGCCAGTTCGTGGGATACAGCGCATAAAACTGAAAAATGCTGTGAAATCCGGCACCCGGGATTACACAGCATAATGGAGATCAGGAATTCATTTCTTTATAGTAGGCGGCGTCCTCATTGTAATCCATGTATTCGGAACGGATAGCAGTGATGACGCCGTTTTCCCATGTGAAGACAAGATAACTGTAGATAACGGTGTGGGCCTGCAGGAAAGTTTCGGAATTCAGAGTGGTGGTCAGATCCGCTTTCCCGATCTCGTTCTCTTCGCAGAACCGGTCCAGGTCAGTGGGCGCTCCGTCGATGAAAAAGGTGGGCAGGAGGAGCGATATGGCGGAATCGAAAGGAATCTCTTCGGTGGCCAGCGCCTGGTATTCTCCGCCTGCAACGGAAGTGAAGATCTTGTAATCACCGTAGGCAGCGAGGAAAGTCTCGGCATTGTCCCCGACGGATACCTCCTTACTTGTGGCATTGGTGGCCGGATCCAGTTCATAATCGGCAGCACTGAGGAGAGGATCATCCTTGCCGCAGCCGGTCAGCAGCCCCAGCGTCAGGCCCAGGGTGGCCAGTAGAGAGAGTATCTTTTTCATAAGGTATGTATTTCCTTTCTGCATGATTGAAAAGCCCCTTTGTGTTGGCTCGTTGCTCGCGGGAATAAAAAAAGTTCGCCTGGAGGCAAACTCTGAAAAATAACAGGGGCAGTAGGAATCGAACCCACATCGATGGTTTTGGAGACCACTGTTCTACCTTTGAACTATGCCCCTATGAATCATGGTCAAGCTTTCTTAAACCGACGAATTGTATTATAGCATAGGTGGAGAGGGGATGCAAGCTATTAAGAGAATTTTTTCACTTCTATGTCACTTTTTGGTGGATGGATGCGTGTTCTATATAACAGGGCAGATAAGGGCAGATTCTTTTGGACAAATTTACCTGTTCTCACGGACTTTGCAGTAAATGCAAAGTCCTGGGCTGAACTGTTACGATGATTTACATAAAGTGAACTTTG
This sequence comes from uncultured Lachnospiraceae bacterium, assembly GCA_947175055.1. Taxonomy (GTDB): domain Bacteria; phylum Bacillota; class Clostridia; order Lachnospirales; family Lachnospiraceae; genus UBA3282. The sequence continues at coordinate 27,080 of CAMWLJ010000011.1, read as the reverse complement.
AAAGATACAGGAGGTGACATGCAGTTGAGAGTGGAAGAAGCGGTTAAGGAACGCGGTGACATGCAATTGAAAGTGAAAGAAACGGTTAAAGAACGCGGTAACATGCAGTTGAATGTGGAAGAGGCGGTCATGGAATACGGTGACATGCTTTTCAGGGTGTGTATGGTCCTGTTATGTAACGAGCAGGACGCCCAGGATGCGGTGCAGGACACGTTCTGCAGCTATATGGAGCATTCGGCAGGGTTTCGGAACAGAGAGCATGAGAAGGCGTGGCTGATCCGGGTAGCGACTAATCGGTGTATGGATGTGCATCGGGGCAGAAGCAGGCATCCTTCGGTACAATGGGAAGATGTGGATCAGTATTGTGAATTTCCGGAACAGAGTGAGGTTCTGGCAGAACTGATGAACTTGCCGGATCCGCTTAAGACAGTGGTCTATCTGCACTATATAGAGGGGTATAAGGCGGCGGAGATCGCGCAGATGCTGGGCATCACCCTTCATGCGGTGAAGAAGAGGATGCAGCGGGGCAGAGAGTGCCTGAAGCTGATCCTTGGGAAGGAAGAGCCATCGTCAGCACACGTTTGAAGCGTCATAGGAGTAATGTAAGAAGGGCATGGGATCCGGTGGAAAGGAAGCAGGCCGGCATGATACAGGCTGTAGAATACCGGAGCATAATGGGTTTAGAAAGGAGCGGGATCAATGAGAGCAGAGCAATTAAGAGATGCGGTCAGTGGGATCGGCATGACGGAAGATATGAGAACAGCAGTCATCAGAAATGTAAAAGAAAGGACGGAAGAATCCAAAACCGGAAACGGAAAGGCAAGAAGCAGCAGGTGCAGTAAGAACCATGGATCGGTCTGGAGGAAGAACCTGGCAGTGGCAGCGGCCGTTCTTGTGGCGATCGGTATCGTGGCGGTTCCGGTAAGAGCCTTCGTCAATTCTCTGGTGCGGGAGCGCATGGAGGAGATGCCTAAGGAGGAGAAAGAGACGTATGTGGATACGTTGAAAGAGCAGAATGTGGCGGCGGATGGCTTTTCCAGAGCTTATACCAAACAGGAGGTTGCGAGATATCAGGAGCTGACGAAGCAGTATCAGGAAGGAACTTTTCCTGTGCAGGCGCTTCCCCAGGCAGAGAGCGAGGAGGAAGCGGCTGGCTATGAGTTCTGTTATCTTGTGCCTACGGCAACGTTCTGCCTGCCGGAGCGGGATCTGACGGATGAAGAAATACTGGAGATCATAGATTTCTTTGTGAAGAGAGACTATGCTTACTCGGAAAGCTATGCCAAAGAACATGCGGAAGAGATCGCAGAGGAGGAAGCAAAAGAGCAGGCAGCGATCGACGAGAATGTGGAGGGCGGCGGTATTACTGAACAGGAGGCGATCGAGACCGCCAGACAGAAGTTAGCGGATATCTTTGGTATGACGGTAGATGGCTTTGAACAGAATGCCTACTATAATGAACCGGAAGAAGGTAAGAGGGCTGACTATTGTGTCAACTGGTCGAATAACATCGCCCACAAGTTCTATTATTTCAATATCGACGCGCAGGACGGTCATCTGGTCAGGGCAAGCTATTCCGGTACGAGCCTGCATGAAGAGCCTGCAGTGACAGTGGAGGAAGCGCAGGGCAAGATCCCACAGCTGCAGGCGGCAGCGGCAGAGACTATGAGGAGCCAAGTAGGTGCAGCTTACGATAAGGTCTATGTTTATTATCTGGATTATGAAGACGGATCGGCCGATATCGGACCAGTGTTCTACTTTGTTATGGAGGATCAGCATGCATATGGGATCGCGTACACGTGGAGTGGTACTCTGCATGAGATCGAGGAAAAGGATATTGCAACGTTGGAGGACGGTGAGGAAAAAAATATGTGGGATGGAGAAGAGTACAATAAGGCTACGGTGGTGTTTAGGGAATTAGCGGAATAGTCTCTTTTTGTGCGTAGTGAGCTGGTATTTTCTGAAGATCTGTGATACTATTACTTTCGTCACTGAATTTTATGATCGTATAGATATTCGGATGGAAACGGTTCGGTGGACCGATCACAGAATGGAAGATAATTATGGCGAGAAGACACACAAGACATAGGAGACACAGGGAACAGGAGAACAGAGAGAATGCTCCTGAACGGACGGATGGAACCGCACAGGGAGCGGAGGAAGAGCAGGAACAGAATGTAGCGGATATCCCGGAATCTGTCTGGGCAGTTTATCTGCAGACTTTTCTGGAATTTGAGGATAGGGAACAGCGGCGGTTCCTGAAGGGCTGTGAGAAGCAGATTGGGCAGCTGGAGCGGCGTATCGCCCGCAAGAGGGGCCAGGAGAACCACCAGGTGCTGGCCGATATGAAGGAATTGCACAAGAAAGCGGCGGCCATCGGCTATACGGTGGGAAGCAAGGAGATCAGGCTGCTGAAGAAATACAGACATGCGCTGCGTATGCTGGCCAGACTGGATATTACATTCCTGCGTAAAATGGCAGCCGGCGCGAACCCGGAGGATATCTTGCATATGCCGGGGGCTGCGCAGCTGCTGCGGAGCAGGTCTCTCTACGAGATCTACAGAGAAGAGTATATGCAATATCTGGTGGGCCAGCGAATCGAGGAACTGATGGAGGCGGAGCCGGAGAAACAGTATCCGGAGGCCAGAGGTATGGAGCGTCATTTTATCCTGCATATCGGGCCTACCAACAGCGGTAAGACCTTTCAGGCGCTGCAGCGGTTAAAGCAGGCCTATCACGGTATCTACCTGGGGCCGCTTCGTCTGCTGGCGTTGGAGGTCTATGACAGGATGACGGCGGCTGGCATTCCCTGCAGTATGATCACCGGTGAGGAATCGATCCGCACTCCGGGCAGTTTCGTGCAGGCATCCACGGTAGAGATCATGGATATCCGGGAGATCTATGATATTGCGGTGATCGATGAGGCGCAGATGATGGCGGACGAGAACCGGGGCAGCTTCTGGACGAGGGCCATTCTCGGTATCCGTGCGGAGGAGATTCACGTGTGCTGTTCCGGCACGGCACAGCAGCTTCTGGTGAAGATGATCGAACGGTGCGGCGATTCTTATGAGACAGTCTATCACGAGCGAAACACGAAGCTGGAATTTATCCCGAAGCGTTTCGACATGAGCAAAGATGTGGAGCCGGGAGACGCCCTGATCGCCTTTTCCAAGAAAAATGTGCTGGCGATCGCGGCGACCTTGGAGAGCAGGGGAATCAAAGCCAGCGTGATCTACGGCAACCTGCCGCCTCAGACGAGACGGGAACAGGTACGCCTTTTTACAGAAGGCGTCAATCAGGTGGTGGTGGCTACAGATGCGATCGGCATGGGGATCAATCTGCCAATCCGGCGGGTGGTCTTTATGAATACGTCTAAGTTTGATGGCACGGACAAGCGGCGCCTGGAGGCGGAGGAGATAAGACAGATCGCCGGCCGTGCGGGACGGTACGGTTTCTATGATGTTGGGTACGTGCAGTCGGCACTGGATGTGGAATATATCGGTAAGAAGCTGGAGGAACCGCTGCAGCCGCTCACCAAGGCGAGGACGGGCTTCCCGGAGGTGCTTCTGGATATCGATATGGAACTGGATGAGATCATTGAGGCCTGGGAGGGCACGAAGAATCTGGCTTTCTACGACAAGATCTCTATGGCGGAGAGTGTGAAGAAATACCGTTATCTGAAGAATTATCGCAGGAAATTGTCCTATATGGAGGACAGGAAATTTGTGCTGTCCCTGATCACCTGTCCCTTTGACGTGAAGGACAGGGAAGTGCTGCGACTGTGGCTGTGGTACTGTGAGAAGCCGACGGAAGACCATAACTGTCCGATGCTGCCCCAGGATTTTACACTGGAGGGATTGGAATCCTATTATAAACAGCTCGACTTATATACTCAGTTTTCCGGCAGGATGAACTGGGAGATCGACAAGGAAGAGGTGGCGGTGAACAGGGAGTGGGCGCAGTCCGTGATCGGCGAGATGCTGGAGGATGACAAGGGGCAGTTCGAGAAGAAGTGCCGGGGCTGCGGCGTGACGCTGCCTTGGGATTATGATTTTCCGATCTGTCAGGACTGTTATCACAGTGGAGTCAAGGACGACCGGGTACGGCGTTCCATGCATCGATATCCCCATGACCGGAACCGGAGGTAGGTGCAGTATGGTCTACACATATTATATTGATGTGACACAGTTTGAAGACAGGAACCTTTATCAGGAAAAGCTGCGTCTCCTGTCACCCTGCAGACAGAAGAGGATCGCACGGCTGAAACTCAAAAAGGACAGGCAAAGGAGTATGGGAGCGGGTCTTGCACTTGACCATGCGCTCAGGATTTACGGGTCAGGCCTCAGGGAACAGGACATGGAGTATGTGTTTGGGGCGTGGGGGAAACCTTCTTTTCGGGATTACCCGGAAATCCACTTTTCCCTGTCCCATTCGGGGGATTATGCCCTGTGCAGTATAGGGGAGTGCCCTGTCGGCAATGATATTGAACGTATCAGGCCGGGAAAGCTTAAGGTGGCGGAGCGCTTCTATACGGAGCAGGAACTGGAATTCCTGTACAGGAGACAGGAGGACGTAGAGAATATACAGAAAGTCTGTGTCGAAGGCGTCAAAGAACACGGCGGGATAGATGAGGAAGAAGTCACGAAGAGAATGTTCCGCATGTGGACGATGAAGGAGAGCTTCTTAAAGGTGACGGGCAAAGGCATGACGCTGCCGCTTAAGGATTTCTCGGTGATCGTGGATGCTAAGACGGATATAGCCCGGGTGGAATATGGTTCCGGGAATGTGGTGTATCGTATGAAGGAATACGAGGATATTCCCGGGTATCGGGCGGCGGTGTGCTGTCAGGCGAACAGCGAGACGGTGCAGAACATGGAGCCGGTGGTGTTCTGATATACAGACATGTCTATCAATAGCTGTATGGAATGAAAGGGTGAAAGTCAATCTTGCCGGATTTTCACCCTTCCTTCTCATAGCAGATCTGCATTTACAGATCAAACCCAAAATACCTCACGGCATTCTCGTAACAGACCCCTTTCACGATCTTTTCCAGCACCTTCTCATCATAAGGGTATTCGCCTTCTTCCACGAAACCACCGATCAAGTCGCAGAGAATGCGGCGGAAATACTCGTGTCTTGTATAGGAGAGGAAACTTCTGGAATCGGTGAGCATGCCTACGAAATTCGCGAGCATTCCCATATTTGCCAGAGAGGTCATCTGTTCTATCATTCCGGCCTTGTGGTCATTGAACCACCACGCAGAGCCATGCTGCAGTTTGCCCACGGCGGAAGCATCCTGGAAGCAGCCGATTACGGAGTCGATGACTGCGTTGTCATTCGGATTCAGGGAGTACAGGATCGTCTTGGGCAATTCATCCGTGACCGAGAGTGCATTGAGGAAGCCCACAAGCTGGTCGGCAGGCGCGTAGCTACTGATGCAGTCGAAGCCGGTGTCGGGGCCGGTCTTGTCAAACATGCTGCTGTTGTTGTTGCGGCGGCAGCCGTAATGCAGCTGCATCACCCAGCCCAGCCGATGGTATTCCCGTCCCAGGAATAGCATTAAGGCGGTCTTGTATCCGGCAATCTCTGCAGGAGTCAGCGGCTCGCCGCGCAGCCCCTTCTGGAAAACGGCTTCCGCTTCGGCATCGCCGACAGGGGTATACATCACATAGTCAAGACCGTGATCGGACAGCAGGCAGCCTCTTTGGTGAAAATGTTCCATACGATTCTTCAAGGCGTCTTTTAAGTCGGAGAAGGTCTTAACGGTGATGCCGCTTGCAGCTTCCAATTGTCTGATATAATCGGCGAAAGCAGGAGCATCTACATTCAGGGATCTATCAGGGCGCCATGCCGGAAGTACCTGCGTGTCGAAGCTCTCGTCTTCTCTGATCTTATCATGCCATTCCAGCGTATCTGCCGGATCGTCCGTGGTACACAGCAGTGTGACGCCGGCCTGCCTGATCAGGCCGCGCACGCTCATCTGCGGTTCCTGCAGTTTAGCATTGCAAAGCTGCCATACTTCTTCTGCGGTTTCACTGTTTAAGTGTCCGTAATATCCGAAAAAGCGCTGCAGTTCCAGATGGGACCAGTGATACAGGGGATTGCCGATCAGTTTCTCCAGAGTCTCGGCCCATTTCTGGAATTTGTCACGGGCCGGGGCGTCACCGGTGATGTAAGCTTCGTCTACGCCGTTGGAGCGCATCTGCCGCCATTTGTAATGGTCGCCGCCCAACCAGACCTCAGTGATATCGGTGAATTGTTTGTCCTGTGCGATTTCCTGCGGGCTGATATGGCAGTGATAGTCCAGGATGGGCATAGGTTCTGCAAAATCGTGGTAGAGCTTTCTGGCACATTCCGTGCGCAGCAAAAAATTTTGATCCATAAATGTCTTCATTGTGTAACGTCCTTTCTTTGGGTTCTTGGTTGACAAAAACAGTACTGCGACCCGGTTGTCGATGGTGGTAAGCTCCGACGTATCATAAGTGTGATCGGAAACGACCATGATCAGGGCATCATGAGTAGTAACGTGCAGTGTCCGTTTCGGGCGGTAGTCGTGCCCGCTTCTGTGTAAGCATTTACATTATAGTATTATTATAGCAGTTGTGTGTAGGAGTGCAAACACTATCTCATTGTGATATAATATTTTGCAGAGGAACTGGTCATAAAACCAATAGGTTCTGTGTCCTCCGGATTAAAAACGGAGAAAAATACGAGGAGAATAGGTTGAACAATCATACTGATGTGCTGATTTTGCAAAAGCTGCTTTGGCATGGAGGATTCAATGAATGCAGATAATGAGTTACTAAAGAATTTAGATAAATTACATACAACCGAATTAGGCATAAATCGTATTAAAAGAAACCTGTCTTTAGATACAGATGATGTGGTTGACTGGTGTAAAACAGAAATCAATTCTGCTAATGCTGTTATTATACGAAACGGGAAAAATTGGTATGTAAAGGTAGATAATTGTATTATAACGGTAAATGCGTATAGTTATACGATCATTACGGCTCATAAGGAAAAAGGTTGAATAAATTCTCTGATGAGCAATTTAGTTCAACAAACGAAACAAGTTCAGTTAGAGTTTGTGGCGCTTCGGAATGGAGGTAAAAACGAAAAGCTAACAGCATAACGGAGACATATAGGTATAAAGCAATATAATAGGATACATACTATCTTCATCTATGAACTTAACATATCAACTTATCAATGACCATAATGTTTGGGCGATGATCTGATAATCTGTAGAAGTGTGGAGGAGATAGGAAATGTTGGGAAAACAAAGTCTTCAGTTTATGAATAAACCATATATCATCAGCAGTGGTTCCATCGTGGGGAGCAAGGAGGCCGCCGGCCCTATGGGCCAGTTGTTTGACAGGGTTGGTTACGACGATAAATTCGGGGCCGATACATGGGAGGATGCGGAGAGCAGTCTGCAGAAGGAAGCGCTGGAGATCGCGCTGGAAAAGGCCGGACTCAAGAAGAAAGATCTGCAGCTTGTCTTTGCCGGAGACTTGTTGGGGCAGTCTATCGCCAGCAGTTTCGGTTTGGCTGGCTATCAGCTTCCTCATGTGGGACTGTACGGCGCCTGTTCGACCTGTGGCCTGTCTCTGACCATGGGGAGCATGGCGGTAGCGGGCATGTTCGCGGAAAAGGCAGCCTGTATCACGTCCAGTCATTTTGCCAGCGCGGAGAAAGAGTTCCGGTTTCCGTTGGCCTATGGCAACCAGCGGCCGAAGTCAGCTACCTGGACGGTGACTGGCAGCGGGGCCTTCCTGCTCTCGGCGCAGCCGGGCAGCCAGGTGCGGGCAGTGATATCCGGGGCTACCATTGGCAAGATCGTGGATTACGGTTTAAAGGACTCCATGAATATGGGAGCCTGTATGGCCCCTGCCGCTGCGGACACGATCAGACAGCATCTGGAAGATTTCGGCAGGCAGCCGGATTACTATGACAAGATCATAACCGGAGATCTGGGTACGGTGGGTCAGCAGCTTCTTTTCGATTTGCTGGCGGAAGTGCAGATTGACATCACGAAGCAGCATATGGACTGCGGTATTGAGATCTTCGACAGTGAGAGACAGGATACCAATGCGGGCGGTTCGGGATGCGGGTGCAGTGCGGTGGTGCTGTCGGCCTATATTCTGAAGAAATTGGAAGAGGGTGTCTGGAAGCGCGTACTCTTCCTGCCCACGGGTGCACTCCTTAGCAAGACCAGCTTCAATGAGGGGCAGAGCATTCCGGGAATTGCGCACGGCGTAGTATTGGAGCATTACGAGGGATAGTGCGGTATATGTTTGTGGACAGCCGGCTAAAGAGCAGCTGCAGGAGCGGGTGCACGAGCAAGGCCGGGTGACTATGGTAATAAAATGAGAGGGACTGTATCAAAAAGGTGCTGTCCCTTTTTGTGTTTGACAAAATTTTGCGAATTTCCTGTTTTCCATGGGCCAAATAGTGATACAATAGTCTAATATATTACTAGGATGGACATGTGGCCTGCCCGACGGCAGGCTGAGCATGATGTAAGTTTACTGTAGAAGTAAAATGTAGGATATGGGTGTTTAGTAAGCAATAGAGAAATGATATAAGAAACTTATAAGCTGACAAAAGAAAGGATCCGGAAAAGCCATGGAAGATACGAAGAAAGTTGCCCTGTTTGAGGAGATGCCTGTACAGAAAGCCGTGATGACGCTGTCCATACCGACGGTACTCAGTTCTCTTGTGATGGTGATCTATAACCTGGCGGACACTTATTTTGTAGGGATGCTGAACGATCCGGTGCAGAATGCGGCCGTGACGCTGGCGGCGCCGGTGCTGCTTGCATTTAATGCGGTGAACAACCTGTTTGGCGTGGGCACCTCCAGTATGATGAGCCGTGCGCTGGGCAGCAGGGATCATGGGCTGGTGCGGCGAAGCTCAGCGTTTGGATTTTATTGTACGCTGATAGCCGGTGTGTTGTTTTCGCTGCTTTACACGATCTTTCACAATCCGCTGCTGCATGTACTGGGTGCGGATGCGGAGACTGTGGCGGCTACGGCGCAGTATCTGAAATGGACGGTGTCGTTCGGAGCGGTTCCAGCGATCTTAAATGTGGTCATGGCGTATATGGTAAGGTCGGAAGGTGCCTCCCTGCATGCCAGTATCGGGACTATGAGCGGGTGTCTGCTGAACATTATTCTGGATCCTTTCTTTGTGCTGCCCATGGGATTGAATATGGGTGCTGCCGGGGCAGGACTTGCAACGATGCTTTCTAACTGTGTCGCTTGCGGCTATTTTTTCTTTTTATTATGGAAGAAAAGAGGAGATACCTATGTGTGTATCAGGCCGTCCATGTTCCGGCCGGACAGGCGGGTAGTCATGGGTGTGTGCGGAGTCGGCATTCCGGCCGCCATTCAGAACCTGCTGAATGTGACGGGCATGACGGTCCTCAACAATTTCACGGCGTCTTACGGTTCAGATGCGGTGGCGGCGATGGGGATCGTGCAGAAAGTCAATATGGTACCTATGCAGGTCGCCTTTGGTCTGTCCCAGGGCATTATGCCGCTGATCAGTTATAACTATGCCAGCGGGAATGTAAAACGCATGAAAAAGACGCTGTTCTTTACGGTGCGGATCGCGGTCGCTTTCCTGGCAGTGGTGGCAGCCGGATATTATCTGGGTGCCGGACAGATCACGGCTCTTTTCATGCGCAATGAAGCGATCATCGCTTACGGGGAGCGGTTCTTGCGGGGATTCTGCCTGGAACTGCCATTTATGTGTATGGATTTTATTGCGGTGGGTGTCTTCCAGTCCTGCGGTATGGGGGAGAAGTCGCTGGTCTTTGCGCTGCTTCGGAAGATCGTGTTGGAGATTCCGGCGTTGTATATACTTAATTATCTGTTTCCGCTGTATGGGCTGCCTTATGCCCAGCCAGTCACGGAGTGGATCTTATGTGCGGCAGCGATAGCGGTACTTGTGCGAATCTTTAAGAAAATGGAAAAACAGTGATGGGTCGTAACACGATATAGAATAGTGTTTATCAAAACCATAAATTGGTTTATACTGTTTGATAGAAGATACAAGATAGAGACATGTATCGATGCAGGTGATACAAAATCCGTGCATTGGATCATGAGAAAGGCATGGTCATGGATAGATGGAAGATGGCAGAGTGATCATCAAAAGTGCCGGAGCCGGGAAGACTTCTACAGGCAGCGGCAGTGACAGTCAAAACAGTGGAAAGACGGATGTGGCCGCGGAGGCCATGAATGTACTGGTATCCGGAGTGCTCCATCATGAGGGGAAGACTTTCGTGCGGGTGTCTTTTCTGCGGGGAAAGGACTGGGCGGAAGGGATTGTCCCAGACGGTGTGATCGAGAAGTCAGAAGGGTTTTCCAGAGAGGAGATCGGACAGCTGCAGGCCTATCTGGCGGGCGAGAAGGAAATGTTCCTTCGACAGGCGAAACAGATCAATCCGATCAGGAATCTGTTTCAGATATGATGGAAGAAAAGACAAGAGCAAAGACAAAAGAGAAAGGAAGGAAAAGCAGAAATGAAAGCATTGTTTATCGGGGGAACAGGTACGATCAGCACGGCCATCTCCACCAGGCTTCTGGAGGAGGGGCATGAACTGTGGCTGATCAACCGGGGAACGCGCAATGATGTGCTGCCGTCCGGTGCGCATATCATTACGGCGGATATCAATGACGAGGAGACTGTGGCGCAGAAACTGGAAGGGCACAAGTTCGATGTAGTGGCGGATTTTATCGCCTTTGTGCCGAGCCAGCTGGAACGAGATCACAGGTTGTTCCGGGATAAGACAAAACAGTTCATCTATATCAGTTCGGCCTCTGCGTATCAGAAACCACTGTCCGATCATCGGATCGACGAGGGAACGCCGCTGGCAAATCCTTATTGGAAATATTCGCGCAACAAGATCGCCGGTGAGGAATATTTGATGAAGCTGTACCGGGAGGAGGGGTTCCCGGTCACGATCGTGCGGCCGAGCCATACTTACAGTGAACGTTCCGTGCCGGTCGGTGTTCATGGGGCCGGGGGCAGCTACCAGGTGATCCAGAGGATGTTAGAAGGGAAGAAGGTGATCTTGCATGGAGACGGTACGTCTCTCTGGACGCTGACTTTCAACACGGATTTTGCCAAAGGTTTTATCGGGCTGATGGGTAATATCCATGCCATCGGGGAAGCGGTGCAGATCACCGGCGATGAGACGCTTACATGGAACCAGATCTATACTGTGATAGCCAGGGAACTTGGCGTGGAACTGAAGCCATGCTATGTTTCCAGCGAGTTTCTTGCCTCCTGTAGTCCGGCGGAGTGGGATCTTCGAGGCGGTCTGCTGGGAGATAAGTCCAACAGTGTCGTCTTTGATAATACGAAATTGAAACGGCTGGTGCCGGACTTTGCGGCAACGGTACGTTTTGACCAGGGAGTCAGGATGGCACTTAAGTATATTAAAGAGCACCCGGAATGCCAGAAGTTAGATCCGGAATTTGACCAGTGGTGTGACAAGGTGGCAGCGGCACAGGAAGAGGCGCTGCGGATCGTGAAGGCGTCAGAGGAGTACGCGGTTTGATTCGGGGCTGCAGACTCACTCCGGCGTACGTACAGATATAGATATGCGTGGCTTAAGGAGCGGCAGACGATGCGGGACGGCGGCTTACAGGGGATTGACAGGAGAGGAAGGGGTGAGGCAGTGCGGGAGATGGAATTTAAGATGGAGCGTCCCGGATTGTTAAAGGAGGGGGATAAGGTCACCGTGACAGAGGGTGTGCTTCCCAGTAACTATTATTATACGATAGATCCGTCTCTGGCCATGTCGGGGAATTTCCCCTTCAGAGAGCGTATGCTGGAGCGGGAAGGTGTGGTGACGGAAGTGATCGAGAACGCCAGAGGATTCTACGTACGGGCAAGGTTCGGAGAATGAGAAGTTTCCCGGCAGCAGAATAGTGCAAGAGCATTTGTGTCGGGTTCGGGACGGAATGCGTCACAGGATAGGCAAAGAGAAAGTACAAATGGCAGTTATTACAAGAAAGGAAGGTATATATTATGTTAACTAAAGTATCTACAGACAAGGCACCGGCAGCGATCGGGCCGTATTCGCAGGGCATTATCGCAGGAGATTTTTTGTTTGCATCGGGGCAGATTCCCATCGATCCGGCAAATGGCGAGATCAAAGGCAGCGATATCACGGAGCAGGCGGAACAGGTGATGAAGAATGTGGGCGCTATCCTGGCCGAGGCAGGCACGGATTATGCAAATGTTGTCAAGACTACCTGCTTTTTAGCAGATATGGCAGATTTTGCCGCGTTCAACGGGGTGTACGAGAAGTATTTTACTGAGAAACCGGCCAGAAGCTGTGTGGCGGTGAAGCAGCTGCCGAAGAGTGTATTGTGTGAAGTGGAAGTAGTGGCTTATCTGAAGTAGTAACCTGGTACTATGTACGGAAGACCTTTGCACAGATATTTGGGGCTGTATTCTCAAATGTCTGTGCACTGTGTTACATGCATCGGTAAGCAGGGCGATCGTATTGGTTTATTTCTGCGAGCAATGAGCCGGGTGGCTGCTTGCAGAGGGGCTTTGATTTGTGCTTGCGCCCAAATTTGCAGACTGAGCAAGAATGGGGGATTAATATGAAACAAAAAAATATTGTTCTGATCGGCATGCCGGGTGCGGGGAAGAGCACGGTGGGCGTTGTGCTGGCGAAAAAGCTTGGGTTTGCGTTTCTGGATTCCGATCTGGTGATTCAGAGCAGAGAAGGCAGGCTTTTGCATGAGATCATCGAGGAGCAGGGGGTGGAGAAGTTCTGGTCCATCGAGGAGGAAGCAAATCTTTCCATCGATGCCGTACGTACTGTGATCGCCACAGGCGGCAGCGTTATCTACGGAAGCAAAGCCATGGAGCATTTAGGGAAGAACGGCATTATCATTTATCTGAAACTGTCCTGCAGGGAAATCGCAGGCAGGCTGGGAGATCTGAATGAGCGGGGTGTGACACTGCGTGAAGGGCAGACGCTGGAAACACTTTATGAGGAGCGTACGCCGCTTTATGAGAAATATGCACACATTACGATGGATTGCGAGAATCATTCCATACGTGAGATCGTGGAGGAGATTGTTCGCAGAATAAAATGAGAAGACTCCAGAGCAAATGTCAGTACGGATTGGAACTGTTACAAAGTTTGTGAGGATCACACTGAAAATCAGTTTTGGACAGTATAGTTTATTCCGGAATTGCAGAAAATAATCATAACGCTCCATGAAGAATGATCTGCAGCAGTGAAAACGAAGTAGAAACTGCTACGATCATTAAAGATCTGCAGATGTAAAAGAAAGGTGTGGTATCGGTATGATGGATTATTTGAATGCATTTTGGGTAGGCGGCCTGATCTGTGCGCTGGTACAGATTTTGCTGGAAAAAACGAAGATGCTGCCGGGACGTGTGATGGTGCTGCTCGTATGTCTTGGCGCGGTGATCAGTTTCTTTGGCTGGTATGAACCCCTTATGGAATACGCGGGCGCCGGCGTGAGCGTACCGCTGCTGGGTTATGGCAATATCCTGATGAAAGGTGTTAAGGAGGCGGTAGCCGAGAATGGCTTCATCGGTCTGTTTCAGGGCGGCTTCAAGACCGGCGCGGTGGGATGCTGCGCGGCGCTGGTGTTCGGATATCTGGCCAGCCTGGTGTTTAAGCCGAAGATGAAAGGCTAAGCCGACAAAGAAGGAATCCGGTGAATTGAATAGTTGGATAAAGAACAGCCTTTTGCTTTTCTCAGAAGCAGGAAGGCTGTTTTTTGTGTCTTGACAGAATTTCCAAACAGACTGCCAGGAAGCAGCGGGAGGGGGGAGAAGTAATTGACAAATAAACATTCATCGCGTATGAAATCACAGATTGAAATATGGCCGAATGTTTGGCATAATAAAAAAGACATGGGGTTTCATTCAGTGAATCTATTCGCATTTTGGCATTCGTGATATGAGGGCAGCTCGGGCATCAAAACATGTAACATTTGCGGCGAAGGCGGACAGGGCGCGGGTGAGACAAAGCACGGGCACAAAGGAATGGAGCGGCAGGACAACGGGATATGCTATGGCAGCAAGGACAGGGGCAGAACAACATTAAAGGAGAAAGCAGCATGGGAAACGTGAAACGGGTTTATGTGGAGAAGAAAGAGCCTTTTGCGGTTAAGGCGAGGGAACTGAAAGAGGAGATCGGAAGTTATCTGGGGATCGGCGGAGTGCAGGATGTCCGCGTGTTTATCCGTTACGATGTGGAGAATCTTTCAGAAGAGGTGTATGGGAAGGCATGCAGGACGGTCTTTTCAGAGCCGCCGGTCGATATTTTATATGAAGAAACGATCGAGATCCCGGAAGATGGCAGGGTGTTCAGCGTGGAATACTTGCCGGGGCAGTTTGACCAGCGGGCAGATTCTGCGGTACAGTGTGTGAAGTTTTTGAAGGAGGATGAGGAACCGCTTATCAGAACGGCGGTCACTTATCTTATAACGGGTGTTATTTCTGATGAGGAGTTCGAGAAGATCAAGGCTTACTGCATCAACCCGGTGGATTCTAGGCAGACGGATATGGTGAAGCCGGATACACTGGTGACTGACTATGAGGAACCGGCGGATGTGTCTGTCTTTACGGGATTTAAGGACATGGCGGAGGCGGAATTGAGAGCCTTGTATGCGTCCCTGGGGCTGGCCATGACCTTTAAGGATTTCCAGCATATACAGCGTTATTTTCAGGCGGAGGAGCATCGGGATCCGACGATGACGGAGATCCGTGTATTGGATACTTATTGGTCGGATCACTGCCGCCATACGACTTTTTCTACAGAGTTGAAAGAGGTTACGTTCGGAGAGGGATATTACGCGGAGCCGATCCGGAAAACTTATGAGGACTATCTGGCTACCAGACAGGAGATCTTCGGGGACAGGCAGGACAAGTTCGTCTGCCTGATGGATCTGGCGTTGATGGCGATGCGCAAGTTGAAGAAAGACGGCAAACTGGAGGACATGGAGCAGTCTGACGAGATCAATGCCTGCTCGGTGGTGGTGCCGGTGGAGATGGATTATGGCGAGGGGCCGGTGACCGAGGAGTGGCTTGTGTTCTTTAAGAACGAGACCCACAACCATCCTACGGAGATTGAGCCTTTCGGTGGTGCGGCTACTTGTCTGGGCGGTGCGATACGCGATCCGCTCTCCGGACGCGGTTATGTATATCAGGCGATGCGTGTTACGGGTGCGGCGGATCCCACGGTGCCGGTGGCCGATACGTTGAAGGGCAAATTGTCCCAGAAGAAGCTGGTGCGCGGCGCGGCCAGCGGTTACTCTTCCTACGGCAACCAGATCGGTCTGGCGACGGGGCTGGTGAAGGAGATCTACCATCCCGATTATGTGGCGAAAAGGATGGAGATTGGCGCGGTCATGGGAGCGGCGCCGCGGAAGAACGTGATCCGTGAGACTTCCGATCCGGATGATGTGATTATTCTCTTAGGCGGTAGGACGGGACGTGACGGCTGCGGCGGGGCCACGGGATCTTCCAAGGTGCACACGGAGAGCTCTATTGAGACCTGCGGCGCAGAAGTGCAGAAGGGAAATGCGCCCACGGAACGCAAGATACAGAGATTGTTCCGCCGGGAGGAAGTGAGCAGGCTGATCAAGAAATGCAATGACTTTGGTGCAGGCGGCGTGTCGGTTGCCATCGGGGAGTTGGCGGACGGTCTGGTGGTGGATCTGGATAAGGTGCCTAAGAAATATGCGGGCTTAGACGGTACGGAGCTGGCTATCTCCGAATCCCAGGAGCGTATGGCTGTTGTTGTTGCGCCCAAGGATGTGGATGCTTTCTTAGGCTATGCTGCAGAGGAGAACTTGGAGGCAGTGGAAGTCGCGGTGGTGACGAAGGAACCGAGACTGGTTCTTAAGTGGCGCGGCAGACAGATCGTGAATATCGCAAGAGCCTTCTTAGATACCAACGGGGCGCATCAGGAGACAGCCGTCAGTGTGGATATGCCGGAAGAGAAGGATAACTACCTGCGTAAGATCGCGACTCCTGCGGTGGCGCAGGCCGTAGCAGAAGGTGATGTGAAGAAGGCATGGCTTGCCTTACTCGGTGACTTGAATGTCTGCTCCCAGAAGGGACTGGTGGAGATGTTCGATGCTTCCATCGGTGCAGGCAGCGTCTATATGCCTTACGGCGGTAAGTATCAGCTGACGGAGACGCAGGCGATGGTCGCTAAGCTGCCGGTGTTAATAGGAAAGACCGATACCGTGACGATGATGAGTTACGGTTTTGATCCCTATCTGTCCAGCTGGAGCCCATACCACGGCGCGATCTATGCAGTGACGGAGTCCATGGCCAAGATCGTGGCAAACGGCGGGGATCATAAGACGATCCGATTTACCTTCCAGGAATATTTCCGGCGGATGAGTGAAGAGCCCGGCCGCTGGAGCCAGCCTTTCGCGGCGCTTCTGGGTGCCTACGATGCGCAGATGGGATACGGGCTGCCTTCCATCGGCGGTAAGGATTCCATGTCCGGCACGTTCAACGATATTGATGTGCCGCCCACGCTTGTTTCCTTTGCGGTGGATATCAGCAGGCAGCAGAACATGGTGACGCCGGAACTGAAGAAAGCCGGGGATAAACTGGTGCGTTTCCACATCAGGAAAGACCAGTATGACCTGCCGGTCTATGAAGACGTGCTGAAAGTATATGACGGCATATTGTCGTTGATGGCTGACAAGAAGATCACGGCGGCCTACGCGCTGGATGCCAAAGGTGTGGCGGCGGCACTCGGCAAGATGGCCTTCGGCAATCAGTTGGGCGTGACGGTGGAAAGCGGCCTTGCGGCAGAGGCACTTTTTGATAACGGGCTTGGTGAGATCGTGGCGGAGATGCCGGCGGAGGCTGTGGAAGAACTGGCGGCGACGGCAAAGAAAGGGACGGGTCTGGAGTACACGGTGATCGGAACGGTTACCGAGGCGCCCGCATTCGCTTACGGGGATGTGCAGATCACCATGGCGGAGGCTCTTAGTGCATGGACCGGGAAGCTGGATAAGGTATTCCCGTATACAGCCGGCAAGGATAAGTGTGCCGTAGCTTCCGATCTGTATGAAGCGAAAGATATCTATGTATGTAAACATAAAGTTGCAAGACCGACCGTCTTTATCCCTGTCTTCCCGGGCACCAACTGTGAGTATGACAGTGCGGCAGCCTTCGAGCGGGCAGGTGCTGACGTGACCACCAAGGTGTTTAAGAATCTGACGGCAGCGGATATAAGGGAGAGTGTGGATGTGTTCGAGAAAGCCATCTCACAGGCGCAGATCATCATGTTCCCCGGCGGCTTCTCGGCGGGTGACGAACCGGATGGTTCCGCCAAGTTCTTTGCCACTGCATTTCAGAATGAAAAGATGAAAGAAGCAGTCACGCGTCTGCTGCAGGAGCGGGACGGCTTGGCGCTGGGGATCTGTAACGGGTTCCAGGCGCTGATCAAGCTGGGGCTGGTTCCTTACGGTGAGATCAGAGGGCAGAAAGAAGATTCGCCGACGCTGACTTTTAATACGGTGAACCGTCATATCTCCAAGATGGTATACCTGAAAGTGGTTTCCAATAAGTCGCCCTGGCTGCAGGGAGCGGTTCTGGGGAATACTTATGTAAACCCGGCATCCCACGGTGAGGGACGCTTCGTCGCACCGAAGGAGTGGATCGACAAGCTGTTTGCAAACGGACAGGTGGCGACGCAGTATGCAGATCCTGCGGGCAATATTTCCATGGATGAGGAGTGGAACATCAACGGGTCCTACGCTTCGATCGAAGGCATAACCTCTCCGGACGGACGCTGCCTGGGTAAGATGGCGCATTCGGAGAGAAGAGGGGACGGCGTGGCTGTCAACATCTACGGAGAACAGGATATGAAGATCTTCGAGTCCGGGGTGAGCTATTTCAAGTAAGCATCGGGATCGAGCTCCTGACTCCTGATGATCTGCCGGATCGCATCGAAGATGTAAGGTTTCAGCGTTTCGATATCGGTGGGTTCATTGTACAGAATGGAGCTGTAACAGGTGGAGCTGACAAATTCAACGATCATAAACAGGAGGATTTCCGGATTCTTGAAGGATCTGGGTGAATTCTCCAGGACAGTATAGATATTATAGAAGTCCACATCGGAACTGCCGCCGGAGGAGATCAGCTCATTTTTAAAAATCCCCCAGCTCAGGTTCTTAGAGATAAAGCCGAGCAGCGATTTGTCGGCATTGAACTGTTCGATGATATTGTCTGCAAGAAAAATGATCCGATCGTCCAATTCGGTCAGCTGTGTTTTGGAAAGCGCGTCGTCCGCGACGGAAAAAATGCGGCTGGCCTTATGGGCGATCAGTTTATTTCGAATATCATATTTGTCTTTAAAATAGAGATAGAAAGTTCCTTTTGCCACACCGGCGGCTTCCACGATGTTGTTGATGGTCGTCCTCGTGATCCCCTGGGTGGTAAATAATTCAAAAGCGGTGTTCAGAAGAGCCTCCCGCTTTTTTTGTTTGTTCAGATCAGATTTTCCCATGATTTCTCAAATTCCTTTATATAAGAGTGTCCTTGTCGATGAAGGTAATCCCATTATAGAATACTTGTCTGAAAAGTCCAATTGTTTTTAGAGTTTATAATTTTTTAAGAATTCTTTGCAAATAGAATATTGACCATTAGTCATTTTTGCATATAATACTAAGTAAAGATAAAAATGACTAATGGTCATTAATTGAAAAGGAGTGGATGCCATGGAAAAATTTGGTAGAAAGGTAGTACAGTTTAGGATACCGATCCTGCTCATAAGCATTGTATTGCTTATTCCGTCTTTTTTAGGATATGTGGGGACCAGGGTCAATTACGATATCCTCTCTTACCTTCCGAAAGATATCGAGACGATGGTGGGACAGGATATCCTGGTGGAGGAATTTGGGACAGGAGCATTTTCCATGTTTATCGTGGAAGGTATGGAGGCTAAGGAGGTCGTGAGACTGAAGGAAGAGATCGAGCTGATCGAGCATGTGGAGAAAGTAGTCTGGTATGATACGGTCATGGATATCTCCACTCCGATGGAGATGATGCCGGAGGAGATCTACAGGGCATTTAACAGCGGTGATGCGACTATGATGGCGATCATATTTGATGAGACCACATCTGCCGATGGAACGATGGAGGCCATAGAGGATATCCGCAGGGTAGCCGGCCGCAGCTGTTTTCTGAGTGGCATGTCGGCAGTAGTGACCGACACGAAGAATCT
This sequence comes from uncultured Lachnospiraceae bacterium, assembly GCA_947175055.1. Classification (GTDB taxonomy): domain Bacteria; phylum Bacillota; class Clostridia; order Lachnospirales; family Lachnospiraceae; genus UBA3282. The sequence goes on along the minus strand of CAMWLJ010000011.1, from coordinate 7,810 downwards.
TTCGGAGAAAGAAGCGCCGATCTATGTGTGCATTGCGGTTTTGCTTTCCTGCCTGGTATTGTCGCTGACTATGGACTCTTTCCTCATTCCCTTTCTGTTTCTTCTGAGTATCGGGATGGCAATTTTATACAACCTGGGCAGCAATATTTTCCTGGGAGAGATCTCCTATATCACCAAAGCGCTCAGTGCGGTCCTGCAGCTGGGAGTGACGATGGATTACTCCATTTTCCTATGGCACAGCTATCAGGAAAAAATCCCGGAGGCTGCTGATAACAAGGAGGCAATGGCGAAAGCGATCGGTGAGACCATTACATCCGTGGTGAGCAGTTCACTAACGACAGTGGCCGGTTTCATTGCATTGTGCTTTATGAGTTTTACTTTGGGAATGGATCTGGGAGTGGTAATGGCCAAGGGGGTTGTTTTCGGTGTAGTCACCTGCGTGACGATTCTGCCGTCCATGATCCTGGTGTTTGACAAAGCCTTGGAGAAGACGAAGCATAAAGCGCTGCTTCCCGATCTGCAAGGGATAGGAGAATTTGTGACAAGGCATTACAGGGTTTTTATTCTGTTATTTGCGGCAATGCTGTTTCCGGCCATTTTCGGGTATCGAAACACGAAAGTCTATTATAACCTGGATGAGACCTTGCCGAAGGATCTCGCCAGCATCATAGCAAATGACAAGTTGAATGAGAAATTCGATATGAATGCGACACATATGCTTTTGCTGAGTGCCGACCTTCCGGGAAGGGAGGTGAAGAGTATGACAGAGGAACTACAGGCTGTTGACGGGGTAAATTGGGTGCTGGGCCTGAATGCCGTCAAAGGGGATATGATCCCGGAGGAGATGATCCCGGACAGCTTGAAAGGCGCTCTCGAGAGCGACAACTGGCAGCTTCTTCTGATCGGGTCTCAGTACAAGGTGGCATCGGAGGAAGTCAATGACCAGTGCAGCAGGATCAGTGCTGTCTGCAAATCCTATGACAGCCGGGGAATGTTAGTGGGGGAAGCGCCCTGTACGAAGGATCTGATCGAGATCACAGATCAGGATTTCAAGACAGTGAGTGTGGTGTCTATCGGGGTTATTTTCGTCATAATCTTCCTGGTGTTTAAATCGGCAGTACTGCCGGTGATCCTGGTATCGGTCATAGAGATGGCAATTTTTGTCAATATGGGGATTCCTTATTATACGGGAACACAGATTCCCTTCATCGCGTCGGTTGTCATTGGAACAATCCAGTTGGGCGCAACGGTAGACTATGCGATCCTGATGACGACCAGATACAGGAAGGAGCGGTATGGAGGGATGTCCAGGAAGGAGGCTGTCGCGATCGCGTGCCAAAGCAGTGTGAAATCGATCGTTGTCAGTGCACTGTCCTTCTTTGCGGCGACCTTCGGCGTGGGGCTTTATTCCAACATTGACATGATCAGTTCCCTGTGCACTTTGATGGCAAGAGGAGCGCTTGTCAGCATGGTATCGGTTATTTTTATTCTGCCATCCATGTTCATGGTATTTGACAGAATTATTACTATGAAAGTCTTCGACTTTCATAGCATGGATGGCCATGCGGCCCGCCCGACGGCAGGCTGAGCATGATGTAAGTTTACTGTAGAAATATCCTGTCAATCAGGAGTACGCATTACACTGCGGACTCCGTGAACGCGCCAAAATCTCCGATTTTGTGTGCGTAATTTTCTAAACACCCACTTCTATTCATGGTGATATCATAATGTAGGATATGGGTGTTCAGAAACAATGTAAAAGACAATAGGGCGGCACAGCCGGAGAGGAACTTGTGCTGCGCGGATCGGGCAGAAGCGCGTTGAGTTATAGTAAATGATGATGAGCAGAGCAGAATCTGAAATTCTGCTCGCGTCCTCAGCGTAAAACGCTTCGGAATGGAGGTAAATATGAAGAAAACAGATCATAAGAAAGTTCATAGAAGCAGACAGCAAAAAGTGCTGTGTATTTCTTTAAGTACTGCGTTGGCATTGGGACTTGTAGGATGTGGGCAGCAGGGAACAGAACAGGCGGCAGAAGTGGCAGGAGAGGGGCAGGAGCAGGCACAGGCATTGCAGAATATCCTGCAGGCCCAGGTCAGTCCTTCACACAGCAGCCAGTCTGGCAAAGAAGAGACTGTCTATGTACTTGCAGATGCAGATGGAAGTGTGAACCAGGTCATCGTCAGCAACTGGTTGAAAAACGGGGCAGGTGGTGCGGAACTTATGGACAGTTCGGATCTACAGGATATCCGGAATGTTAAAGGATTTGAGACCTATGAAAGGAATCAGGGCGGTGATCTTATCTGGCAGGCAGACGGTTCGGATATCTATTACCAGGGTACGACTGACAAACAGATTCCGGTGACAGTAAAGGTTTCTTATCAATTGGACGGTAAGACTGTCACGCCTGAAGAACTGGCAGGCAAGAGTGGCAGGGTAACGATCCGATTGGACTATGACAATCAGGAGACAAGGAAGGTAATGGTTGGCGGTAAAGAGGAGGAGATAAAGATCCCTTTTGCCATGATCTCCGGGATGATCCTGCCGCAGAGCACTTTTTCCAATATCGAGGTAAAGAATGCGAGACTTCTGTCCGAAGGAAGTAACAGTATCGTTGTGGGAGTGGCATTTCCCGGCTTGCGGGAAAGCATTGATATGGAAGGGATGCAGGATAGGATGAGCGATTCAGAACAGAGTGAAGCGTTCAGGGAGTTGGAGATACCGGACTATATTGAGGTGTCAGCGGATACGGAATCCTTTGAACTGGGCATGACTATGACGGTAGCCATGAGCGATATTCTTTCCAGGTTTGAACTGACGGATTCTATAGATCTTGCAGAGCTCAATGATTCTATGGAACAGCTGGGAGATGCAGCAGATCAATTGAAGGATGGGACATCGGCTCTGAAGGACGGAAGTGGGAAGTTAAAGGAAGGGACGAAGGAACTGGTGTCCGGTACCGGGGAGTTGTGGGACGGCACTGGAAAACTGCAGGACGGTACATCAAGGCTTCGGGACGGGGCGGCGGAACTGCAAAATGGTGCGGCACAGTTAAAGGACGGTACGCAGGAACTCTATGATAAATCAGGACTGCTTTATGACGGTGCACTGGCACTCTATGACGGTTCTGCGGCTTTGGGCGATGGGGTGCATAAACTACAGCAAGGCGCAGGCGCTCTGAAGGAGGGAGGAAACAAACTGGCGGCCGGAACCGGAAATCTGGTATCGGGCGCGGAAAATCTGAATAACGGTGCGCTTCTTGTACAGGGTGGTATCGATCAGATGGCGGCACAGATGAACATGCTTCAGACGAAGATTGGCACCCCGGTATCCTCGTCGGGTGAATTTGATGCGGCAAATCCAAGTACACTGCTGCAGTTATCCTGCCTATTGCAGGAATCTTTGAAAACGGCAAGCAGCAATGACGGACTGTCAGACTCTTACTATAATGCGATCCTGCAGAAGCTTCAACAGGAGAAAACACAGGCCCAGGAAAGCCTGAACCGTGCTAACGAAGACTTGACTATGGCCAGAGAGCGGGCCGCAGCGGCGCAGGCAGAGCTTATGACAGCCTGTCAGGGAAATACACAGGAGATAGAGACAGTTATCGGAACGCATGAGGAAGAAAGGTATGTGGACGTGGCGGTGGAGGCGCCTGTCTATACGACAACAAGAACCGTGATGCAGCAAGCAGGAGAAGAGAGCAAAGAAGCAGCAGAGACAGTAGTGGAAACGGTGGAAGAGAACACGGAAGTACAGACGCAGTCCGTTACCGGGAGCGGTGTTGTGATGATAGAGGTGGTGGATACGGACCGGATGCAGATACAGTCAGTGGATATGGAAGATCTGCAGCATAAGGCGAGTGCCTATCAGAGTGCCATGGAAGAAGTTGCAGCCCTTCAGGCGGAGGTGAGTGCCTGCTCCATGCAGATTGAGGCACTTGAAGACCAGATTGCGCAGGCAGATGCTGCCGGTGCAGCCATACAGCAGGAACAGATGGCTTTGATGCAGAAATGGGGTCCTGCGGTCACCTATGCGGCATATCTGGACAATGCACTGAAAGAACTTTCGGGAGCTCTTCATTCGGCGGAGAGCACGGCCGGTATGTCAGCACTTATAAAAGGAGCCGGGGATCTGGCTGCCGGAACTAAGAGTGCACTTGACGGGGCAAAGGAATTGGATCATGGTGCGAAAGAGTTGAAAAACGGGATCATAACCTTGGATAACGGCACGGCGGAGTTGGCAAACGGCGCCGGAACGTTAAAGAACGGCGCATCACAATTGAAGGACGGTACCGGACAGCTTGTAGACGGCGTCGGTAGATTGAATGATGGCGCAGGCACTTTGCGGGAAGGGACGGGAACCCTTTTAGATGGCGCCGGAGAATTGAGCGACGGTGTTACGACGCTGCGGGATGGAGCCGGTGCCCTGCGGGATGGGGCCATAGAGCTGGACGACGGTATGGGAACTCTGGATGAGGGTGCTCTGGAACTGCTGAACGGTATGTTTGAGTTTGATGAGGAAGGCATAAGCAGATTGACGGATCTTTTCGGCGATGACGTGCAGGACGTAGTGGACAGATTAAAGGCAGTGGCAGATGCAGGAAAAGAATATGATACCTTTACAGGACTTCCGGAGAATGTAGACGGCAGTGTGAAATTCGTCATCAAGACCGATCAGGTGGAACCGTAAAAGAAGTTCTTGTCAAGCTATAGACGTATCGTTATAATGAAAGCAATGAGGAGAGAATTCCTATCGTTTTCATATGCAATGACCTCGTGTAGGGGAGCAATCCTTTGCAGGAGGTCTTTGCTTTACGGCAGCAGATGAGCAGCGCGCAGGTGCGTAGAAGACGAGAGCAGGTAATGCATATGCCCTGCGGATAAATTTGCAGATTGAGAAGGAGACGTGGCATAGAGATGGGAAATGAAAGAGAAATACCGGAGAAGGAACTGGAGCATAAGGAAACGGACGGCCAGGAGACGATGAAATACAGGGAGACAGAAGGCAGAGAAGATTCCATACGACGTGAATATGATTTTGCACCGGACGTGAAGTTGAAGGAATGCCGGTATTGTCGTGTGATGATCCCGAAGAAAGCGAAGGTCTGCCCAAACTGCAGAATGAGCCTGAAAAGGCATTGGCTCCGCAACCTGGTGGCGGCGGTCTTTGCCATTGCGGTGATCGGTGTGGGCGGGTATTATCTTTCGGCACATTGGGGGATCATGAAAGACGCGGCAGCGTCCGTCTGGATGGCGCAGAAGCAGTCTGCTCTGCCGGTCATGTCGGTGACGACAGTGGACAACAAGGAGCTGGCAGCCGGCGGAGCAGCGGTGGAGCCTTCCGAGGTCACAAACCTGTCGGAGGCGGAATCGGAAAGCGTGTCGGAAGGTGCCGGGCATCCGGAGGATGTAGGAAAGCAGACAGAGGGAGCGGCAACAGAAACAGCCGATACCAAGAAGTCAACGGCCGTGGAGAGCAAGCCAGATGCGAAGTCGGCAGAGGATAAACAGGCCAAAGAGGCGGCAGGAGCAGAGACGGACGGCACAGACAGTCAGACAGAGGTTGAAAGCGCAACGGAGGCTGACATGCAAACGGATCTGGCAAAGAAGGAACGTTCTCAGGTGACAATGGCGAAACAGGACAGTGTTTTGACCGGGGAAGAGCGTGAAGACACAGAAGATGAAGATATAGAAGGAACAGGAAATACGGAAGACACAAGAAATACACAAAAACAAAATACGGCGAATGTAGAAGATACAGAAGAAACAGGAAATACGGAAGATACAGAAAATATAGAAGATACACAAAACGTGGAAAATGCAGAAGCTACAAAAGATACAAAGACTCCGGGAACTGACGTGCCTGCAAAGAAGATGGACAGGCAGGAGCAGAAGTTCCGTGAGGAATGTGTATTGATCGGCTATAAGTCAATTCTCAGGAATACAGAGAGATATTTGGACACGGCGCTTATGGTGGAAGTGCAGGTGATGTGTCAAGTTGACGGCGGCTTGTTTGATGATAACACCTATTATTTGTGCGAGACGGAAGATGATAATAATATCATACGTTACTATATTGTCAGGGATGATAGAGAAACAGACGATATCCTTATTCTGGAAGGAGATATGCTTACTGTGTACGGACAGCTGTTCGGAACATGTAAGATTCCGGCGGAGTTGGTCGAGGCAATGCCTACTGTGCCCGCCATTTCCATGTTGTATTATGACCTGACAGGCGAATGACACGAAGCGTGTAAAATAAATTTTATGAATTGAACGTGTGAAACTCTTGTGCTATAATGAAGCGATTATGTGAAAGGGATCAAGATTTCAGATATAGTTTGAGAGGAAACAGGTGACAGGATGAAAGCTTTCTTAATTTTGGAAGACGGGACTCTTTTTGAGGGAATCCATATCGGCGCTGAGCGGGAGATTATCAGTGAGATCGTGTTCAATACGTCGATGGCAGGGTATCTGGAAGTGCTGACAGATCCGTCCTATGCCGGACAGGCTGTCTGCATGACGTATCCGCTGATCGGTAATTACGGCATCTGTAAGGATGATATGGAGTCGAGCAGGCCCTGGCCGGACGGATTTATCGTCCGGGAATTGAGTCGTATTCCCAGCAATTTTCGGTGTGATATGACGATTCAGCAGTTTCTTGAGGAAAACGGTATTCCTGGCATCGCAGGGATCGACACGAGGGCGCTTGTCAGGATCCTTCGGGAAAAAGGTACGATGAACGGTATGATCACCACCAATGAGAAATATGATCTGGAAGAAATCCTTCCGAAACTAAAGGCGTATACGACCGGTAAGGTAGTCGATCTTGTGACCTGCCGGGAAAAATATACGTTGTCTGCCGCACAAGACTTATCAGATAATGGTCCGGTCTCCGGAAGTTCCCAATTTAAAAAAGAAGCATATGAGCGTGGTATACGAGAGAAGAAGCCCAGCATGGTCCGTGAATTGACGGGCAGAGGGTTAAAAGTCGCGCTGTTAGATCTGGGTGCGAAGGGCAATATCGCCAGGTCTTTGGCTGCCAAAGGTTGTGAGGTGACGGTCTATCCCGCTTTTACGACGGCGCAGGAGATCATTGACGCGAAGCCGGACGGTATTATGCTGAGTAATGGCCCTGGTGATCCGAAGGAGTGCAGGGAGGTGATCGAACAGGTCAAGAAGCTGTATGATACGGATATTACGATATTTGCGATCTGTCTGGGACATCAGTTGATGGCGCTGGCCACCGGAGCAGATACCTATAAGATGAAATACGGCCACAGGGGCGGCAATCATCCGGTGAAAGATTTAGAGACAGGCAGAGTTTATATCTCTTCCCAGAATCACGGTTACGTGGTAGATACGAAGAAGCTGGATCCCAGGGTGGCGGTGCCTGCGTTTGAGAATGTCAATGACGGGACCAACGAAGGGCTCTCTTATACAGGCAAGCATATCTTCACTGTGCAGTTTCACCCGGAAGCTTGTCCGGGGCCCCAGGATTCCGGGGAGCTGTTTGAGCGGTTTATCAAAATGATGTGGAGGGGAAAGAATGCCTAAGAATCCGAATGTAAAAAGAGTACTCGTGATCGGCTCGGGGCCTATAGTGATCGGGCAGGCGGCGGAATTTGACTATGCAGGGACGCAGGCATGCCGCTCTCTGAAAGAGGAGGGCATGGAAGTCATCCTGGTGAACTCCAATCCGGCCACCATCATGACCGACGGTGATATTGCAGATAAGGTATATATCGAACCACTGACAGTAAGGGTGCTGGAGGAGATCATTCGCAAGGAGAAGCCGGACAGCCTGC
>CAMWLJ010000010.1 GCA_947175055.1 uncultured Lachnospiraceae bacterium | reverse complement strand
TGAAATCTTTTACTGCCTCAAAGCCGTTCGGATATACTTTGCAGACATTCTTTAATGATAAACTTGCCATGATTGCCTCCTGTTTTTAAAAAATTTATAGTATCGTGCTCTCTGTCAACCTCGGTTGACTCTGAACATAGTATAACGAACTTTCTTTTCCTTTGCTATGCCATTATTTCACAAAGATTTTACTTTACATTGTAGAATTTGCTTACTTTATGCAATCCATTTCATACCATCAGACAAGTTGCTGAAGAATGGCTGACTTTCCTATGCATTTTTTACAAAAATAAATTCATGTATTGACATATGTTAAGAAACGCAGCCGATATACCTATCTCACAAATGTCCTAAACCACCTTATAACCGGCCGCCGTCACCGCATCGACCAGCGTCTGTTCCTCAGTGCCTGGATCCATTGTCACCGTTGCCTTGTTCTCCTCTAGGCTGACTTCCACCTCGATCACACCTGCCGTCTCTTCCAGCGCTTTCTGTACATGCGCCTGGCAATGCGCACACATCATCCCTTCAATATTGAGTGTTTTTACAATCTTCTCTGCCATTTGTTTCTCCTCCTTATGATCTTCTATCTCCGTAAAGCCGGTGATGAATTCCGGCATCGGGACCTCCGTTTTCCTTCTGTCGCGTCTGTTCGTTCCCATGTTAAAAAGGTTCAGCCGCAATGCATTCGTCACCACGCAGAAGCTGGACAGACTCATCGCCGCAGCGGCAAACATGGGATTCAGGCTCAGTCCAAAGATCGGCACCAGAATACCCGCTGCCAGCGGAATACCAATACAATTATAGAAAAATGCCCAAAACAGATTCTCATGGATATTCTTAAGCACCTGTCTGGAAAGCCGGATCGCCGACGAGACATCCGTAAGTTTGGACTTCATAAGTACCACGTCTGCCGCCTCCAGCGCAACGTCTGCTCCTGCGCCGATCGCGATTCCCACCGCGGCTCTCGTAAGCGCAGGGGCATCGTTAATGCCGTCTCCTACCATAGCCGTCTTGCCATATTCTGACAATTTCCTGATCACCGTCTCCTTGTCTCCCGGAAGTACATCCGATACCACCGCATCAAGCCCGACCTGTCTCCCGATCGCGCGCGCAGTCCTCCTGTTATCACCGGTCAGCATGACTACTTGTATTCCCATATTCCGAAGCTCACCGATCGCCTGTGCACTGTCCTGCTTCACCACATCGGCTACCGCGATCATCCCCAGCATCCTGTCTCCGGCCGAGAAATAAAGCGGCGTTTTGCCTTCCCCGGCCATCTTCTCTCCCATCGCCCGCATAGAAGCAGTCAGCAGTCTGCGCTCTTCAAACAGCGCGCCGCTGCCGCCGGCTGCCGTTTTCCCGTTCACCATACCTTCCACACCCCAGCCCGGTAGTGCATGAAAGTTCCCCGCCGGCTGCACCGATAACCCCGTTTCTGCAGAATGCTCGCATATTGCTTTTGCCAATGGATGCTCGCTCATGCTCTCCAAAGCCGCAGCCGTATATAGAAGCTCCTGTTCCGACACCCCCTCTGCAGGATGCAGATCCGTAACCTTCGGCTTTCCCTCAGTTACCGTTCCGGTCTTATCCAGCACCACGAAATCCATCTTACCTGCCTGTTCTAGTGCCTCTGCATTCTTAAACAGAATACCCTGTCTTGCTCCCATGCCGTTGCCAACCATGATCGCCACCGGAGTGGCAAGTCCCAAGGAGCACGGGCAGCTGATCACCAGCACACTGATGGCATAGGAGAGTGCCTTGCCGGCATCGGCCCCTGCCGCCAGCCATACGACACCTGTTATTACTGCCAACACGATCACGATCGGCACGAAAACACCCGAAACTCTGTCTGCTATCTGCGCGATCGGCGCCTTAGTCGCCACCGCATTCTCCACCATATCAATGATCTGCTGCAGTGTAGTGTCTCTGCCCACTCGCGTCGCCTTACAGGTCAATGCGCCATTCTGGTTGATCGTCGCCGCACTGACGCGGTCTCCCATCTGCTTATCTACCGGAATGCTCTCACCCGTCAACGCTGATTCGTCTACCGCACTCTCTCCCTCCAGTACTTCCCCGTCTACCGGAATACTTTCCCCCGGCTTCACCACAAAGATCTCCCCTGTCAAAACATCCTGTGCCGGCACAGTCATTTCCTTTCCGTCGCGGATCACGTGCGCCGTCTTGGGTGCTAAGTCCATCAGGCTCTTGATCGCATTGGTCGTCTTCCCTTTGCTGTAAGCTTCCAGCATCTTGCCAACCGTGATCAATGTAAGGATCATGGCCGCAGATTCAAAATACATATCATGCAGACAGTGCATCGCCACTTCCGGATTCCCTTCTGCCATGGCCGCCCCCATCCGAAATACAACGGCTGTGCTGTATACAAATGCCGCACCGCTTCCCAACGCCACGAGCGTATCCATATTGGGCGCTTTGTGTAAAAGGCTCTGAAACCCACTGATAAAGAAACGTTGGTTAATGACCATCACAAGTCCCGTCAATAGCAGTTGATATAACGCGATCGCCCATGGATCCCTGGCAAATGCCTCCGGCAGATACCACCCCCACATAAGCGCGCCCATGGATACATACATAAGCGGTATGAGAAGGCAAACGGATGCGATCAGCCTGCGCCGGATCTTGGGAGTTTCCTTGTCTTCCAAAATACTCTCATGTCCTTCTGCGCCAGTTCCCGCCGTCTGGCCAAACACATCAGCCCCATATCCTGCCGCTTCCACCGCTGCGCAGATCGCCTGCGGCGTGGCCGGCGCATCATATTCCACGGTCATATTATTCATCAGAAGACTCACACTGACACTGCTCACACCGGATACACCGGATGCCGCCTTTTCTACATGTGCACTGCAGGCGGCGCAGGTCATGCCTGTTATCTGAAATTTTTCACTTTTCATTATGAATCCCTCCCACTCTATTTCAACTTCTTGATCAATTCTATCGCTTCCTCCATGATCGCCTCATTCCCCTTCTTCACTTCTTCGACGACACATGTCTGCATGTGTTCCTGCAAGATTATATAGCCAAGACTCTGCAGTGCACTCTCCACCGCTCCTATTTGGATCAGGATATCCCCGCAGTATCTGTTCTCACCGATCATATTCTTAATACCGTTAAGCTGCCCGATAATACGGTTGATCCGATTTTGCAGCTGTTTCTGCGCCTGATCGTCACGGGGGATGACTTTATAATGTCCGCATGCACACATATCCTGCGTCTGGTCGTCATCACACTGATCCCTGCCGTCTGCCTCATTTTCCATCTCTTCTGTTATACTCTTATTCTCTGCCATCTTCATTTCCTCCTCTGTTTCCTACCTAAACCCGAAATCATACTATCATTCTTACAGGATTTCCAGTATTATCATTTTCTATCATGCGACCGCGATCCATCGACATACTTTTATAGTAAACCCTCATCATGCACAACCCGTCGTTCGTCTGTCAACACTGTCTTTTTCTTTTATATTATACCCCCATGGGGTATATGTCAATATAAAAATCTGATAGATATGACAAAAAAAGACGGCAGAATATCCGCCGTCCCTTCACATTCTCTATGATTCACTTATCATATACTATCGTCTTCTACGAACTCTCCCCACTTATCATCATAAAACGCCAATTGATCCTTCCCGCGTCGCTTCGCCTTATACAGCCCCTGATCGGCTGCCTTATACAACGTCTCAAAATCAACGCCTTCATGAGGAAAAACTGCCACACCAATGCTGGCATGTACCGCATATTTCACTTGCTCACCAACGTGAAAGTTCCGGAAGAAATCCTCTACTTTCCTGGCTTCTTTGCGAATGACCTCTGGAGTTGACACCGCTTTGAGGAAGATCATGAACTCATCTCCACCTACCCGACCGATGATATCGGATGCACGAAAGATTGAACTGATCTCTTCTCCCAGCGTACTGAGCACCTCATCACCGAAAGCATGCCCCATCGTATCATTGACCGTCTTAAAATTATCCACATCCAGAAGAAACATCATACACTGTGTCTTCGGATTCTGCGCCATATAATTCTTAATCTTACGCTCTGTCGCCAATTTATTATTCAAGCCGGTCAGCAGATCCGTATCCGCCTTATTCTCCAACTCTTTCTTCTGCTTATTATCACGGATTCTTCCGATCGTATCTACCACCATAATAAAGCAACAGAAAACAAGGAACACAACGATCAGAGAAATAAGCATCCCTTTCGTATTCTTCCACTGAACCCCAACCAGTTGATCAACATGACTCTGCGGAACACCCAGTATGATTCCCCATTGATTCTTTCCAAGCGGTGCAAAATACAATGTACGACTCTCTTGATCCGTCTTCACACTGCACGCTCCCTGCATATTTCCTGCCATGGCATCCCTGATACGCTGTGCTTCTGCCGGATCCGCACCCTGAACAGCTTCCAGCAGATTTCCGCTTTCAATCATCTTGCTTTCGCTGCCGGAAGCCGATAGAATTCTGCCCGCTGAATCTATCAACGCAAGAAAAGCGCCCGATTCCAGATCTTCCTCACAAAGCAGGCTGTCAAACTTCTCCACCGGATAATAAAGAAGCATGAAGTTTCCCTCATCCTTACCAACACTCTCTACTACCAGGATAGACCTTTTTGTCGCATCGTCTTCTCCCTCTATGTACAGAAAAGGACTGTCAGAAATTTGGATCTCTTTAAAATACGGTTCCTCTCCAATAGAAACCTTATTCCCCAACTGGTCGACACCATTCCCTTCGCCGTTGCACAGCTCTACTCTGGAAGCCTCCGCACAGTCTGCTACGATTCTGACCAGGGCAACGATCTGCTCATCGTCCAGAGTCTGATCCTGTTCCAACATAGTGCAGACAGAATTCACCGCTCTGCCAACCGTTGCCAACTCATTGACCACTTCTTTCGCATATCGCCTTGCCGAACGAAACATATCGTCAGAGACCGATTCCTTTGCATACGTATTCGTTCTAACCGAGAAATTAAACAATATGATCAACACTATGATCATCGGGATAGCAAATGGAACGATCCACTGCAATACCGAAGACTTATTCTTCTTCTCCATTGACTTCCTCACCTATCTCACCCACATCGACCGAAAAATCCATATCTGAGACTACTTCCACTTCCGGTTCAAACTTCTTAAATATATTACTGTATAACCAGGCCGCCCCGTAAGCCGGTGCCGTAATTCCAAACAGGAAAACAAATAGAAGCGCATAGGTCGAAAAATAACTGATCACAAGCGGCATTGCATAAAAAACAGCCATCAATAGCGTCTTGGGCAGATTCCCTACTGCCATAAGAGCCGCATTCTTCAGAGTATTCCTGATCGAATTCTCAAACCTGGCAAGCAGGGGAAACACATACATGGAGATCAAATATAGAACGACCCCCACTGCGACTACTGCGATCACCAGTGGTTTCGGAAACACCATTCCGGAGAAAGAGAATATCAGTGCATCCCCGACATAAACTGCGATCACAACCATCATCAGCAGCCAGATCACTGTGGCCTGCTTAAAGTTTGCAGCAAATGACTTGAAAAACCCTTTGATCAGATAACCTTCTTCTCCTCTCACCATCTTTAGTATAACATAATGCATAGCCGTGACAGAGGCGCCTATTGTTATGATCGGTATACAACATACGATCATGACCAGATTCAGTATCATCAGATCTGCTACACGGTTTAAAGTCCGCATGAGCGGACTATCCAAGTCCAAAAATCTTCCCATAACTGTCTCACTCCTATAATCTTTAGCAACTCATTCCTTTATTATATTACAAAGGAACTCTAAAAAGCTATATAAATAATAAATTTTATGTGGCTGAACTGTTACAGTCGCCTATATATTATACTTCTTACTGATCAATTCATACTGCTTGTTCAGTGTCTCGTACATCTTCAGAATCTGCGCTGACTCTTCCCTGATGCGGCTTACGATCTTGTCATAGGATTGTACGACAACAGCAACTACCTGACGCTTCAATCGACTCCTGTCCGTCTTGTCATCCAAAATGGCAAGTATCTTCTCCTTCGGCAGAGATTTCCGGTAGCTCCGCTGATTCAACAGCGCAACTACCACATCCGCAACCTGCAAGATCTTCTGCTCGGTATTCATCTGGCTGTCTGTCAGCTGCCTTGGATATCCGCTTCCGTCACATCTCTCATGGTGCGCAAGCACAATATCGACCACTTCTTTCTTCATGCGGCTGCTCAGTATCTTACCTGCGATCTCCACATGTGTCTTCAAAAGCTTGACCTCTTTCGGTTCCAGTTTACGTGGCTTCTCAATCACTTCCCGGGGGATCGCCAGCATACCGATATCATGGATCAGAGTCCCGTAATAGAGGATTTCCCTCTTCTGCAGTGGAAGCATCATCTCCTTGGCGATCTCTTCACTGACGCAGACTGCCATCGCTGTCTCCATCACCATCTGACTGCGGAAAAATCCCTGACAGTACATCAGCATCTCGAGAAATTTCTTCTTATCTTCATTATTGAAGATCATGTATTCGATAATGTCATCTAATTCTTTAAGGTAGACCCCGCTTCGGATCTTCTCAAACATACCGTACTTATCTTCACATTTATAAAAGAGAAAAAGACCGTCATCCGACAGTTTCGTGCCGGCATACTTCTGAAACATGCCCATTTCAAACTTGTCTCCCAGCGCTGTAGAATAGTGATCCATCTTCTCGGCAATATTGATATAGGCAGCCAGTTCCTTATACTCATAATTAACTTTCTGAAGCTGTTCATAATCCATATGATGGTACATGATCACCTTGGCCAGCTCCGGCAGCGGAGACAGGTACTTAAAAAACAGATAGCCGTAAATGGCATGGGCCATACACTCTTTAGACTCATACCGCAGAATATCCCCAAGCCTTTCCCGCTCTGTCTTGTAGGCACCGATATCATGAAGCGTTGCCACCATTACCATATCAGCCAGTTCAAATTCCTCATACTTCCCCTCTTCCCGAAGCATCGTATAGACCATATATGCCACTCTCGAACCATGCTTCATCAACCGGGGATAGACTATTTTCAAAGTATCCCTCACCAACAAGAAAATGTCTTTACTCTTAATATACTCCATATATGTATCCTCGCATCTTAAAATTTAAGTTCCATGGGGGTATAGATGATACCATCCTTCTGTTCCTCGGGACGCAGATCCCGAAATCCCAGCTTATGATAAAATCCTACCCCATATGGAGACGCATTGACTGTCACCTGACGGATTCCCATCTCCTCCGCCATATAATCCGTCAGCTGTTTCACCAGCGCACGTCCTATCCCCTGCCTGTGATATTTCTCATCTACAAACAACAGCGAGATATGCTTTGAATCGCGCAACGTGATCATACCAATGATTCTTTGCCGATCCAATGCCACGAACATTTGATAGGCCCCCATGATAAACATCCTGTGCAGCGTGGCATCCGTAATAAAATTCTCGAAATTTTGCACGCCCGCCGCAGAATAGACATCCGCCTCAAACTGCAGGAAGGTCTTCCACGCTAACGCCATGGCATCTTCCCATTCATCACGGTATGCGCTTCTGATCTGATAAAACGTTTCCACCCTTTCCCGCAGCTCCTTTAACATGTTATCTATATTTTAGCGTATTTGGGATAAACATACAACCTCTTAAAATGAAAGTCTCTCTTCGCACGGTTTCAGGCTTCAGCCCGCCTGCTGCGCCGATACTCTGTTCTTAAGCGGCAGCCCATTTTCAAATGCATATGCATTCTCCAGCGTAACTTTGGCTATGGCCTGCATGGCTTCTTTCGTGAAAAACCCCATATGAGAGGTTATCAACACATTCGGAAAAGTCATCAGCCGCGCCAAATTCTCATCCTGCATGATCTCTCCCGACTTGTCCTCATAGAAAATTCCTTCTTCTTCCTCATAGACATCCAATCCCACGCCTCCGAATTTCCCGGCCACAAGCCCATCGATCAACGCATCCGTATCGATCAGCGCTCCGCGGGAAGTATTCACCAGATAGACGCCCTGTTTCATATGGTCTATGGTCGCTCTGTTAACAATATGCTTCGTATCCGAAGTCAAAGGACAATGCAGCGAGATCAAGTCCGCCTGCGCCATCAGTTTCTCCAACGACACATATTCCACTGACAGCTCCTTATTCGGGTACGGGTCATAAGCCACCACGTGCATGCCAAACCCTCTACAGATACGTATCATAGCCTGGCCGATCTTACCTGTACCGATAATGCCTGCCGTCTTCTGGTACAGATCCACTCCCATTAAGCCATTCAGACTCATATTAAATTCCCTTGTTCTATTATATGCCTTGTGCGTGAATCGGTTCACAGTCAATATCATACCGATCGCAAATTCTGCCACCGCCTCCGGAGAATAACTCGGCACCCGCAGGATACAAAGCTTATCCTCTGCCGCCTGCACGTCCACGTGATTAAAACCTGCGCTCCGAAGCAGAATCGCCCTGACCTTCATCTCGTGGAGCTGATCGATCATTCTGGCATTCACATAATCATTGACAAAGATACAGATCGCATCAAATCCCCGCGCAAGTGAGATCGTTTCCTCCTGAAATGACATTTCAAAGAAATGAATCTCAAATCCGTACTCCTTTCCCATAGGTTCAAACCATATCTTATCATACGGTTTCGTACTGAAAAATGCTATTTTCATAGAAATCGCCTCCTCTGACCATTTCTATATAGTATGGTCAAAGAAGGCAAAATCATGCGTTCTTTGTATCACACTGCCACATTTTCGCCACATGGATCAGTGTCCGGCCACCTACCGTATTACAGGCTCAACCCTCATGTCTTTTGTACAGGCTCTGCGACCTGTCTTTCGCCAGTGGCACGCTGAATCAGATTTACTTCGGGAGCAGATTTTTGAAGAAATCCGCCACCGCACTTTGCATACTGTCAAAAAAGTTGTGTGCTGCATCTGTCACTGCATTCTCCACCGCTTCATTAATAGCTTCATTCGCTTCCTCAACGAATCCCGTGCTGTATTGTTGGTATTTCTCCTTCGCTTGTTCTATGAAATCCCCGGTTTCAACCTCTATCGTTCCAAGTGTCCGCAGAAATCCTGTTACGTTATCTTTCTCGGTCTCTGTCAGAGTGATTCCAAGCTCTCCCTCAGCTTCACCAAACATCTGCCTGATACTGTTTTCTTCCGCCAGATCCACCTCTCCGGCTGCTATCTTCTCGATCATCCAGCCGACGATCGTCTCATCTGCCTTGCTGCCCGACGCGGTGTCATTCGTATGACCATCCGCCTTCCTGTCCGGATTTAAAAAAATCACGCCGCCAATACACAGGATCACCAATATAATCAATCTCCGCCGCCACTTATGTCTTCCCATTCTACCCCCATGATTCCTCTTCACGAAATCTCAAATCGAACAAAATATTACGGTTCACGGCTCAACCGTTCACAACAACATTAAAACAGATCTGCACTCATGTCAGCCTTGACACAACTTCCGGTCAGATCCTCTGCAGGATCCAACGATAAACATCGTCGTAGATGTTCTCTCTATCTACCTCGTTCAAAATCTCATGTCTGTCTTCAGGATACAGCTTTATCTGTACATTCTCCAAACCGGCCCGCAGGAAAGACTGATATACCTGCTTTACACCCTGGCCATAATTCCCCACCGGGTCATCTTCTCCGGACAAGAAAAGAACCGGTAGGCGCTTAGGCATCTCCTGAAGTCTCTTCTCATCATGCAGGTTCCAGATCAGATGGAAAAGCGTCTGAAAACCATTGATCGTGAAGGTAAATCCACACAATGGATCTTCTATATAACGCCGCACATTCTCTTCATTTCTGGAAAGCCAGTCAAAAAGCGTTTTGCGAGACGCAATCCTCTTATTATATGCACCAAATGCCGCCACATTCAAAAGGCCGCTCACATGCTTCGGCCCGCAGAATATTCTCTGCAGTCCGGCTAACATCCGGGCCGAAAGAAGCGCTATCTTTGGCTGCATCCCTGTCCCCACAATGACAGCCCCATCAATACCGCTGCCGTAACGAAACAGATAATTGCGTGTGATAAAGGAACCCATACTGTGTCCCAATATAATATAGGGAATATTCGGATATTGCTCCTGTGTCATCTTCTTAAGCCTGTGCTCATCCCGCACCAGCACCGTCGCAGCGTCCTCCTTGCAGAAATAGCCGTAAGGCTCTCCCTGTCTGACAGATCTGCCGTGTCCTAAATGATCGTCTCCCACTACCAGGATTCCCTTACCTGCCAGATAAGAGGCAAACTCGTCGTATCTATCTATATATTCGGCCATGCCATGCACGATCTGTACAACACAGACCGGTCTCTCCGTCTCCGGTATCCATCTGATGGCATGAATCTTATGCTCCCGGTCTCTGGAGTCAAAATAAAATTCCTGTTTCTTCACCACTGACAAGTCCCCTCCTTATTCTGGCAGATCTACTAGCAGATCTCCGCTCCGGCCGGCATCGGCCTCTCAGGTGTCATTAACGACAGTTTTCCATCTGCATCTTCTGCGCACAGCAACATGCCTTCGGACATCATGCCGGCAATCTCTCTCGGCTGCAGATTGACCAGGACCATGACCTTCTTGCCCACCATCTCTTCTGCACTGTAATGCTGTTTGATACCGGACAGGATCTGTCTTACTTCAGATCCCACTCGCACTTTAGAGCACAGAAGCTTCTTGGACTTAGGAACCTCCTTACACTCCAGAATCTCACCCACCTGGAATTGACACTGGTCAAACACGTCATAGGAGATTGTCGCTTTCGCCTCAAGATCGATCACATCCTCCGGCACTTCTTCCGCTTCTGCCGTCTCTTCCTTACCGGCTGCCGCCCTACGTTTGGCAAGCATCGCCTCAACTCTCTCAGTGATCTCCTTCAGATCCTGTCTGGCAAAAAGAATCTCCGGCGTATCGGTAACACGATTATCCGTAGGATACAGCGTTGACACTTTCTCAGTATCCTGGCTCTTCGCGCACTCCTCCAACACCCCAAAGTCAACCAACTCTGCCTTGATCTGTGCAGAGATTGCCGCTGCCGTATCCGGCATAAAAGGTTCCAAAAGAGATGCCCCTGCCAAAATACCATTTAACAGATTATAGAGCACCGTTGCCAGCCTGTCCTTCTTTGCCTCATCTTTAGCCAGAATCCAGGGCATTGTCTCGTCAATATATTTGTTACAGCGTTTAAACAGAACGAAGATTTCCGTAATGGCATCTGCAACCCGCAGCTCATCCATCTTCTTCTCCACTCTGTTGTAAGTGTCAGCCACTACACGGAACAGATCCGCATCCACATCCTCCGTACCTTCATCGACACCTATCTTCTTGTTGGACACCAGTCCGCCAAAATATTTGTTGCTCATGGAGATCGTTCTATTTACCAGGTTGCCCAGTGTATTGGCAAGATCCGAATTCATACGCTCCACCATCAGATCCCACGTGATCACACCATCATTTTCAAAGGGCATCTCATGCAGAACAAAATACCGCACTGCATCCACACCAAAGAAATCGATCAGATCATCTGCATAGATTACGTTACCCTTGGATTTACTCATCTTACCATCTCCCTGCAACAGCCAGGGGTGTCCAAATACCTGTTTGGGCAGTGGCTCACCCAACGCCATCAGGAAGATCGGCCAGTAGATCGTATGAAAACGGATGATGTCCTTACCGATCAGATGCAGATCCGCCGGCCATAATGTGTTGTATTGCTCCGTGCTTCCACCGTCCGTATCAAAACCAATACCCGTAATATAGTTTGACAGCGCATCCATCCACACATAGATCACGTGCTTATCGTCGAAGTCTACCGGAATGCCCCATTTGTAGGAAGTCCTGGACACACACAGATCCTGCAGTCCCGGCAAAAGAAAGTTATTCATCATCTCATTCTTGCGGGATACCGGCTGGATAAATTCCGGATGTGCATTAATGTGTTCGATCAGCTTATCCGCATATTTGCTCATCTTAAAGAAATATGCTTCCTCCCTGGCAGGCTTCACCTCCCTGCCGCAGTCAGGGCACTTGCCGTCTACCAGCTGTGACTCCGTCCAGAAAGACTCGCAGGGTGTACAATACATCCCCTCATAGTATCCCTTATAGATATCTCCCTGATCATATAATTTCCGGAAAATCTTCTGTACCTGCTTCTCATGATCCTCATCCGTCGTGCGGATAAACTTATCATAAGACGTATTCAGAGAGTCACAGATCCTGCGGATCTCCCCGGCCACATGATCTACGAATTGTTTCGGAGACACGCCCTGCTCCTGCGCCTTAAGTTCGATCTTCTGGCCATGCTCATCGGTTCCCGTCTGAAAGAACACATCATATCCATCTTTCCTCTTGAAACGGGCAATGCTGTCCGCCAGCACGATCTCATAGCTGTTTCCGATATGCGGTGTGCCGGAAGTATAAGCAATCGCCGTCGTAATATAATACTTTCCCTTATTCATGATATCCCTCTTTTCTGTAAATATTATTGTGCAAATACTGTTCTTCTACTATAGAAGCTGACGGAAACAGGACTGTGCACTGCTGTGCCGTCCGTGAACGCGCACTTCATAAGCAAGTGTCCCATGATACAAAAACCGTCTTCCCATATTCACCATGTCACAAACATAATGAAAATAAGAAGACGGATGTATACCGTGTTACCACTTCTCTTCGCCGGCTTCTCACAAAGCCAGCCTCAGCGAGTACTACCATACTCTGCCGCTGTAACAGGCGGAACCTGTTGTACCCTAACCCCTGTCGGCTCAGGCACACTGCTCGGAAGCCATATTCAGTAGATTCATCTCTTCATTCCTCTCAGCGCACGGAATGTTCTCTGGAAAGGATTCCTCTACCTACTCTCTTCGTCGTCGCTTTCACTGTTCGTTTACAGTCACCCCATATATCTGCAACCCCATACCGGAATCACATTCCGCTCAGATTACATTTGCCAAGTTACGGGTTGTTACAGATACTATATGAGGGTAGAGTATCACAAAAAAACTCTCTTGTCAATTCCCGAGTACCACACCTGAAACTCTGACTGTCACACTTATCTCCTTATTATCTATATCCTCATTTGACACATTTATACTGCACCGATAAATACCGGGTGCCTGTACATCCAAGTTCTGCATCGTGCCCAGAACATTACCTGCTTCGTCAGACCATATCATCCTGTCCTCGCTCTGCCAGGCCAGCTGCTCATATGCATCTCCTTCTTCCAACACTGCCTCCAGTCTGATCGCTCTGTCTATGTAATCCGCGTCCACCCCGCCGATCCGCAGCCTGGCATATACCGCATCCTCCAGACCACATACGCACTCATGATGCCATATGGTCGTCGTAACCTTCTTAGAATAGGTACATTTCCCGGAAGATTCATACACACCACTATGGTATGGACACGTATAAAACCCGCCATGCCAGGAACCGCCATCCGGCTCTTCGGGATTCGGATACCAGGTTACGTCAGTCTTTATCAGCTCAGTGCCGCATGTATCCGTCTTAGTCTTCGTCTCCTTGTAATTATGATAGCATCCGGAAATTCCCTCTTCTTCCTCTTCCATGTTACCTATGTGCACATGCCGGATCTCTACGGACGCTTCCTGCACCTCATACAAAGGATACAAGAATTCCGGCACACGTCCTTCGCCGCCGTCTCGTATTCCTGCCTGATAGGCCTTGTCGTTATCGGCTCCGTTCCCGAGCAGCAAGATTCCGTCCACCCAGGCAGCTTTGCCGCGCGATATATTATCCGCAGAAGCCGGCACATAATGTTCTGTAGATTCCTGCACACCTTCGATATGCATGGCAGCCCCAGGATTTAAGACAGACAATCCCTCCGGAATCTTCTGGGAATCCGCAGCTGCCTGCGTGATCGCTGCCCATCCAAGCTGCGACAAATCTATATCGCCCTGTGCCGCATCCGGATCCCTGTCAAAGACTATCCCTCCTTCCTGTTGTCTGAACTTCGTTCCGATCTGCTGCAGCACTCCCGCTGCCGCGTTCTTCTTCTCTATAACATGGTCATGAATACCCTGTAGATCCGCCGCATCCATAACAGCTTGCTCATACCGGATGATCCCTCTGCTGGAAAAAGATCCTGACGATCCTGACGCCAATACGGTTTCTCCCTTCGAAATCCCTGACACCATTATGATTCCGAACAGCACTGCCGGGATTCCCCAAATATATCTTTTACCTGTCTTCTGTCTACTTCTCACGATAACCTATCCACCTGCCTTCCTCATCATATACTGCCTCATACCCCGCACATCCGCTGCCTTCCAGCCAGCCTCTTACGTAATGTTCCAGCAAATCTCTGTTGTTCCCCCGCGCCAGAATCCCATCTGCAAAAGCTGCCCGGCCCAGCGTCATATTGTCTGCGCATGCCAAAGTCCAGTTCTCTTCATAACCGTCCGGAAGTGTCTGCGATTCCGACAGTGCCTGCAGAAGTAAGTCAAAACTGACAGCCTGCAGATCAGCCATTGTCTCCAGTCGCCCGATCGATGCTTCCGCACCCGGTTCTCTCGTGTATTGATAGTTTTGACCCCCTCCGGTCAGTTTGGTTCCAACGCCGCCAAGCGCCTGAGACAATCCTCCTTTGCCCTCAGCGGCATATTGAAAAAGCACTTGCAGGTCCTGCGCATCCAGAATAACTTCCTGTCCTGTGCTGTCCGCGTACCGAATCACCCCTTTGCTGTGAAACTGACCGGTCTCTCCGGCAGCCCTGGCCGGTGTTCCCAGAAACAGTACGCCTGCACTGACCGCACCGGCACACAGTACGATCACTTTCCTCACATATCTGACAGACTTTACGCTTACACGACTGCCTGTCAGCCTGTTTACTCCCGACTTTCTGATCACATCCCGGCGAATCTTCCTTCCCCACAGTATTCCGCTCTTACCGGTTCCTTTTCTCTTCATTCGTATCATCCCATTCCTTTCCTGTACTATTGTTCTTTATTGTCATCTCAACTGTCTTCTGTTCCGCTTCTGCTCCGTCTCTTCTTGCACCTTCTCCGGCAGAATTGCCATCTTAACCGTCTTCTACTCTACTTCTTTTCCGTCGCCTCCTGCGTCTTCTCCTGCAGTATCATCGTCTTAGCTGTGTTCTTTTCTGTCTCCTCTTGCACCTTCTCCGACAGAATTGCCATTTTAACTGTCTACTGCTCTGCCTGACCTTCTGCTCATCACTACAGATATACTTACAACCCTCTTCATGGGTATCTTGCTAAAACCGACATAAGGCTGTAAGTATAAACCGCAGTCTCGCAATCTGCTGCCCTATTCCGTATATGGCTCCAGATAAAGCGTATTGTTCTCCGCATCATAGCGGTATTTCAAAGTTCTTGTGGATAAACCCTGCAGTCGGTTCTCTACCTCACCAACCTGATCCTCCACCGTGCCCAACTGGTTCTCTACCGTACCCAGCTGATTCTCAACTGCCCCCAGCTGGTCTACGAGCGAGTCAAACTGATTCAGCAGAATATCCAGCTGGTTATTGACTTCCGTCATATTCTTATCAATAGCATTCTTCAAGGACTTCTTAACATCCTCTATCCCGGCCCAGAGCTTTACATCCTCCTGCTGCAGTGCCGCGATCTTCTCATACAGACTTGAAATATCTGTCTGTGCCTTCCCCATATCCTGGCGGATCTCCATAATCTGCTGCTGGATCATAGGAATCGTCTTCTGATCCATGACTTGTACAATATCGATCAGATCATACAATTTCGTCTCGGTCAGCTTAAGATTCTGCACGATCGAAGTAACCTCCGCATAAAGGGTTTCAATCTGCTTCAGGATAGATTGGTCTCCTTCCCGATACTCTATGATCGTCTCCGACAGATTCTGTTCGATCTGCGTCATGGAACTGAGAAGTTCTTCCACCTTCTCATTCAGATATTCGATGCTCTCCAGATATTCCTGACGAAGCAGATCCTGTCCGTCATTCTGGGACATATATATCTCCGCCTCCTCCTCAAAGGTTTCCGTCACGAACCTGTCCTCCTCTTCCACATCCTCAAAAGCCGCTTCCATCTCGGCCTCCTCCTTCTGCCTGCGCTCCCGTACCGTATAGCCCCACAGCAACAACAGCAGAAGAACGATGACCACAACCGCCACTGCCCCAATGATCACAACTGACAGCTGGCTCTCACGTCTTTCAGGATCGTTTCTCCTCTCGTTCAAATAATCTAAAATCTTAGTCATAAAGTCTTTCATAAAATATCCTTTCCTCTCATGATTAGTTTGTCAGACTCAACATTTGGAAATCAGCGGCGATATGCCTGAGACCCGTGCCGTACGATACACGGAATAAAGTATACTTCAAAATGAATCCAAAGATTGTATAGATAAGATAACAGAAGACGCCTGGTTTTACAATACCGGAATACTGCACAAATTTTCTCATATAAAAAAGTCAGGAGACACCTTTAACCCAGATGTATCCTGACTTCAACCCATACAAACGAAATTTCACACACATACACATTACACTAATAAGTTAATATCTCGTATCCTTCTTCCGTCACTACCACCGTTACTTCCCACTGTGCAGACGGCTTTCCATCTTCCGTATATACTGTCCACCCATCTGCATCATCGATATAGATGTCCGCTTTGCCCATGTTCACCATCGGCTCTATCGTAAATACCATACCGGGAACCATCAGCATCTCCGTTCCTCTGCTGGTCACAAAACTGACAAAAGGCTCCTCATGAAAATCCAGGCCAACACCATGACCGCCAATCTCCCGGACAATGGAATAGCCATTGGCCCGCGCATGATCATTGATGGCCTGCGCCATATCCCCCAAGAAGTTCCAGGGTTTCACCTGTTCCAGCCCTATATCGATGCACTCCCGCGCCACCTGCACCAGCTTCTTAGTCTCCGGAGCCACATCCCCCAGCATAAACATCCGTGAAGAATCCGAAAAATATCCATTATAGATCGTGGACACATCCACATTAACGATATCCCCATCCTGTAATAACCGCTCAGGATCCGGAATACCGTGGCAGACCACCTCATTGATCGAAGTACATACACTCTTGGGATACCCTTCGTAGCCAAGCGTCGCCGAAATTCCTCCCATCTGCTTTGTCATATCCACTACGATACGGTCTATTTCCTCTGTACTCATGCCGATATGAATCTTGTCCGCAATTTCATCCAGAATCGCAATATTCAGCTTACTGCTCTGCCTGATCCCTTCAATCTGCTCCGGAGTTTTGATCAGATCATGACCAGGAACGATATGTCTCTGTAACGCATAATGCTCAATTTTCTCATCGAAGGCCATATGACATGCTTTATACTTTCTGCCACTCCCGCACCAGCAGTGATCGTTTCTTCCTAATTTCTTCATTATCTTCATTGTTCCTTTCAACTGGCTGTCGTGAATCGCAGCACCCTAATATATACTACTCCCTACCACGCCGATTTTCAAGTTCTGATAGAAATTGACTGAAAAACGGTCGACTTAACGTACTCCATATTAATATTAATGATTAATTTATTTTTTTACCCATATTTTTCTGTTTTATATTCGTATTATTTATTCAGATTTCCTTTATCGTAAAATTACCTTAAAATTAAGCATATATTTATTTTACAAAAGATAAACAGGAATACACTGTGAGCACCACACCAGTTCTCACGTTGGTGTACCGGGGAGAGATATGGGATTTGGGGCATTACTTACAGAATTACGTAAAGAACGAGGTATTTTACAGAAGGAAGTAGCATCCTACCTGAAAGTAACTGTTGCTACTATATCCAATTATGAAAATGGCGTTCATACACCTGACTTTGAAACACTTGTCAAGCTGGCGGATTTCTTCGATGTATCTACCGACTATCTATTGCAGCGAACGGACTACAAGGCAAGTATCAACTCTTTGAACGAACCGCTTTTCGTTAACTATACCGTAAGCGATCTGTTGAATGCGATCATTAAGTTAGACCAACGCAGTATGGAACTGTTGGTTGATTACTATGAGCTGTTGTCGCTGCGTAATTCTTCTAAGCATGTAATATAGATACACTTAACCAGGAGTATCGTAATTGGCAAAATTTCAGATACTCCTTTATTGTTATGCATTCTTTTGAGAAAATATAGTGTTCTTAACTCTTTGACTTAACGATTCATTAATTATTTTCCAATTTTCACCATTTTTTATTCTTATGGTTTAATCGTATTCACATTATAATGAAAGTATCCTAAAATCAGATAAAATGACTTTTTACTACAAAAGACGAGCATAAGTACCTTTCATGTGCAATCTGAGCACCCCGGGCTTGTGCTCGTTGTGTGCGGGAGAAGATTTATGAAACTTGGGGAATTATTGGCAAGCCTGCGCAAAGAAAAGAATATTCTTCAAAAAGAAGTAGCAGCTTACCTGAATGTGACCGTAGCAACAATATCCAATTACGAGAAAGGTGTCCATTCGCCTGACTACGAAACTCTGATCAAATTGGCTGATTTCTTCGACGTATCCACAGATTACCTGTTACAACGCACAGACTATAGAGCGAGTATCACTCTGTTAAACAAACCGCTCATACCCGATTTTACCGTAAGCGACCTGCTCAATACGGTTATGACGTTAGATCAGCGGAATCTGAAAGCTCTGTTGGATTACTATGAGCTCTTAACCCTGCGCAATACTATGCAGCGTATAAGAAATGGGGAAGAACCCCTGGTAGATCTGTTACAGGAACTTGAGGATCAAAGAAAGCTTCTTTCTCTTCCTATTGAATTTTAGTAATCAGTCTAATATATTAGCTTGTAGCGCGGGACACTTATAACGATCGAACGAGAGAAATTTCAGAAATGTATTAAGATTTCAAGATTTAGGAGAGTACAGGAACCACTATGGTCCTTGGTGCTCTTCTTTTGTTAGTTTGCGCCAAATTGTGCTGTTCTTGCCGCTTATGTCATTAAAATATGAACTTAAGAACTGTGAAAAAAATTAATCTTAACAGTTCCTTAAATAAGTCGAATCCCCGCAGCAAGCTGACGTAACATCAAATTTGTAGCACAGCAAGCTGCGGGGTATTCGACCCTCGCAATATCCGCCAAAGAGCAGATTTTGTCATAGATATCACTTTGAAGAACCCCAAATCTGCCCTCCACCCTACTCGATGACAGTCCCCTTGATCTGCAAATTTCTTGAACTGTCAAGGTTGGTTACAAAAAAACAGTACTCCCCATGTTCCGTAACGGAAAAACCATAGCTAAGATGCCCCCTGCCATCCACATATCGTATAAGCTCATTCGGATCCCTGATTCCCATCTGATAACTGATATCATCCGGCTCCCCTACTATCATGATTGAAATCATATCATCTGTTTCCTTTGAGAATTCTGGAATCATACCCGTCTCTCCCGGCCCAAGCGTCCAGTCAATGTAGATACAGGCTCCTGCTGCTATTTCCTCTTGTTCCATCACGATTACATTATCTGCACCCAGGTCATACATCCGCGTAAGCTCTTCAAACATTCCCACATCGCTTGCCGCATCTACCTCTTCTGCATCTACCAAGGTCTCCTCGCTGTCTACCGCCCTGATATCCGTGGCTTGTGCTGCTATCGAATAGGCCTCCGCCATACCAGCCCCGGCTAGCACAGCTGCTATGCTGCTTCCTATCAGGAAACAGACTGACAATACCAGCGCTGTTCTCTTCTTGATTCCACCGCGTTCATGGAAACGTTTCATACACAATACGCGCTTCTCAAAATCCGATTTTGTATCTGCCAACATTAACAAATCATACCGTTCCTTTTTCTCTTCCTCGTTCAGTACGTGCAATATCGTCTGAAAATATTCCTTTTCACTAAACAGCTCCACGCCTTCCTGACATGCACATCTGTCGCAGTATTCCTCACATGCCAGATTCAGTTGTTTCAACATGCTAGGCATAAGGGGATTGATCACATGCAGCAGAGACACAATACAGCTTACGGTCTTTACATAGAGATCCCGGTTTACATAATGGCACAATTCATGATAAAGCAAGACCGCTATTTCTTCTCGCGTATACCGCTTCAGCGGCAACACTACCGCATATCCATGCCAGTAGAGCATGTACGCCATCTTCACCATGTCATTCCTATACAACGACACTTGACCGGCTATGCCCAGTTGAGCACAGATTTCCGCAAACATTGCTTCAACCTCTGCATCTTCCTCCGGAATGTTACCGTCAAATACTCTCATCCATCGATGTCTATGGTACAACTTACGCACGATCAGCACCACAAACAATGTTATCCAGACAAAACCCAGTATTGCGAACACCCTCTGCATCATAGGCGTATTGTAGAACAGATTGACGGTGCCGCCTGTTGTCGACATCCACTTCCGCTTCCATATATACAATACAAAATAGACAAATGGCAGCAAAAAAGACCATTGTGTCATACGCATCTGCAAACGCAGAACCTTGCTGTCATCTTCAGACCATATCCTACCGAATATAAGTCCTATCAGATAGAATACACTCCCTGTGACCGTCGTCAATATCAATACTAAGAACAGGTTATTCATCCAATCCATCGATCAGTCTGTGAATCCTTTCGATCTCATCCTGTCGTAACGGCCTCCCCTGTGCCAGTGCACATAAGAATTCATCTGCATTGTTATGGTTCCAGAAATCCACGTAATCACTCGTCAACTGCCCCTTATATTCTTCCAAGGGGATTAAGATCTGATAGAAGAACACACGCCCCTGGCGATAATGCCTCAGATATCCTTTCCTCACCAGCCGGGCCAGGAACGTGGATACCGTCTGTGGTTTCCAATCCTTGTGATACTTATCATTCACCCGCTGCATGATCTCCATCAGACTTAGTTCATCCTCTGCATCCCATACCGTTTTCATTACCAACTGTTCACAATCCGTTAGACTCGCCAGTGTCATATCTGCCTCCTGTATTCTCCACAATTAGCATTGTAGTTATAGTATTTGAAATTGCATCATACTTCATATACTATTTTATTGTTCATGGAATGGCAAGTGTTTTTTTAGGCAAACTGACTGTAAAATTAAACTGTTTGTGTAGTTTTCTCAACAGGTTTCGACATATTTTCAGCAAATATCCTGTATAAAGCAGAACATTTTACTGATATAATTTATTTTAAAAGGTAATATTTGGCAATTGACTTTTTAATGCATATAAGAGTTTTTCTTCTCTTTTAACACCATTTTGTTTTATACTATAAGTTATGAAGAAGAACGCGTCGCGGCACTAATTTGAATGTTTTCGCTCATATTCCTCTCTTTTGAACACATAAAAAGACACATGGTTTGCAATTTGCTGTCCCATGCGCCTTTGCCAACGCATCCTCAAATGCGCGTTATTATAATACTAAATTTTTACTGATCATACTAACTGCATCGATTGGTTCTCTAATTCCTTAACTGTATCAAGAGATAACTCCGTAGCTTCAGCTATTTCTTCTAATGATATCTTACCTAATTTTATCAAGTGTACCGCTGTCTTCTTTGCCTTATTCTGTATCGCTTCATTTCTCATATCTTCCATAATTTTACACATGGCAGCAACTCCTTTCTCATCTCGCTTAAAGTATCGAGCTCTTTTAGCAAGTACTTCATAATTCATATCATCAGGATCATTGCATGAAAAATCGTGCATTAACTTTCCGATTTCATCATTACCCCTATACTTTCCATTCACATATAGAATGTGCGAACCGTCACCAAACAATACCTTATTTTCACTAATCGTGACATATCTCTCTACTGAATATATCGGCTGATTTCCTTCCATTACATCATTTTCTGTTATGAAAATAACATAGCTGTCAGGAATATTCTCCGTATCATCACCAGGCTTTAATATGTGTGCATCCAACAGACTGCTGTTATGCCTTGCTCTCTTTGCGCCTGCTCCTGTATCTTTCCTTTGAATCTCTACATCAAATTCCTTATCAGTACTGTCAATCGCGTGAACATCTAAAATAGCGGAACGACCCTGTAAATTCCTCATCATTTCTTGTGTCCTAACCGACTTGATTTTTATATCTTCGCACCCTAAAACGATCCGAAGTATCAGCTCCACGCCTTCAAAATTATCTGCAAGGCAGACAGTCATAAAATCATCGTCCATATACCGAAGT
Source organism: uncultured Lachnospiraceae bacterium (assembly GCA_947175055.1). Lineage (GTDB taxonomy): Bacteria > Bacillota > Clostridia > Lachnospirales > Lachnospiraceae > UBA3282. The sequence goes on along the minus strand of CAMWLJ010000010.1, from coordinate 33,164 downwards.
GACTTTAAACGCTCTAAGTCCTGTTGATGTGTCTGCTCTGTTGTATTCAAAAATATCACCCTCTTCCACTGCTTTCATTATACATCGGACAATTCCTTTTGAAAACCGAATTTTTCTATAACTCCACTGTTATAGCTGATCACTGTGAAATGACAAAATACGGCAGAACCGTACCTATCTTCGCCAATGACAATACAAAAATATTCAACATACCACCAAGGGACTCTAAACCATAAGAAAAGAAACATGACACAAAAACTTCTATCGAACATTCCAACAAACGCGAGAAGAGAATCACTGATCAAGACAGGAAGTATCCAAGACCTTCACAGTCTCGGATACTCCCTGTTTATATTATTTCTTTATCATATATCAAGTACAGTTCTTTTTACTTGCTAAATGCATACACATATTTCTATTTATAAAGCAATTCCATCCTATTTGATGACAGTTCCCTTCACCTGTATATTCCTGGAACTGTCAAGATTCGTTACGAAGAAATAATATCTTCCCTTAATAGTAATAGAAAAATCATGACTAAGATGTCCCGTTCCTTCTACATACCGCATGAGCTCATTCGGGTCCTTGACACCCATCTGATATTTGATATCATCCGGCTCACCTATAGTCATAATTGAAGTCTTTTCTCCTACCTCTTTCGAGAAGCCGGAAGTCATTCCTGTCTTTCCCGGTCTAAGCGTCCAGTCAATATAAATACAGTCGCCTACTGTCTCAACGCCTTCTTCCCCCATCATGATCACATCATCCGGATCCAGATCATACATTCTGGCGAACTCCTCAATCACTTCCTCGTCACTCATCTCGACTGCCTCTCCCTCGAGATCCGCAACCACCTCGGTATCCTCAGCTCTGTTGTCCGTCGCCTCCACTGCTTTTGCATATGCCTCTGTCATGCTATCTCCGGCTGCCAGGGCCGTTATGCTGCTCCCGATCAGGAAGCATACCGACAGCACTACCGCTGTCCCTTTCTTGATTCCACCATGTTCATGATATCTCTTCATACACTGTACTCTCCTTTCAAATTCCCCTATCGTGTCTGCCAGCGCAAACAGGTTATACCGTTCCCTCTTTTCTTCCTTGGACAGCATCTTCAATATCGTCAGGAAATATTCCTTCTCGCTGAACATCTCCGCTCCTTCCTGACATGCCCGCCTGTCACAATACTCCTCACATACCAAATCCAGCTGCCGTAGCATGATCGGCACCAACGGGTTAAACACATGTAGTAAGGATACAATACAACTCACCGTTCCCACATAGAGATCTCGATTCAGATAATGACACAATTCATGATAAAGAATGACGGCGGTCTCTTTTCTCGTATACCGCTCCAGCGGCAATACCACCGCATATCCGTGCCAGTAGGTCATACACGCCATCTTTACCGAGTCGTTCCGATATAGCGATACTTTACCGGTTATACCCAGACGGGTGCAGATCTCCTCAAACATCGCCTGCGTTTCGGCATCTTCCTCCGGGATATTGCCATCAAACATTCTCATCCAATGGCTCCGCTTCCACATCTTGCGTATAAATAATGTCGCGAACAGTACTATCCATATGCAAGCCAGCACCGCACATAGCTTTCTCATCAGCAGAGTATTGTAGAAAAGGTTGATGGTACTGCCTGCTGCTATCGGCATCCACTTTCGCTCTCGCATATACAATACAACATACACACATGGCAGCAAGAACGCCCACTGCGTCATCCGCAGCTGCAGGCGGAGCACTTTGATATCATTCCCGGACCATACTTTGTCAAATATGAGTCCTATCAGATAAAATATGCTCCCCGTGACCGTCGTCAGCAACAACACCACAAACAGGTTATTCATCCAATCCATCGATCAATCTGTGAATCCTTTCGATCTCATCCTGCCGTAATGGTCTTCCCTGCGCCAGTGCACATAAAAACTCGTCCGCATTACCGTGGTTCCAGAAACCCACATAATCATTCGTCAACTGCCCTTTATATTCTTCCAAGGGAATCAGAATCTGATAAAAGAATACGCGCCCCTGGCGGTAATGCCTCAGATATCCTTTTCTCACCAGTCGGGCCAAGAACGTAGATACCGTCTGTGGTTTCCAATTCTTGTGGTACTTATCGTTCACCCGCTGCATGATCTCCATCAGGCTTAGTTCATCCTCTGCATCCCATACCGTCTTCATTACCAGTTGTTCACAATCTGTTAGACTCGCCAGTATCATATCTGCCTCCTGTATTCTCCACAATTAGCATTGTAGTTATAGTATTTAATGTTACATCATATTTCAATACTATTTTATTATCCGTAGAATAGCAAGCCAAATTTTTGATGCGGCGTCATTCAAATAAACTGTTCGTGTAGTTTACTCGACAGGTTTCGACATATTTTGGGCAAAAGCATCTTCCTTGTTGCATATCTGATTTAGATAGGGTAAAATGCTTTATTACCTGCTCTTATTTTATGAGGTATTCGTGGAGAGTTATTGATTTAATCGTTATTGTAGTTCATTTTCTTCTTTAGCCTCGATTTGTTGTAGTTTCAAGTATACCGCCGGTTCCTTGGTACAGACTCATACCGCAACGGCGCACCAGAAAAGCATTCATCCACATTGTTGCCAGATAGGATTTGATCGTTAAAATTGTAAACTATAATAATACATAGATAGAAAGGACGCATCGTAATATGAAAAACACTAATAGGAATTCCATCGCAACACCACAAGCTCGCCCCGGTCTCCTGCGTAGATTTGTCGGTGACAAAGCTTTCTATAAGATGGTATTGGCTATTGCCGTACCCATCATGATTCAGAACGGTATCACTAATTTCGTAGGTCTACTGGATAATATTATGATCGGACGTGTCGGTACGGAACCGATGTCCGGCGTTGCCATTGTCAACCAATTGATCTTCGTATACAACTTATGTCTGTTTGGCGGCGTATCCGGTGCCGGCATTTTTACCGCACAGTACTTCGGCCAGCGAAATCAGGAAGGCATTCGCCAGACCGTCCGCTTTAAAATATGGATCGTAGCCGTGATCACGCTTTTCACCACGGGGCTTTTTCTGTTTGCAGGGGATACTTTGATTCAATTCTACCTACAGGGAGAAGGCACCGTCGAGAGTGCAGCTGCCACTCTGCATTACGGAAAACAATATCTTTGGATCATGCTGACCGGCCTGCTGCCCTTCATGATGGTACAAGTCTATTCCAGCACGCTGCGTGAGTGCGGCCAGACACTGCTGCCCATGAAAGCCGGGATTGTGGCAGTATGCATCAATCTGGTGCTGAATTATATCCTGATCTACGGCAAATTCGGTGCGCCTGCGCTGGGTGTACAGGGAGCCGCCATCGCTACGGTCATTTCCCGTTATGTAGAGGCGGCCATCATTCTGCTGCATACGCATAAGCACAAAGAGCGGAATCCTTTCGTTGAAGGTCTGTATTCCACCTTAAAGGTTCCCGGTCATCTGGTGCAAAAGATTCTGGTCAAGGGCACACCGCTTCTTTTAAACGAGACACTGTGGGCCGCAGGCATGGCAATGCTTTCGCAATGCTATTCCGTCCGTGGACTGAATGTCATTGCCGCACAGAATATTTCCAACACGATCGGCAACGTGTTTAACATCGTCTTTATTGCGCTGGGTGATTCCGTAGCCATTATTGTAGGACAGCTGCTGGGCGCCGGCAAGATGGATGAAGCCAGGGACCAGGACAACAAGTTGATCGCCTTTTCCGTGTTCTGCTGTACCTGTGTAGCGCTTGTGATGCTGGTCCTGGCTCCCCTCTTCCCGCAGCTATACAATACTGAGGCAGATGTTCGGGAACTGGCCAAATATTTTATTATGATCACCGCGGTCTTTATGCCGCAGAATGCATTCCTACACGCCTCCTACTTCACACTCCGTTCCGGCGGTAAGACGATCGTTACCTTCCTGTTTGACAGCGTGTTCATCTGGTGTGTCAGCGTGACTATTGCCTTCACGTTAAGCCGTTTTACCACTCTGCCGGTCACAGCGGTCTTTATTCTCGTGCAGGTAGGCGATATCATAAAGTGCATCATCGGTTTCGTACTGGTAAAGAAGGGCGTCTGGCTGCAGAATATCGTATCATAAGTGTAACAGTTTACCCATCAATGTCAGTCAGTTAAGACAGCACACTGTGTGTTGGATTGCAACCGCACAGGTGGAAAAATATTGCTTTCAAGAGTGCGCAATGCTATAGTTAACTATAGAAACCGTAGACGCCGCCCATCCCGTTTACCGACAGGATGGGCGTTTTCTATAGTAACCCCATCATGACAGGAGCGATCATATGAAACAACTATATACACGCTGGGGACGCACTCTCGATCCGGCACATGTCCTGCCGGAATATCCACGCCCACTTTTACAGCGTCAAAGTTATATCACCCTAAACGGATACTGGGAGTATGCAATCACCCGGAATTTCCGGCGGCCTAAAACTTTTGACGGCAAGATCCTGGTCCCCTTTTCACCGGAAAGTGTTCTCTCCGGTGTCGGCAGGCAGCTGCAGCCGGACGAATATCTCTGGTACCGGAGAAGCCTGCCTGTAGATTCCGGTAAACTGCAGACCGGGTTTCGTTTGATCCTGCACTTCGGCGCAGTGGATCAAGCATGTCTTGTGTATATCAACGGCAATGAAGTCACAAGGCATACCGGCGGCTATCTGCCATTCTCTGTGGACATCACGCAATATTGTCAAAAGTCCGGGGCTGCAGACGAAGATGCCTCTGACGGACAAGCTGGAACTATCGATCTTCTTCTCGCCGTAAGGGATCTCAGCGATACCTCTTACCATGCCAGAGGAAAGCAGAAGTTAAAGAGGGGCGGTATGTTCTACACGGCGCAGAGCGGAATCTGGCAGACTGTCTGGATGGAGTATGTGCCTGCGCATTACGTGGAAGAAGTCCTCGCAGTGCCCGACTTAAAGCACAGAACCGTGCAGCTCACCGTCTGTTCTTCTTCAGCGCTGCCGGTAACGATACAGATCAAAAGACCGGCTCTGTATCAGAGTGACAAAGAATCCGATATCGAGACGCAAAAAGCTGCCCAGGAAACGATCGCTGAGGCAAATGGTCATGCCGGTCACGTCATAGGACTTTCGCTTCCAATCATCCGCCCATGGACTTGTGACGAGCCTTATCTGTATTATATTACCGTTACAATGGGTGAAGATACTGTCGAGAGCTACTTTGCCTTACGCGATTTTACCGTAGAGCCGGATCATAACGGCATTCCGCGCATCTGTTTAAACGGACAGCCGCACTTCCAGAACGGTGTGTTAGATCAGGGCTACTGGCCTGATGGACTGTATACGGCCCCGGCCGATGCGGCTTATATCTTTGATATTACCGAAATGAAGAAAATGGGCTTTAACATGCTGCGCAAGCATATAAAGATCGAGCCCCAGCGATGGTACTATCACTGCGACCGCCTTGGCATGATCGTATGGCAGGATATGGTAAACGGCGGCAGTTCCTATAAGCACTGGTTCGTAACCTACGCGGCGACTCTTTTTTCCAGGAAAAGGCTGTGGATACCGGACAGCTGCCTGCGTCTCCTGTCCCGCGCACACCGGGAAGGCCGTCTGGAATTTGTAAAGGAGATGAAAGCCACGATCCGTCTTCTGAAAGGACATCCAAGCATTGCCACGTGGGTCCTGTTCAATGAGGGTTGGGGGCAATTCCACGCCAGGCACATTACCAAGATCGCCAGAACATGCGATCCAAGCCGCCTGATCGACCAGGCCAGCGGCTGGTTTGACCAAAACGGCGGAGACCTGCAGAGTATTCATCACTATTTCTTTAAACTGAAGTTTGCCACCGAATCAAAGCGTGCGACCGTACTGTCGGAGTTTGGCGGGTACTCCATGCAAGTTCCTGAGCACAGTGCTTACGATAAGTTGTATGGATATGGCACCTTTAAAGATGCCGCAGGGTTACAGAAGGCTTTTAAGGAGCGGATGCAGAAAGTGCAGGAACAGATCCCTGAAGGAATGTGCGCAGGGGTTTATACGCAATTATCCGATGTGGAAGAAGAGGTGAACGGAATCTTCACCTACGACCGGGAGATCAACAAGATAGCGCAGCCTTAAAGCTGCGCTATAAATCTCTTCACATTATCCGTAATATCTCCATGGAAAACCGCCGAACCGGATACGATCACATTGGCGCCGGCCTCCAGCACCACATGCACATTATCCTGGCCGACACCCCCATCCACCTGAATATCAAGATCAATGCCTAACTCATCTGCCATCCCGCGTGCCCGTCTGATACGCTCTGTAGATTCCGGTATATACTGCTGTCCGCCAAATCCCGGCTCCACCGTCATCACCAACAACATATCTATCTTTGGCAGGTATTTCCTGACAGCCTCGATCGGTGTCCCTGGTTTAATGGACATCCCCACCCGGCATCCGAGAGCGCGGATCTGATCGATCAATGCATCGGCATCTCCAGTGGCCTCCAGATGAAAGGTAATGCTGTCAGCTCCACATTCTTTAAACTGTTTCACATACCGTTCCGGCTCTACGATCATCAAATGTACATCAAACACCCTGTCCGTTGCCTTGCGGATCGACTTGATCAGCGGCATTCCAAAGGAGATTGACGGCACAAACACACCGTCCATCACATCGATATGGATATACTGCGCTCCCGCCGCAGCCGCTTCTCTGATCTGCTCTCCGAGCACTGAGAAATCCGCTGCCAGGATCGAAGGAGACAAAATGTTTTTCCTAGTATTTTTTTCAGACATTCTCCTACTTCCTTATCCTACATCCTCTTTGTGTAAGAATTCTGCAAACAACTTCTCAGCCACCGCCGCAGCGATGGCTGAAAACAGAAAAAGTTGCTATTTCACAAAGCCCTTTACAGACTCATAGATCCCCTTGCCGTCCAGTCCGTATTTCTCAACCAGCGCACCTGCAGGGCCTGACTCACCGAACACATCCTGCATACCGATCTTAAGAACCGGTGTAGGACACTGTGCACATAAGCAGTCGCACACTGCACTGCCAAGGCCGCCGATCACAGAATGCTCTTCCGCAGTCACTACCTTGCCTGTCTTCTTCGCAGAAGCCACCACAAGTTCTTCATCAAGAGGCTTGATAGTATGGATATTGATCACCTCAGCGCTGATGCCGTCAGCCTCCAGCATCTGTGCCGCTTCCAGTGCAGAAGCTACCGTGATACCGCTGGCGATGATAGTCACGTCACTGCCTTCTCTAAGGAGAACGCCCTTGCCCAGTTCAAATTTATAATCCGGTCTGTCATTGATCACCGGCACTGCTGCACGACCAAAACGCAGATACACCGGCCCTTCAAATTCGATTGCCGCCCGTACGGCCGCCTTCGCTTCCACATCATCGGAAGGCACGACCACCGTCATACCGGGTACCGTGCGCATCAACGCCACATCCTCGTTACACTGGTGAGTCGCACCGTCCTCACCCACCGTGATACCGGCATGAGTGGCACCGATCTTCACATTCAGATGAGGATAACCGATAGAGTTACGCACCTGCTCGAAGTTCCGTCCTGCCGCAAACATAGCGAAAGAACTGATGAACGGAATCTTGCCGCAGGTAGCAAGTCCTGCCGCAATACCTGTCATATTACACTCTGCGATACCGCAGTCTACATGGCGATCCGGAAATGCCTTCTGGAACACCCCGGTCTTGGTAGCACCCGCAAGATCAGCATCAAGGACTACCAGATTCGGAAAATCAGCACCACATTCAGCAAGTGCATTACCATAACTTTCGCGCGTAGCGATCTTCTTAACATCTGCCATTAGTTTGCACCTCCTAATTCTTCACCAATCTTCGTAAGATCTGCCATCGCAACAGCATACTCCTCATCGTTGGGAGCCTTGCCGTGCCAGCCTGCGCTGTTCTCCATGAAAGAAACGCCCTTGCCTTTAACTGTCTTACAGATAATGGCCGTCGGCATACCTTTGGTTGCTCTGGCCTCCTTAAATGCAGCATCTATCTGGTCAAAATCATTGCCGTCAATGTTGATCACATGGAAATTAAATGCCTCGAACTTCTTGTCGATCGGATATGGGGAACACACATCATCAACTTTACCGTCAATCTGCAAACCGTTGTTATCTACGATCACCACCAGATTGTCCAGCTTACGGTGTCCTGCAAACATGGAAGCCTCCCACACCTGACCCTCCTGGATCTCACCGTCGCCAAGCAACGTATAAACTCTGTAGTCCTTGTTATCCATCTTGGCTGCCAGAGCCATACCTACCGCCGCGGAAATACCCTGCCCCAGGGAACCGGATGACATATCCACACCGGGTGTCTCCTGCATACAGGGATGTCCCTGCAGATAAGACCCCAGATGACGCAGTGTTGGCAGATCCTCCACCGGAAAATATCCTCTATTCGCCAATGTAGAGTAAAGACCCGGAGCCGTATGTCCCTTGGATAGCACAAAACGATCCCTGTCCGCCTTCTTCGGATCCTTGGGATCCACATTCATCTCCTCGAAATAGAGATATGTAAACAGATCCGCTGCAGACAAAGAACCGCCCGGATGTCCCGCCTTCGCACCGTGTACTGCGGTGACGATTCCTTTGCGAACTTCATTAGCTGTTTTCTGTAACTCTAATTTGTTCATCTTTACAACCATGCCTCCTTTGATCATTATATCATTAAAGCTGCCTGACAATTGTCTCAAGCCACCTACAATTTAATCAGTATTGTACCACAGATATTGATATCTCACCATACGATTCTTGCATTATTTTGTTTGACATTGTCTATGAAAAGTAACAAAATTTACTACCACTTATCTGCCCTGCCCGTAATAGGCATTCGCTCCATGCTTTCTGTAATAATGCTTATCCTGCAGTTCCTGGGGCGCCGGCTGGATCCTGGCCTCGATCGTCTCCGCGCGGTATGCCATTTTGGCAACTTCCTCCAGGACAACTGCATTGTGCACTGCCTCGTGGGCATCTTTACCCCATGCAAATGGTCCATGGTTCTTGCACAGAACTGCCGGAACCGCTGCCGGATCCTTGCCCAGCCGCGCAAACTCACTGACGATCAAAAGTCCCGTATTCTTCTCATAGGCCGCCTCGATCTCCTCTGCATTCAGACATCTTAAGCAAGGAATCTCCCCGTAAAAATAGTCCGCATGAGTCGTCCCGTAACAGGGAATGCTGCGTCCCGCCTGCGCCCAGCTTGTCGCATAGGAAGAATGCGTATGTACCACACCACCGATCTCCTGCCAGGCCTTATACAGCTCCACATGCGTGGCCGTATCGGATGAGGGATTATACTTACCCTCCACTTTATTGCCCTCCAGATCCACCAGAACCATATCTTCCGGTGTCAGCTTGTCATAGTCCACGCCACTGGGCTTGATCGCAAAAATACCACTCTCCCTGTCAATCTCACTGACATTGCCCCAGGTAAACGTGACCAGGCCATATTTGGGCAGAAGCATGTTCGCTTCATAGACCCTTTGCTTTAATTCTTCTAACATCTTATCCGTCACACCTTTCTCTCTTAATCAAAGACCCCTCTGCAAGCAGCCGCTTGGCTCGTTGCTCGCGGGGATAAACTCTCGAAGTCTGTTCCTGCTCCGTAAGATCCGCAGCTCCCAAATCTTAGATGTTCTCTACGGCCGCTCTCTCAACCGCAAGCCCTGCGCTGTAGCGCTTCATAAAGGTATCAAACCCTGTAACATCCTTCTCCACCGGATCCAGCTTCTCACCTTTCTGGCCGGCAAACACCTTACTGTCAAGGAACTGTGCCAGGCTCTCATCTGTCTCTTTATTGACCATATAGGAAGCCAGCAGTGCGATACCCCACGCGCCGCCTTCTCCTGCCGTTTCCATCACACTCACCGGCGCATTCATCGCCGCTGCTAGAATACTCTGTCCCACACCCTTGGTCTTGAAGAGGCCTCCATGGCCCAGAATCTCGTCCACCTGTACTTCCTCTTCCCGGAACAAGATATCAAAACCGGTCTTCAGCGCACCCAGTGAAGTAAACAGATGTACTCTCATAAAGTTCGCCAGATTAAATTTCGCATCCGGTGTACGCACGAACAGCGGACGGCCTTCATTAAAGCCGGTCACATGTTCACCGGAGAAATAATTGTACGCCAGCAGGCCGCCGCAGTCGTCATCCCCCTCCAATGCCTTGCGATAGAGATTGCCGTACAGCTCGTTCATATCCACCTTCTGGCCCATCAGCTCGGAATACTCTTTGAAAAGATTCACCCAGGCATTCAGATCCGAAGTACAGTTATTACAATGTACCATAGCCACCAGGCTGCCGTCCGGTGTAGTCACCAGATCAATGGCGTCATAGACTTTCGACAGCTCCTTCTCCAGAACGATCATGCCGAACACGCTGGTGCCGGCAGACACGTTACCTGTTCTTTGGGCCACACTGTTGGTAGCCGCCATACCCGTGCCGGCATCACCTTCCGCCGGACATACAGGCACCCCTGCCTCCAGCGTTCCCGTAGGATCCAGCAGTTTCACGCCTTCTGCTGTCAGCGCGCCGGCCTGCTGTCCCGCTGTATGGACTGCCGGCAGAACTTCCTGCACCTTCCACGCATAGCCCTTCTTGGCCACCGCGTCGTTAAACTGCTCCATCATCCTCGCGTTAAACTGTCCGGTAGCAATATCAATGGGGAACATCCCGGATGCCTCACCCACACCGACCACCTTCTCACCGGTCAATCTCCAATGAATATATCCTGCCAGCGTGATCACGAATTTCAGATCCGCCACATGTTCTTCACCATTCAGGATTGCCTGATAGAGATGAGCTATCGTCCATCTCTGAGGAATATGATACTGAAACAGCTCCGTCAGCTTCTCGGAAGCCTCCTCGGTGATCGTATTCCTCCAAGTGCGGAAAGGTACCATCAGCTCGTCCTTCTCGTTAAATGCCATATAGCCGTGCATCATGGCACTGAACCCGATCGCTCCCAATCTCGTCAGCTTCTCGCCGTACTGCGCCTGCACATCTTCCGTCAGCTTCCGATAGCAATCCTGCAGCCCCGTCCAGATATCCTCCAGACTATAGGTCCAGATGCCATTCTCCAGTCTATTCTCCCAGTCATGCGCTCCCGACGCGATGGGCTGGTTCTTCTCATCTACCAGCACCGCCTTGATCCTGGTCGATCCGAATTCGATACCCAGAACTGCCTTACCACTGGCAATACATTCTTTTGCTCCCATACCATACCTCCGTTTTTGATAAATTTATTTATACTATACTACATATCCTGCCCTGAGACAACTTTACCGTTTCATATCGCCAATCTTTACCCGACACTTGCACTTGATCGGTCCGATGTCCTGCCAGTTTCATTTTATCACTTACAGAGATTCTTTTGCAATACACTTGTATATATTTCTCTGAAATATTTTACCTTTTCTTAAAATATGCAATTCACTTCATACCTCGGATGCATGAACGACTAAGAATCTTCTCCTGTCAGAAAAGCAGAGGCACGCACTTCTTGCACGCACCTCCGCCGCCTTACAGCTTCAAAGCTGTCAATCTTTATGCTTTCTTTCTCTCCTTTATATTCGCCAGCACTGCCTGTAACACGATAAAGAAGCACAGCAGGATAGCAGTCACGATATTCGCCCAGGAGCTGACCAGCTTACCGTTGGACTTCACCAGCGTGGAGATCGTACCGTTGATCATAACGCCGAACAGTGTACCGACTACATTGCCCACACCGCCTGTCAGCAGGGTGCCGCCGATGACCGCCGATGAAATCGCATCCATCTCCAGGCCGGTAGCCTGTGTGGTGGTGCCGCTCATAGTATTCAGACAGTAACAGATGCCGCCGATTGATGCCAGAAAGCTTCCCAGCACATAGGTCTTCAGCTTTGTCTTACGCACGTCAAGGCCCATCAGGGTCGCGGACTGGCTGTTGCCGCCCACCGCATAGATGCTTCTGCCGAACTTGGTATATTTGAGCATCAGGAATACCAGGATAACGATCAGCAGAGCCACGAGCACACTGACACGCACATATGGAATCTGCAGCACACCTTTTCTGTTCGTATAAGCACCGATCCCAAAAGGAATATTGATCTTCGTATTGGACAGCTTTACAAAAAGCTGATCCGTCACGATACTCACCTGATCCGTACAGATCACTGCCGTCATACCTCTGGCAAAGAACAGGCCCGCCATGGATACGATGAACGGCTGGATGTCCAGATAGGCGATGCAGAAACCCTGCACGGCCCCGAACACAATGCCGATCAACAGTACGAGAACCATCAGCACCGGACTTTTCATGCCCCATTTCTCCATACCCACTGCCAGCAGCATACAGTCCATAGCCACCACGGATCCTACGGAGATGTCAATACCGCCCGTGAGCATGACACAAGTCGTACCGCAGGCCACACATAGAAGTCCCGCATTATTGATCAGTACATTCAAAAATGTCTGCAGATGGGTAAATCCCTTGTCCGCATAGACGATGCAGCCTGCCGCATACATCACTACAAACAGCGCAATGGTGATCACCAACAAAAGGCTGTTGCCATTGATCTTTAATCTCTTCATAACCTTACGCCTCCTTTGCAGCTGTCTTATTGGCAGACAGTTTCTTAAAGAACTCTTTCACAGGTTCAGACTGGATGACTACGATCAGGATGACCACGATCGCCTTGAATACAGGCGCCTGCGCAGAGGAAACACCCAGCGCATACAGTGTGGTGGTGATCGCCTGAATGGTATAGGCGCCGATGATGGACCCGGCCAGATTGAATTTGCCGCCGCCTAAGCTGTTGCCGCCCAGCGCCACTGCCAGGATGGCATCCATCTCCATATTGAGTCCGATATTGTTCGTGTCGGCGGAATAGATACGGGAAGTAGCGGTAATCCCCGCGATACCCGCGCACAGACCGCAGATCGCATAGCACATCAAAATGATCTTAGCAGAGTTAAAACCGGAGATCCTGGCTGCCTTCTTATTGATACCCACACTCTGTACAAAAGTCCCCAGTGCCGTAAACTTCAAGATCAGCGACATGATCAGGACGCAGATCGCCGCAATCAGGATCGGTGTCGGCAGAAAGCCGATATAGGAACCAAAGAACTGGAAAGAAGGAACACGCACATACACGATGGCGCTGTTGCAGAGCAACAGACCGATCGCACGCCCCGCTGACCAGAGGATCAACGTTGCCACCATGGGCTGGATATTCAGGTAAGCCACCAGGAAGCCGTTGAATAGGCCGCAGACAACCGCTACCAGAATGCCGGCGCCGATGCCCACCCAGAGCGGGCTCGCATACTCGGACACGTTGGTCACGCCGTAGCCTGCCAGAAGCATACAGCACATACCGCCCGACAGACTCATCACGGAACCCACGGAAATATCCGTTCCGGCGGAGGCCGATACCACCAGCGTCATGCCGATGGCCAGAATGGCAACCTCGCTGCCGCGGTTCAAGATATCGATCAGACGTCCGTAGAGGATCGTATTACCCGAAGAAGTCAACTGTGTACTGATCGCGAAGAAAGAGAACGGAGCGTTCCCGCTTGCGATATCATAGATCACGTTAACGAACATGACCAAAAGCATACTGAAAATAGGCAGGAATAACTGCATCTTTGTTATTTTCTTTATCTTACTCATGTGCCGCACCTCCTGCAATGGCGTGCATTACGCCTTCCTGTGTCATCTCATCGCCGCTGATCTCTCCCACCTTGGCGCCGTCCCGCAGAACCGCCATCCGATTACAGGTACGCAGCATCTCTTCAATCTCTGACGAGATGAAGATCAGACTCTTCCCTTCCTGCGCCAGCTTGATCACCAGCTTCTGTATCTCTGTTTTCGTACCAATATCAATACCGCGCGTCGGCTCATCCAGAATCAGGAAATCCGGGTTCGTGGCAAGCCATCTGGCCAGGATCACCTTCTGCTGATTACCGCCCGACAGACGTTTGATCAACGTCTCTCTGCTGGCTGTCTTGATCTGCAGCAGCTCTATGTACTGGTCGGCGATCTCAATCTGCTTCGCCATCGGAATCTTCTTGAAGATTCCCAGCTTCGCCTGCATCGCAAGAATGATATTCTCCCGCACCGACAGATCGCCGATGATGCCTTCCGCCTTTCTGTCGTCCGGCAGAAGGCCCATGCCCAGGTTCATGGCATCGATAGGACTCTTGATCTTCTCTTCCTTGCCGTTCACCTTAAGGGTTCCGGTCTGCGCCCTGTCGGCACCGTAAATGGCCCGTGCCAGTTCGCTTCTGCCGCTTCCCAGAAGGCCGGTGAGTCCCACCACTTCTCCTTTATGAATCTCCAGGTCAAAAGGCTTGATGGTGCCCGCATGGCTCAACCCCTTGGCATCAATCTCCAGCGGAGCATTGGTAAAGTCCATGCTGCCCTCCGGTTTGATGCTGGCCAGATCGTCGAAGTCCTTACCCATCATAGCCGCCACCAACTTGACTCTCGGCAGCTCCTCCACCGTATACTCGCCTACCAGCGTGCCATTCCGAAGTACCGTGATGCCGTCGCACACCGCATACACCTGCTCCAGGAAATGGGTTACAAATACGATCCCGACACCCTGGCCCTTAAGCCGCTTCATCATATGGAACAGCTTCTCCACCTCGTTATCATCCAGCGATGATGTAGGCTCATCCAGGATCAGAACCTTACTCTCCATATCCACGGCACGAGCAATAGCGATCATCTGCTGCAGAGCCAGCGAATACTCTTCCAGGTTCCTGGTCACCTCGATATCCAGATCCAGGTCCTTCATCAGCTGCGCCGCCATCTGATTCATCTTACGGCGGTTGACCGTCCCAATCTTCGTCAGGGGTTCCCGCCCGATATATAGATTCTCCGCCACCGACAGATTGGGGCAGAGGTTGACTTCCTGATAAACTGTCGAAATTCCCTTATGCTGAGCGTCCATCGTGTCCTTGTTCACAATGGGCCCATCGATGCCCGCTACATGGATCTCGCCGGCTTCAAACTTGTTAACACCCGTCAGGCACTTGATCAATGTCGATTTCCCGGCGCCGTTTTCCCCCATCAACGCACGGATCTCACCCTTTCTCAGTGTGAAGTCCACATTGTCCAGCGCTTTGACACCGGGGAAGGTCATACAGATCCCCCGCATCGTTAAAGCAATATTACTGTCCATATAAATACCTCCTGCCGTCACACATCTCGTCATATTGCCGGTAATTTTCCAACAATACGTCCTATACCTCTCTATTGTACATCAAATTTAGCGAAAGAAAAAGGAGAGAAATAAAATTTCTCTCCCTATTCTATTCTTATGTTTTTCGTTCAAGTACTGCTCTTAGTATGCGCGGCCATCCAGAACTTCCTGGGTCATTGTTGTTGCATACTGAGACTCGATACCAGGTGCTACGAAAGCCTGGTCAACAACGACTGTCTGAGCGTCGATCGCTTCGCCAGCCTGCAGCTTCTGGATAACTTCTGCTGCGAACTCAGCCTGCAGAGGGTTACACTCTACGTTGCAGTTGATCTTGCCGTCTAAAGTATACTGTAATCCGTCGTGTGTAGCATCGAAGGAGATGATGATCACATCACCGTCAACACCGTATGTGATGCCTGCTGCATCCATAGCGTCCATTGCGCCGTATGCTTCGTTATCGTTCTGGCATACTACTACGTTGAAATCGCTGTAAGATTTGATGAAGGACTCCATAACTTCCTGTCCACCTGCCTGTGTAAAGTCACCGGACTGAGAATCAAGGATCGTCCACTCACTGTGCTGTCCTGCGATGTTGTTGAAGCCTTCTGTACGTCCCAGTGTTGCGGATGCACCTACGGAACCTTCGATCACAAGGATGTTAGCAGCTTCGCCGTTCAGGTACTCAGCCAGCCAGTTACCAGCCATCTCACCCTCAGCAACCATGTCACAGCCGATCTGTGTCTCATACAAAGATGCATCAGCGTCTACGGAACGGTCAACGATCAATACAGGAATACCTGCATCCTGAGCCTCCTGAAGAACTGTGTCCCAACCTGCTGTCTCGATCGGAGCGATGCAGATGTAGTCCATCTCCTGCTGGATGAAAGTACGAACTGCCTCTAACTGTACTGCGTTGTCGTTGTCAGCGTCTACGAAGGATAACTCATAACCGTTTGCCTCGGAGAATGTGTCCTGATAGTTCTGTGTGTTCGCTGCACGCCAGTCTGACTCGTGTCCAACCTGTGCAAAACCTACTCTGATCAGTTCCCCGTCTGCTGCCGGTGCTGCTGCTTCTTCGTCAGCTGCTGCATCCTCTGCAGGTGCCTCTTCCTCTGCAGGAGTTTCCTCTTCTGCCGGAGCCTCTTCCTCTGCCGGTGCTTCTTCAGCCGGAGCTGCATCTGTCGGTGCCGCTTCATTGCCGCCGCATCCTGCGAGAGATGCCATTGTCATACCTGCTACTAATAAAAGCGCTAATTTTCTTTTCATTACTTTTCCTCCCTTAATGAATTAGAATTTGTTTTATGAAGCTGTCCTGTGGACTGGTCTTCATGGTTATATTTTATCGGTCGCAATATCAATCGTCAATGTAATAACGTTGCGTTTGCTTGATTTCGTTGAAATAAACAATACAAATTTGCGGCCGCACAAAAAAATGCGGACAAATTCTGATTTCTATGTTATAATTTTTACGATTAAGGTAGTTTTTTTATGATTTCTATGTACTGAACACGGAAAATATTCCTGTTTTTGTTTGTCTATTCTGCCGATATTGAAAAATTATGTTGCAAATTTTATGATTTCTTTACCTGCGTGTGAATAGATTTTGAACAAATTATGAACATGAAGTAAGAAAATTTACCGCCTGTACGATTGCAATCCACTTCCAAATGAATAAAATGCGGAAGCAGACGCAGGAGTGCATTGCAACCGGGCATAGAGCTAAATATGAAAGGAATAAGACATATGGCAGCAAAATACAAGCAGCTGGCGGCACGGCTGACGGATCTGATCTCCGCCAATCTTCACAACGGAATCCACAAACTGCCCACGGAGGCTGAACTTTGCAGACAGTATCAGGTCAGCCGGCAGACTGTACGCCAGGCGCTGTCTCTGCTCAGTGCACAGGGCCTGATCACTACCCGGCAGGGCAGCGGTTCTTATGCCACAGGATTGTCCGAGGACGGTCTTGGCAATACGATAGCGCTGCTTATACGCAACGAGCAGGAGCATATCTATCCTGAACTGGTCGATGATATCCGTACCATCCTTGCGAATAAGAGCTATACTCTGTCGGTCTATTCTACGAAAGATCAGGTGTCGAGAGAACGAGAGATTCTGGAAGAACTACTGCAGGATATACCGCGGGGGATCATTGCGGAACCCTGCAAGAGCGCCCTGCCCAATCCGAATCTGAATTGTTACGAAAAGTTCCGCAAACTGGAGAGACCGCTTGTCTTCCTGCATAACAGTTATACGGCGCTTCCCTGGGCAATATGTATCAAGAATGACGATTACTACGGGGGCTATCTGCTGGGACAGCATCTTTCTGCCCAAGGACATACCAGAGTCGCCGGTCTTTTTAAGATAGATGACATGCAGGGTGTGGAACGATATCACGGTTTTCAGAGCTTTATGCGGGACACCGGGTATATGGTTCCCGACTACCGCATCGGCTGGTACACGTCAGCAGAGCTGGACCGGTTAGAAGACAAACAGGATACCCGTTTCCTCTCGGAGTTTATCCACAGACAGCTCTCTGATTGTTCTGCTCTCATCTGTCAGAACGACGAGATCGCTTATTGGATGATCAAGGAGCTTTCTTACGCCGGCCTCGAAGTGCCGCAGGATATCACAGTAGTCTGCTTCACCGACAGCTATTTAAGCGAGCTGAGTCATGTCCGTATCACTACGCTGGCCCACAAGCCCCACGAGACGGCACGGCGCACCGCGGATTGTATGCTGCGGTCTCTGCAGCGGCTGCCGGCGGCATCGCAGGAGATCCCCTGGGAACTGATCGTACGGGAAAGCGATGCCGCACTGCATTCTTAACTTATCCGGCACGCGCCGCCAATCTCTTCTAAGTACTCCGAATACGGTACTCCCGGGGCGTACATCCTTGTGTCTTTTTGAACACGAAGCTGAAATAATGGGGATCTTTATAGCCCACCTCCAACGCAATGTCCCTGGAAGGTTTCTCGGTCTGACGCAACAGTTTCTTTGCCTTCTCCATGCGTTTCTGCGTCACATACTCGATAAACGTCACTTCCATCTCCTGACTGAAGACAGCACTGAAATAATTGGCGCTGACGCCTACTTCCCCTGCCACCGCATTGAGGGAAAGACTCTCCTGCCTATAATTTTCTTCTATATAATCCAGTGCCCGTTTCAGCACGGTCTTACTGCGGTTGACAGATTCCTGGTCACGCAGCTCCATCGCCTTTTCCAGTATGTTCTTAATATAGGCAGTCAGTTCCTCCACGCTGAAATTGGCCTCCTGTATCTGCTCCTCCCCCAACAACTCCAGAAATTCCTTCTTGTCATAGCCGATGGATTCCACGTACGCCATCACAACAAAATGCACATGGAATACAAGATAATTCTGGAAAAGTCTGGACTGCAGTGCATCCTGAATGCTGCGCAGCCAGCTTAGCGTAAAATCCTGGATCTCATCGAGGCTGCCTCTGGTCAGGAAATCCCGGATCAACCCCGGATCGACCTTGGCGGAATCGATATCCCCGATCTTGCCACCGGATGCAGGCGGCATATAGTTGTCCGTCACTTCTTTCTTGAAAATATGTACTGCAGGCATCAAGAACCTGTATGCAAACTGGTGGTTGGCAGACGTATAACACTTGGCCAGCATGCTGAGCCGTTCCACCGGCTCCCCGGCTGCGGCGTACCAATCCAGCGCGCCTTCCGTGGAACCGCAGATACGCTCTATTCCTTCAAGGCATCTGTCCGTCAATTCCTGTATCTGCTCCGGATTTCCCTTGATCAGCACCACATAAGTATTGATGTTCCAGCGGAAAACAATGTGCTCCGGATAACGCACAAAATACCGCAGCAGTTCGTCCCTCTTTCTGGCAAAGTTCTCCGACTCGAAACCATTGTCCGGCTCGTCCTTTTTCTCAAGCAGGCTGAACATCATCAGATTATAGCAGGACGCATTGATCTTCAGCGACAGTTTGGCCGCTTCCTCATAGATATCCTGTACAGGGATCCGCCCCTCGAACACCTTCATGAAAAAATTCGTCCGGGAGAATTGTTCATACTCTCTCGTCTCTTCCTGGAATTTGTCCTGATACCGTTTTTGCTCCTGCTCCGTCTCGATCTTAGTCCGCAGCTCGCTCAGCACCTTCTGCAGCGTGGCCCGCGTGATGGGCTTCAGCAGATACTGCTCCACCCCCAGCGAAATGGCCTGTCTGGCATACTCGAAATCATCGTAGCCGCTGATGATGATGATCTTCGTCTCCGGGAACTCCTGATGTACGATGCGGCTCAGAGACAGTCCGTCCATAAAAGGCATTCTTATATCAGTCAGCAGCACATCCGGCCGTGTCTTCTGGATCAGCGGCAACGCCATTTCACCGTCACTGGCCTCTCCCACGAATTTATACCCGTACTGCTGCCAGGGAATGTTGTCCCGCAGCCCTTCCCTGACGATACTTTCATCTTCCACGAGAAATATTTTCAGCATGTTTTCCTCCATTCCGAAGCGCTTTGCGCTGAGGCCACGAGCAGAATCCGAAATTCTGCTCTCAGATCAAGTTAATAGTTCCTCTCCTGCAGCACTTCCTCCGTCACATTATCGATCGTAAAGATATCTTCTTCCACATAATAATCCTTCTCCACTTCCTGCCCCTTCTCCAGCATGGATATCACCTGCGAAAGATATTCTCCCTGGTTTGGGTTGCATTCAATATCCACGTTGATCGTGCCGTCGGCCACCATCTCCAGCGCATCGTGCACGGCATCGAAGGATATGATGCTGATCTCTCCGTATACCCCAACGGTCCGGCCGGCCTCCCTGATGGCCTCGATAGCGCCAAAGGTCATATCATCGTTCTGGGAGACTACCACGTCGATGTCCGGATATTTGCGCAGAAAACCTGCCATCACCTCTTTACCTTTGGCGGAAGTGAAGTCGGCACATTTTTCCTCCAGGATCTTCCAGTTGGCGTGTTTGCGCGCAACCTCCGCAAAACCCATACTTCTCCCGATCGCGGAGGAAGCGCCCTCCGTTCCTGTCAGCACTACGATATTCACGTCCTCCTCTTCGGTCACGCCTTCCCTGCGCAGATGCCCTTCCAGCCACCGGCCGGCCTTGACCCCCTCCTGCCTGGAATCCGTGCCGACCCAGCTGACGCACAGATCCTGGTCTGCTGCTTCCACTTTTCTGTCCATCATGATGACCGGAATTCCCGCCTCTTTCGCTTCCTGCAGCACTGTCCTCCAGCCATTCTCCACCACCGGAGCAAACACGATATAATCCACCCGCTGGGAGATAAAGCTGCGGATCGCTTTGATCTGATTCTCCTGCTTCTGACGCGCATTGCTGAAAAGCAGGAAATAACCGTTCTCCGTGGTGAAGACCGACTGCACCGATTCCGTATTGGCTGTTCTCCACCCCGACTCACTGCCCAACTGGGAAACGCCCACCACAATGCGGTCTGTCTCTTCGCTGACGTAGGGCTCCTCCTCGATATCCGTAAACAGTCCCAGTCCCCAGACAAACACCGCAAGAAAGATTGTGACTGTCAGTATGAATATGACGATCAGCTCATTATGTTTCCAATTTGTTCTCATGTGATCTGTTCTTTCTCCTGTTGATATCCTGTTTTCCTTTTGTAATACAGTTTATGTCTAAGAGACGTTATCCCTCATAGGGGATCGCAGGGATCACGACCTCCACGCAAGTACCCTGTCCGGGCGCAGAGTCGATCTCCATACCATACTCTACACCGAAATTCATACGAATGCGTTCATTCACATTAGCCAGCCCAAAGCCTTTGCCCGTGTCCTGACAGGGCTTCATGATCTCACTGCGCAGATTGTCCAGTTCTTCTTTTTCCATGCCGACACCGTTGTCCTGCACCTGAAAAAGCACCGTATCTCCCAGCAGCTTTCCGGTGACCACGATAACGCCCTTGGCCCGCTTGTATTTGATCCCATGATAAAGAGAGTTCTCAACCAGAGGCTGCAGAGTCAATTTCAGAATTTTATACCGGTACAGCTCAGGCGCAATGTCGATTCGATATTCCAGAATGTCCCGGTAGCGCACCTGCTGGATCTCCAGATAACTCCTGATATGCATCTCTTCCTCCTGGATCGTGATATACTCCTTGCCTTTGCTTAAGACCAGGCGGAAAAACTCTGACAGAGATACTACCATATTCACCGCCTTGTCGGAAGCGTGTCCCTCGATCAGCCAGACAATGGTATCCAGCGTATTATACAAAAAGTGCGGGTTGATCTGTTCCTGTAAAAGCCGCAGATCCGCATGCCGCATCTTGCGCTCATCCTCCTTGATCTTACCTACAAGCTCCTCCAAGCTCTCCGTCATGCTGTTGACACTGTCCGCCAGCACAGCCACTTCATCATTGGTATCCGTCCTCGCCCGCGCCGAGAAATCTCCCTGGGAAATCTGCCTCGTCACCTGCGAAAGCTCTTGAATAGGCTTGATGATACCTGCCACGATCATCATCGTCAAAACCACCACCATCACCACGAGAAGCACAAGCAGAATGCCGCAGAATATCGTGAAGGTATGTACCCTGTCATTGAGCTGCTGTGTCAGGTGCTCGATACTTCTCGTCTGGTAATAGATATAAGACTGGATGTTATCCTGAACCAGCTCGGTCATGATATAAATATTGTTGTCAAGCA
Organism: uncultured Lachnospiraceae bacterium; assembly: GCA_947175055.1. GTDB lineage: Bacteria > Bacillota > Clostridia > Lachnospirales > Lachnospiraceae > UBA3282. The sequence goes on along the minus strand of CAMWLJ010000010.1, from coordinate 11,280 downwards.
TCTCGATATTCATATCATAACTCTTCTCAGACTCCAGATTCGACTTGATATCGTCTATCCGGTCTTCCAATGTATCAATGTTGCGCATCAGGATCTGCAGCCAGGCCCTGCTCTCTCCGTCCGTCGTGATCTTCATCAATTTGCCGAACTCACTGCGCAGATCTTCGATCATCCCGTAAGGGTTCTGCAGCCCCTCCTCGTCGCCCACCGTCTCAAAAGTGACAGACCCCACCACCAACTTATAAAGGCTTTCATCCATCTCTTCCTTAAAATTCAGGTTATAGTTATTCGCCACCGTCATATTGCTCACGATGGCCCTGTAAGCATTGCTGTAACTGTGCAGCGCGTAGATCAGATAGACCACCATGATCAGAAACGGCACCGCCACCGTCGCAGACAACATAATAAGTTTATTCTTAATGGAATATTTCACCTTATCAGAGTGCACGTTAACCTCCTGTTGACAGCAATATACTTTTAACATCATATCATACTTGCATCCTGATGTCAGCTTTGGTACAAACTCGCAGCAGAATACTTGCATCCCTCAGTTCATATACTAGGAACAAACCCATCTGACAGGTGCTGCCTTGAAACGCCATCTATCTTTCAAACAATGGGCTGCTGCCCTGCTCCTTTTTGCAGGCTTTAGCGCTGCAACTTTTTACTGTTATCATCTACATCATGCGGATGCCCGCTTTGAACAATTTACGGAACGCTTTTTCCTGGAAGAACTACAGGCCAATCCGATCCATTTTCACTATTCCATTGACGACCCGGAAGCCTGGCATATCGACGAATCTCAGTTAAAGCTTCCCGTTTACCATGCGGGCGAAGCTGCGAACAATGTCTATGCGCTGTCCACTCTGTCCGACCGCCTGGCGGAATTTGAACCGGATAAGCTCTCTGAAGCGAACCGTTCCCTCCACAATCTTCTGAGCACATACATAGATGCCGCATCCCGTACCGCATCCTACCCTTATTTCTCCGAGCCCCTCTCCCCTTCCTCCGGTATGCCCTCGGAATTGCCGGTCCTGCTCGCAGAGTACAGGCTCGATACAGCTGAAGACATAGAGCTTTATCTGTCCATCTTAGAGCAGATCCCCGCTTACTTTGACGGGCTTATCGTGTTTGAACAGGAAAAAGCGGCGGCCGGGCTTTTTATGTCGGATACCACCGCCGATAAGGTCATAAAACAGTGTGCGGAACTGATGAATGTCGAGCAGTTGGAAAATAATTCTCATTTTTTGGAACTTACTTTTATCCAGAGACTGGATGTGCTCCTGGAAGCCGGTCTGATCACCGAACAGGAGGCACTATCCTATGAGGCCGAAAACAACAGGCTTCTCACCACCGTCGTCGCACCCGCCTACGACCGTCTGGCCGACGAACTGACCCTGCTAAAAGGAAGCGGCAAAGACACCTGCGGTCTGGCAAGGCACGAGGGCGGCCAGGACTATTATAAAGCGCTGCTGCGGATGCAGACCGGTTCGGTGCGCACCATAGACGAGATCAAAGAACTCCTCTTCCGCGACCTGAAATCCAACTATGAACGGATGGCCACCCTGCTCGCCAAAGATCCTGCCCTGAAAGAACAGTTTCTGAACGATCAAGCGCTGCTGCCCCAGATGACACCGGAGGAGATGCTTACCTGTCTGGAAACGGCCATCCGCCAGAATTACCCAGCAATTCCGGACGCTGCGGGCGACGCACCGGTACAATGCACCGTCAAATATGTGGACGACAGTCTGGAACCCTACACTGCACCGGCTTTCTATATGACACCGCCCATGGACAATGTATGGAATAACACCGTCTACATCAATACATTGGATACCCAGGGAGATATCTCCCTGTTCACAACATTGGCTCATGAAGGCTACCCCGGGCATCTCTATCAGACGCTGTACAGTCAACAATTCTGGGAAGAATCCGGTATCACGCCGCTGCGCAGCGTCCTCTATTACGGCGGTTTCGTGGAAGGATGGGCCATGTACGCAGAACTGTCCTCCTACGACTACGCCACTTGGCTGGCGCAGGATCTCCACCCGGACGCCGCGGATTACTATCAACTATGCCGTTTGGACAGACAGATCCAGTTGTGCCTGTACGCCCTGCTAGACATTTTCATCCATTATGACGGCGCGACCCTGGAAAACGTGTACGACATCCTGTCTTCTTTCGGCGTTGCAAACACGGAGACCATGGCTGCCATCTATGCCTATATCGCCGAGGAGCCCTGCAACTACCCCAAATATTATCTGGGCTATCTGGAGATCATGGAATTAAAAAAGCAGGCCGCTGCCCTCTGGGGCGAGAACGACTCTGCCTTCCTCTATCGTTTCCACTGCTTCCTGCTGGAGAATGGTCCCGCGGATTTCGGGACGTTGACCAAACTGCTGTATACTACTTAAAAACCTACCTTAAGAACCTGTCTTAAAAATCTGCTTGCAGAGGTGTATTTGATTTGCGGAAAAACCGATCCAGCTTCACCAACGCCTTCTCCAACACGACCTGCTCTTCCGCCGACATTTCCTCCACGATGGCCTCGATCATCTGTTCATGGAACCGTTGGTGGTGGAGATAGGCCTTCCTGCCTTTCTCCGACAGGGAGATCAGCACCACACGCCTGTCCTCTTCACTTCTGACCCGCTCCACGTAACCTTTCTTCACAAGACTGTTGACTGCTATGGTCAGTGTCCCTGTAGTCACGCCAAGTGTTTTGGCCACACTCGTCATATTCCTGGCCCCTTCCATGTCGACCGCCTCGATCACATGCATGTCGTTGGCCGTTAAATCCTTATATTCTCCGCTGCAGATCGCCCGCTCCTCTATGATATTGATATTGCGGAACAGCTTTACCAGCACCTCATTTAACATATGATTGATGTTCATTTCTACCTCTGACAATACTACGGAAATCGCCCCTCTTCCCCGCAATCTCCTGGAATCCGTTATATAACCCGTAAAACCTAAATATGCATCATACCGCCAAATCCCGGCGTCACAACACTGCTATTTTAACAAAAATTAGTTTGATAGTCAAATTAATCTTGACTATTCTTCTTCCAAGATACTGTCCACATAGTCCCTGTCCCAGAGCAGGATACGCAGTTTCTCTGCTGCCGCCACCGCCGGCGCCGTAAAATACTGGTTGGTCATGACAACACCAACCATCCGGTCATAATAATCTCTGCCGGCATAAGTCCGCAGGACGGCATCAACGCCTACCGGTCCGTTATAGCGCTTACATTGCACCGCATAGGTCACCCCTTCCTTTTCCGCCAGAATATCCACGCCAAAATCACCGCTGCCCCTGGTCACCTCCACTTCCGCAAATCCCTGCTTCTCTAAGAGATCCGCACAGAAATACTCAAAATCATGCCCCTCCATCTCATCCATCACTCTCATCCGCCTGTTACGTCGAATACTGCGGATCACACAAACAATGCCTGCAATAAACAGGAGAAGGAGAAGTATGCTGATCACTATGGTAACAAGGATTGTCAATTCACTCTGCTGCATGGGAGATTTTCCGTTCCTTTATCTTCATATTCCTTTGTTTTCCGTTCCTTATATCTTCTATAAGAAATCGTCGCCCGGCAGTGACGATTCAGAGAATGCTCCGCATTCTCCTTGAATGGTTTACACTGTCGCAATTCCTTATAAAAAAAAGGGATCCTACCTGCAGGATTCTTCACAGATTAATGCTGCGAGATCTGTCTGCGGCAACTCTTATTATACTACCAGCTCCCTTTCTTTTCTATTGGCAATTTACTATGAAAGTCCCGGACGGCGGCTGTGTGGATGGCGTGCTTGCACGCGCAGCCATACAGACATCGGACGGGCAAGCCTGTATGAGCATGGAGGGCGACAGGCCGGAATGCGAATACTGGCGGCGATCCCGAGAGAGCCAAAGGCTCGGAGGGATCGACTTTCACAGTATGGATGTCCATGTTTCCCCACATTCTTTGCTATGAGAATGATTTGCATAGACTTTACAGGAAGTGGACTTGTGCTATACTATAGTAAACGAAATTTTTAATATCGTTTACTATAAAAAGCAAAAGTTATCATACATAAGGAGGATCATTATGAAAAAAATACTTTTTGTCCTGGCGCTGACTTTCACGATCATACAGACCGGCTGCGGCATCAAGAAAGAATCCGTAGAGCCTTATTTTAATGCAACCGTATTAGAAGTAAACGAGAAGTCCATTCTGGTAGAGCCTTTTGAAGGTTCAAACGAATTAAGTTCATCCGATCAGATCGTGGTCAGCACGGCTGTCATATCAGACCACGAACTTCCGGCAATGGAAGCGGGAACTCTAATCCGAATCGTCTATGATGGCGAGATCGCAGAAACCTATCCGGCACAGATCGCCAATACCTTTGCCATCTATCTGATAGACGAAACCGGGGAACTGCTTGAGGGCGCACCGTAACAGTACCGTGCGCCCTCTGCCTGTATTTTTTACGCTGCTTCTTTCACGCTACAATTTACGACAAATATTCTAACAATTTGCAAATATAAAATTTATTTTATAATTTCTTTCTTTTTTCTTTCGATATTTGACACATCCCATTCACAATTCCACTGTATAGTATTACTTGTAGTTGGGGAATACATAACAAACATGACTATTCTGACCTACATAATAATGGAGCCGCCGGTGCTGGCTTGGTGTCGATCGGCTTCGACTAAACATAACAGCTGCATTCCATGCAAATGCACTGTTGACATATATTTGAGTTTACACATTTCTATCCTTCTCACACAGAAAAACAGCGCTCCATTACGGAGTGCTGTTTTTCTGTACTTACCTTCTTCCTGTTTCCCCTGACTCCCCTCATTCCGCTCTCATAGAATCTTATAACCAAAGACAAGCAAGTTTGTCTCTTTGCTGGCCCTCTACACCAACATCCCGGCCAGCACAATGCTTGCCACGATTCCGGCCAACGTCGAAAGCAGCGCTCCTTTGAGTGTATATCTTGTCTTCGTCACTTTAGCCGCCAGGAAATAAACCGACATCGTATAAAATATCGTCTCTGTACAGCTCATCATGATCGATGTTGTCAGACCGATCAGGGAATCCGGACCATGATTCTTAAAGATGTCCAGAACCAGCCCCGTAGCCGCAGACGAAGAGAACATCTTGATCAGCATCAACGGCACCAGCTCCGAGGAAAAGCCCAGTCTGGCCGCAATCCCGGAGAAAAGCCCTCCCACAAAATCCAGAAAACCGGATGCCCGCAGTACTCCCACCGCTACCATAAGCCCGATCAGCGTAGGCATGATCTGGATAACGGTATGAAATCCGTCCTTCGCTCCTTTGATAAAATCCTCGTACACATTGCTTCTGGCAGCCAGCCCGTAAGCCACAATGTAAAATATAATGACAGGAATGATGATATTGGATATGTTTGATAATACTGCGACCATAGGGATGCCTCGACAAGATAGAGCAGTCTCTTTCACAGAAGTATGAAAAGAATAGAAAAAAGACTGCACAGAGTATTAATACAATCTATGCAGTCCTTCTGTTTCATATGTCAGCATGTTATTATGCACTTTTACCTTTATTCACACCTCGTGCGGCAGTCAAATACCCCGCAGCAAGCTGACGGGGCATCCAACTTGCAACGCAGCAGAGCTGCAGGGTATCTGACCCTCGCGGCATTCGCCAAATACTCGTGCAAGCGCGGTACTTGGCTCATTGCTCGCGGGAATGAACCATATTGCTATCACACAACAGCCCGCCGGTCCTATGGTTTCTGCACGGTCCGGCTGCCCTTCTTACTCTGCCATGGCAATATCCCGCGCCACATAGACGCCGCTGGCAGAAGCATGGGACAGCGAATGCGTCACACCGCTTCCGTCACCGATGATATAAAGTCCCTTATACTTCGTCTCCAGATGTTCGTCGATCGCCACTTCCATATTGTAGAATTTCACCTCTACGCCGTAAAGCAGCGTGTCGTCGTTGGCTGTCCCCGGCGCGATCTTGTCGAGGGCATAGATCATCTCGATAATGCCGTCCAGAATACGCTTCGGAAGCACCAGACTCAGATCTCCCGGCGTGGCCGCCAGCGTAGGCTGCACCAGCCCTTCCTCGATCCTCTTCTCATTACTACGCCTTCCCCGTACCAGATCGCCGAAACGCTGTACGATCACACCACCGCCCAGCATATTTGAAAGTCTTGCAATACTCTCCCCATAACCGTTACTGTCCTTAAACGGCTCGGAAAAATGTTTCGCCACAAGCAGCGCAAAATTCGTGTTCTCCGTCTGCTTATCTGCCCCCTCATAGCTGTGCCCGTTTACCGTCACGATACCGTTGGTGTTCTCATTGACCACGATGCCATGAGGATTCATGCAGAAAGTGCGCACCCTGTCCTCAAATTTCTCTGTCCGGTAGACGATCTTGCTCTCATACAACTCATCCGTCAGATGGGAAAAGATCACTGCCGGCAGCTCCACACGGACACCGATATCCACGCGGTTGGATTTCGTCCGGATATCCAACTCCCTGCACACATGCTCCATCCATTTACTGCCACTGCGACCCACGGATATGACACATTTATCACATTCAAAAGAGTCTTCCTCGCAGACTACACGGTAACTTCCATCCAGATTCTCCACTGTTATGACCGGTGTATCGAAGTAGAAGTCCACGCTGTCCTTTAACTCCGCATACAGATTCTCCAATACGATATAATTGATATCTGTTCCCAGATGGCGCACGGAAGCATCCAGCAGACTCAACTTGTTCTGCAGACAGAGCTTCTTAAAATGCGTTCCAGTAGTACTGTACAGCTTCGTGCCCTCTCCGCCGTACCTCATGTTGATCTCATCTACATATTTCATCAGGTCAATGGCCTGCTTTCTGCCCACGTATTCATACAACGTGCCGCCGAAATCATTGGTGATGTTATATTTTCCGTCAGAAAAGGCCCCCGCCCCGCCGAAACCGCTCATGATCGAGCAGGTCTTACAGTGAATGCAGCTTTTTACCTTATCGCCGTCGATCGGACAGCGGCGCATTGCAAGTTCATGCCCCGATTCAAACACCGCGATCTTCAACTTCTTCTCCTGCTGTAACAGTTCATAGGCAGTAAAGATCCCGCCCGGCCCAGCACCGATAATAATGACATCATATTTCATAATTTTCTCCATTCCGAAGCGTCCCAACCACCTCAACACTCATAAGCGCAAACTAATATTGTTCATCTGCCGAACCGCCTGACAATACGGCTTCCGAATCAACCCACTAAGACAGCTTGAATAATTTCCAACTGTGCGGTTGAATGCTCCAAAGAGCATCCAATCCGACTTCCGCATTCGTAAAACCCGTGCTTAAGCACTCCTGCGTCTGCTTACGCATCCGCGTTTTACTCATTTGGAAGTGGGTTGCTAATCCAATTGCCTGTCTGCATTGCCATAAATGGCATACAGACAGATTATTGGATTGCAACCGCACAGTTGGAATAATTGTATCATGCGGTCACAAGTCTGTCACTCGTTTCCTACAAAGAATTTGCCGCGGATGCGCCACGGAGGCTTTTATAAGATAAAATCCGTCGCGTCATCTTCTTTTCCCCAAAATTCTTTATCCAGCCATCTCTCCTGGCGACTCTTAAAAATAATCACTGAATCCAGCCCCTTATCAATATAAGGTTTCAATTCCTGTTGCAGTTTCGTGATCTGCACTTTGGTCATTTCTCCCTCAAAGACGGAGTTTTGAATGTGGGATAAATACTTTTTACAGATCTTATAAACATGTGACCACCGCTTGTGTCCATTTTTATCCTGCGCAATGTCATATACCAGCACTACATACATGTCCTACCACCATATCTTAAACCCTTCATATTCCTTCTCACCGATAAGATGCTTGATCAGCTTGTATGCTTCCAATCGCATCAAATACTGATAACTCACTTGACGTCCCAACTCCCTGTGCATGATCGTTTTCTTTAAACGTTCTTCAAGCTCCCGGGTAATCGTCGCAGAAGCCTCCTTTTTCAAATGTAGAAAATTTAATTCCTTCGTAAAACTGTCCTCTGTTATCTGCTTTCTGTTCAAAAGCGAAAAAATCAGCCGGTCGCCGATCAGTGGCTTAAATACTTCCGAGAGATCAAGGCACAGCGAAAATCTGCGTGCCCCCGGTTCATGCAGATAGCTGATCGTCGGATTTAACTGCGTGTGATAAATCTCGCTCAACACTTTTGTATAGATCATGGAATTTACATAGGAGATCAACGAATTGATCATATTATCCGGCGGATGCATCACGCGCTTTTCAAAATGGATATCCTGGTCTACGATCACATTCCATGCCGCATAATACTGCTTCCTGATATTTCCTTCAATCCCCATCAGCTCCTCCACGGATTGAGATACGGGTATCTTCTTCCTGAGGTCATCCACTTCTGACATATAGACCGAAACGTCCTTGCTCCTTCCATTGTAATAGCGGAGATTCCGATAAATATTATCCGCCGCAGCCTCAATAAATTTCCTGGCAAGTACAATGCGTTTACTATGATCCGTATAATGCTCCACCTGCTTTACAAGCAGCTGCCCAGCCAACAACTTTTCTTTTGGATAGAAACTACCTGTATAGAAGTTATAATAATTGAAAAAATGGATCGGTATGCCATACTGCGATATATAGTTGAGAAAAGTAGTATTAAATGTCATCTCCGACATCACATAAATATCATCAATTCGCTCTATCGGAATATCCTTTTTCTCACCCTCAGCAGATGTGAACTGCAAAGTGTTGTCTTTTCGCCTTAGATCACCGTTATTATAAACATAAAAACTCTGCCCCATATTCCCTCCTGCTATGTACAAACCCCTTGGAATCAAAATGCCATCTCATCACATGACATACCCTTCACAAAGTGAACTCTCATCATGCACAGCCTACTGTCCAGTGAACCGCTTGGTCATTCATTCTATGAAAGTCAATCACTCCGAGCCTTTGGCTCTCCCGTGACTGCCGCCAAGATACATATTATATACTACACAAAACACAGATCATGGTATGCGCATTTATTGCATATTTTCACTGCCTGGAACTGCGGCGGAAATTCCTTTTCTATCAAAAGACAAATCTCCCGAATGATCTCCCCAAGTCGCTCCTCATCTTCCTGCGTAAGTTCCACTACAAGATTCTTCTTGATCAAAGGATAATCTATCCTGGCTTTGAATCCATCCGCACCCCGCTGTTTCAAATAGTACAGATAATACTTTACCTGCCAGATACCCGCCTCCTCAATGGATCGGCTTTTCTTAACTTCATGCAGTTCCTTATGTTCCTTGATGAAATCAATATTGATGACATTGTCAATATTAATGTGCTTATCATCCCTCTGGTAACTGCTTTCATCCAAAAGCTTCCCCAGCATGACATTTTCGTTCTCACTCTCCATGTTGATCTCGTGAGTAAAATACCATAGTTTTCTTTTGCAGACAAAATAGTAATAAATCATGACTCCTGTGATTCTGGTTTCCATATAGGTCTCCTTTGTCAAAGCTTTTAAACAATCATAATTTTAATATGTTGCACACCTCATAATATCATAAGTTATTATATTCAACTCATTTAACCACCACTATTGATTCCCATATATAAAACCAATACATATTTTTAAAATTTACTCTGTTTCTAAATCTGCTGAGCGGGTGGCATGCAAAAATGGCAGCAGGCCATATCTTTAAATTCCATTCTGTTTCTATATCTACGACAACATGATCGAACAGGTCAATGAAGATAAACTACTTTAAATTCCATTTTGTTTCTATATCTACCATGACTTTACATAAATTACCGTAAAATCATTCTTCTTTAAATTCCATTCTGTTTCTATATCTACGCGTTAGCAGAGGGACTTGTATATCCAATGTTCAGCCTTTAAATTCCATTCTGTTTCTATATCTACCTGCTGATGACGCTGCTGAGCAAGACTCGTCTGCCAGCTTTAAATTCCATTCTGTTTCTATATCTACATGTTTCATCCTCACCTTTCCTTTCCGCAGTGTTCCTTTAAATTCCATTCTGTTTCTATATCTACTACTTATCATTTGCCTGACGTAATGGACCACATCACTTTAAATTCCATTCTGTTTCTATATCTACTTCCATTGCTGACGGATGCCACCTTAGGATTAGATCTTTAAATTCCATTCTGTTTCTATATCTACGTTTCTTGCAATATATATTTTTCCGTCTTAAAAAAACTTTAAATTCCATTCTGTTTCTATATCTACACTTTTGTGACCGAGTAATTCTTGCACTTGCTCAATCTTTAAATTCCATTCTGTTTCTATATCTACCTGGCGCGGTTTACGGAGTTGGTGCATACAATTCTTCCTTTAAATTCCATTCTGTTTCTATATCTACAAAGATGGGCTACGAAGAACCAAAAAAGAATATTTTCTTTAAATTCCATTCTGTTTCTATATCTACGCCATAGAGTGTTGCTTGCAGAGCGAGCCTTAAACTTTAAATTCCATTCTGTTTCTATATCTACAATATCCAAAACCGGCAGCTCCATAAACATTTTTTCCTTTAAATTCCATTCTGTTTCTATATCTACAATGGGATTCCGGGATAATGAATCCGCCGGATTGGGCTTTAAATTCCATTCTGTTTCTATATCTACCAATCTTCAAACGCCTTAATATACACATTATCCACCTTTAAATTCCATTCTGTTTCTATATCTACCTGTTTCTTTGTAATGCGGTAGCCGGTAATCATGCTTTAAATTCCATTCTGTTTCTATATCTACTTCCTGAGGACAATCCTAGGATTAAGTGTTTGCTCTTTAAATTCCATTCTGTTTCTATATCTACATGAAACAAGCAGATCTTCTGTTTGTAGATTCTCCTCTTTAAATTCCATTCTGTTTCTATATCTACATATGTAGTGCAGAAACTACCAGCCAATAGGAGGTCTTTAAATTCCATTCTGTTTCTATATCTACGCAGGAGGAATTTTTATGTGATTTTATTGCTACTTACTTTAAATTCCATTCTGTTTCTATATCTACTGTCCTGTATTTCGTGTGTGAATTTGCACCATATTACTTTAAATTCCATTCTGTTTCTATATCTACATCACTGTCGGAAATTTCAAATTTTATAATTTCCTCCTTTAAATTCCATTCTGTTTCTATATCTACAGTGATACCGGCAAACAAAGAGTTTCTGGTTCTTTCTGAACTTTGGGTATGACAGCACCGCAATTAAGCCGTCAGATAAGT
>CAMWLJ010000009.1 GCA_947175055.1 uncultured Lachnospiraceae bacterium | reverse complement strand
GATGTTATGACCAATCGAAAGAGGTTTTTAGTACGTATTATCCTACTTTAGGGATTCTAACATAAAGAAAGGAACCTGCTTACAGATTCCTTTAGATTTTTCTTAAGTTTATGATGTTAGGCTAAGCCGGTGGTACTGATTATAACAGACTTAATAACTGTACTCTCCAATCTAAGGGAAACCCCATCTCTTTTAGAATGTTTTCTTCAGTTATTACGGATAGTTTGGTGCGCGTTTGACTGAATAATCTAAAGATTTCTTTTATTAATTTCATATACTCCGATTTAGAAAGAACGTATTTTAAGGCCAGCATGCAGGCAAAAAGGTCTCTTTTGCCATAATCGTATTCTTTTCCATCCGATTTTGATATATTCAGTTTATCATGAGCATCGAAATCAACGAGTGGCCGTTTTGTTCTGAAACAATATAGTCTATTTCCGTGTGCACAAAAGTTTCTTATAGATGATAAGTAGAATAAGATACTTTCCAGCTGGTTGTCCAGTATGGAGAAAACTTTAGAAATTTGTTGCCTATCTGGCTGCTTTAGGATACTGTAAAATTTACTGATTTGACCTAAAGTCAGAATATTATTCAGCACCCAGAGGGGGACATAGCCATATTTTTTCAGATAATGCGATATGCTAGGATCTTTTGCTCTTGAAGCAATTTGCTTCTGAAAATCAGCGATCACTGCAGTGATATTTTGATCAGCATCTCTTTTCTGAGTATCAAAATTGTTATATAGCATATAGTTGTCATGACCGTATTTTTTGGGAAAGTGATAGGCGATTAGGCTTTTGATATTAGTTTCTACTGAGAGAATATATTTAAACATTATATTTCTTAGTTTACGGTCGAAATCGTAAAGTGCAAATATTTCTTCCATGGTACATCCCGTTTTGTACTGGTCGTCTGGAACTGTCGAAGCAAGGAATAATTTACTATAGCCATTGATTAAATTATAATAGCCTTCATGTTGCAACACTTTTTTGGCGAAACTTTTGTGCTCGGGCGTTGATATATCTAGATTTCTGCTTATTAACAGTGAAATTAGTTCGTCGTGTGTTTTAAAAGTTTTATCCATTGTGTAGTCTCCCTTGTAAATAAAAGACCCCGGGCCCGAAGGACACCGGAGTACGTTCCGAAATATTATATGCAAATTATAAAGGATTATTACCACACGCCAATATAAGAACATACAATATATTATCACAATCCAAGCTGGGCGTCAATGTTTTTTTTGAAAAGATATTTTCTTTAGTTTTTTGTACCGGTTCAAGCTCGCTCAGGGACGGCTCGAAATAGATAACATAATTCTCAACGGTTACGCTTATTCAATATTTACTTTTGTAGTATGATAGCGCGTCATTTAAAAACTCTTCTTTCACATCAAGATATTTCGCTGAGTCAGTAATACACTGACAGTGGTTATTGAAGGGATTATGATTCCCATAAATCCGATTAGCTTGTTATATGCCTATATCTTTGCTCTCATTTCTTTGAGAGAGTGAAGTCTACCATTTCTTTGCTGTGTCGGTCGAGGTCGCGATATTTTTGATGTGGTCTTGTTCTAGATAAGACAATAACACATTTATTTTACAATATTTCTACAGATAGTTTTCTTTATCGTATCATTGTTTGTTATACTAATTACATCTTTAGGTTAATAATATCAAATGTTTTCTGGATTATCAATAAAAAATTCGGAAAATCCGGAATACAAAAGACGGTAAGGGGGATGCTGGCAAAGTTTGCAGAGGCAATCAGCTATAACAAAAAGAACCTTGAAAGAGAGCTTCGGAACGAAAGGCGACAGTACAATAAACCAGAAAGCAAAATTAGACGGAGGAAGGAAAAATTTAATGATAATTTGATAGAAATATTAGTGTGATTATGGTATTTTAATTTAGAGGTAAAAAATATCAGTTGTGTGGTATAAAGTGGAAGTTATATATAAAGATATAATTCGATGAGATTTTTGTGATGGAACGAGGTAAGCTTATTGAGCACGGTTAATTTTAAACATTGATGTAAAAAGAAGAATATATTTATAGTTTACATATCTTGACTAAACTATGAATTCATGCAGGGGTGATCGGTATGAATGATTCTATAGTAGTACAGCGGGCAACAAAAACGGATATTTTAGCTATTTCTGGGATTCTATCACAATCTTGGAGGGCGGCATTTGGGGACTTTATTTCGTTGGATGAACTTGATCGGATCGCATCCGAAGAACGATTTTGTTTGATACTAGAAAATGTGCTAAGTGGCGATAAAGGACAATTGCGAGTGGCATTGCTTAATGATATTCCTGTTGGACAAGTTTTTTGGATCAGCGATCCAGAGCGTGTTGAAACAGAGATTATCTCTCTCTTTACATTACCCCAAGTATGGGGAAAGGGAGTAGGGAAGCGATTGCTGCTTCAAGTTGAAGCGGAAAGTCAAAATGAAGTGATGGTACTCTGGACTTTCCAAAAAAATGTGCGCGCTCGAAGATTTTATGAAAAAATGGGATATACGTTAAATACGAATATAAGGAAGAGCGAATTCGCTGGATTATTAGAAGTGCAATATACTAAGAGAATTGTACTTCAAAGTGAAAAAGGATAATTAATGATTAGTATTTTATGCAAGTGGATCAGGAAAATGAAATACAACTAAGTTTTCGCCTTGATATCGGCATGCAGATTTTAACACGACGCCTGCTTTCTGTCTTGCGTAAAGGAAGGAGTACAGTAGATCATGTTTCAATTTATCATTTGTTTCATTGCAGGGATCGGGGCGGGGCTGGGCACCGGATTTGCGGGCATGAGCGCGGCGGCGGTGATCAGTCCGATGCTGATCACATTTCTGGGTCTGCCGGCATATGAGGCTGTAGGCATCGCGCTTGCCAGTGATGTGCTTGCCAGTGCCGTCAGCGCTTATACTTATGGCAAGAATAAGAATCTCGACATTAAGAACGGTATCGTGATGATGGTCTCGGTCTTGTCAGTCACGTTATTTGGAAGCTGGGTGGCGAGCAAGGTGCCTAACACGACCATGGGTAGTTTCTCTGTCTTTATGACGTTGCTTTTGGGCATCAAATTTATTGTGAAGCCGGTCATGACGACTAAAGAATCCATGAATCAGATTGACGGCAGAAAACGGATCATTCAGTCCGTGCTCTGTGGTTCGGCGGTAGGGTTTATTTGCGGTTTCATCGGTGCGGGCGGCGGCATGATGATGTTGTTGATCTTAACAAGTGTGCTGGGATATGAGTTGAAGACGGCAGTCGGGACCAGTGTATTTATTATGGCGTTTACTGCTTTGACAGGGGCGGTCAGCCATTTCGTGATCGGTGGCAGTCCTGATCTGAGGTGTCTGCTATTCTGTGTGGCTTCAACATTGTTATGGGCGAGGATCGCGGCGAAATTTGCCAATAAGGCGTCACCGGTGACATTGAATCGGGCTACGGGAGTGGTGCTGGCGGTTCTGGGAGCAGCGATCCTTGTAGTGAATTATGTGAAAGTATAGTTATAATAAACGAAATTTCTAATGTCGTTTACTATAGCATGGTTTATAGAAAGGAAAGCGAACCCAAAAGCAATATTTGATAAATGCTTTGTTTAAAAATGAAAAGAATTTTGCGGGAAGATACCCTATACTTATCATTAAAGAAGTATAGGGTATCTGGCTGTACTGAGAGTATAGATTTATACGCTTTGGAATGGAGGGAAAATATGGGTGAATGGAAGCTTCCGAGACTGATCAGTAACGGTATGGTGCTGCAGCAGAGAAAGCGGGTGCGTATCTGGGGATTTGACAAGCCGGGAAGGAAAGTAATGGTATCCTTTCTGGGGGAGGAATATGTTGCCCTTACTGATAAAGAGGGAATTTGGGAAACACGGCTGCAGGAGACGGAGGTGGGCGGCCCGTACACGATGGACATCCGGGATGATGCCGGAAACGAGACGGTCATAAAGGATATTCTGGTCGGGGATGTATGGATCTGTGCCGGGCAGTCTAATATGGAACTGCCCATGGAGCGGGTGAAAGACCGTTATCCGAAAGAAATCGCAGATTGTGCCAATCCGGCGATCAGGACATTTAAGATTTCGGAGCATGCGGATTTTCATGCGCCCCTTGCGGATCATCTGACCGGAGAATGGAAACAGGCGGGGTCTGACACGATTCTTCAGTTTTCTGCGACGGCGTACTTTTTTGCCAGGCAGATGTATCAGCTGACAGGTGTGCCTGTGGGACTGATCAATGCCAGCCTGGGCGGCTCGCGGATCGAATCGTGGATGAGCCGGGAAATGCTGGAAGGCTGTCAGGAAGCGCTGGATACGGCGGACCGGTATGCGGACGATGCATTTGTACAGGGCGTCCTTTTACAGAACCAGAAGCAGGTAGAGGAGTGGCATGAGAGGCTTGACGGCCTGGATGCGGGGCTTAAGGAGCATTGGGAAAAGGACGGCGTCGATTTGCGTGATTGGGCAGAGGTGAAGATCCCTTTCTTTTTCCGGGATACGGATTTAAAGGATTTTATCGGGAGCGTATGGTTTCGGCGGAGCTTTCAGGTGCCGGCGGAAATGGCCGGTAAGGCGGCCAAGGTATGGCTGGGAACGATCGTGGACAGTGACACGGTATATATCAACGGCATTCAGGTGGGACACACGGATTATCAGTACCCGCCCAGGAAATATCCGGTTCCGGAAGGAATTTTGCGGACAGGGGAAAATAGCATAGTCATCCACGTGAAATGCGAAAACGGGCACGGGAGGTTTACCCCGGATAAGACATATGCACTCTGGAATGAAGCGCACAGAATTGACCTGGAAGGGTGCTGGAATTATAAGATCGGCGCTTCCTGTGAGCAGATTCTGCCGACCGATTTCGTCAACTGGAAGCCCACCGGGCTTTTCAACGGAATGATGGCTCCCTGCCGGAAGTATACGATAGCCGGATTCCTGTGGTATCAGGGAGAATCCAATACGCATGTGCCGGAGGTGTATCTGGATCGCATGCGGAGAATGATAGCCGGATACCGGAAGGACTGGCAGGAGGACACACTGCCTTTCCTGTATGTACAGCTCCCGAATTTTGCCATTGATATATACGACAGTGATGCGGACGAGACAGGACAGGGCTGGCCGGTGGTGCGCGAGTTGCAGAGACAGGCGCAGGCTATACCGGACACCGGTATGGTGGTGGCCATCGATCTTGGGGAGGACAATGATCTGCATCCTTTAAACAAAAGAGATATCGGCGGCCGGCTTGCCATGCTGGCGGCAAAGAAGCTCTATGGCATGGATGCACAGTGCGAAGGTCCACAGGTCGAAAAGATCAGGACTGTGGTCGGGCAGGACAGGACTGTGGTCTTGGAGTTGAGCGCCGAAGCGGTTGTATGGAATGGAGAAAAGGGGAGCAGGATTCTGGACTTTGAATTGGGAGAAAGAAAAGAGAGCGGTGAAGTTGTCTGGCTTCCGGCAGTGGCGGAGCTTTACGGAGATAGGATCATTTTGAAGTGCGGGGAACTTTCAGGTCCTCCGTCAGCGGTTCGGTACTGCTTTGCCAACACTAACCGGGGAGCGCTGCTCTACAATATCCAGGGATATCCCATGAGTCCTTTCCGAATGGAAATTCCCGTGGACACCAAGTAAAATGCTTGTGAAGGAAAACAATCCGATCGATTACTATATGGAGAATCAAGATGCGTAGATTATGGAATGAAGGATGGTCTTTTTTGAGGCTGGAGGTTGGAACGGAGCTTTCGGATGCCCTTGAACGGGCGCAGGATTTTGTGCCGGTGGATATTCCGCATGACTGGCTGATCTATGATGCGAGCCGGCTTTACGAGAATGGAACCGGATGGTATCTGAAGAATTTTACGTGGACGGGCGATGGGTCTAAACGGCTTTTCCTCGTTTTTGAAGGCATCTATATGGACAGTGCCGTCTATGTGAATGGGCATAAGGCGGCGGAATGGAAGTATGGGTATTCCACTTTTACTGTTGAGATCACGGAGCATGTCCGGAAGGGTGCGAATCAGATCCTGGTCAGCGCATGCTTTCAGGCACCCAATAGCAGATGGTATTCCGGTGCGGGGATCTACCGTAACGTGTGGATGAAGGAGACGGAGAGAACCTGTATTGTAGAAAACGGTATTTATATCAGCACCAGAAGGCAGCAGGATGATTTTGTGCTCCGGGTAGAAACGGCCGTTGACGTGCCGGCGGACGCATCGGCTGACAGGGAAGCGGATATGGATCTTGGCGGACAGAGGGATTACGAGATCACGCACAGGTTGTTTTATCAGAACAGAGAAGTTTTGCTGAAGCCGGTAAAAGACGATCGAAACGGCAGGGAATATCTGGTGGAAAAGCCTGTACTGTGGGATGTGGAGGAGCCGGCGCTTTATACGCTTAAGACCTGTCTTAGCGGTCAGGGAGAAATCTGGCAGCAGGAGGAATGTTCCTTTGGGTTCCGGTACACAGCCTTTGATCCTGACGAGGGCTTTTTCCTGAATGGGAGGCATGTAAAGCTGAAAGGCGTCTGTGAGCACCACGACCTTGGCGCCCTGGGGGCGGCGTTTAACGAGGCGGCCATGATACGCCGGCTTAAGAAGTTAAAAGGGATGGGAGTCAACGCCATCCGCGGATCCCATAACATGATGGCGCCGCGGTTTGTGGAGCTTGCCGATGAGATGGGATTTCTCCTGATCTCGGAGGCGTTTGATATGTGGGAAAGATCGAAGAATACTTATGATTACGGGCGTTATTTTGTTGAGTGGTATGAAAGGGATGTAGAAGCGTGGGTATGCCGGGACCGCAACCACCCGAGCGTGATCTTGTGGAGTATCGGGAATGAAATATATGATACCCATGCCGGGGAGCGCGGACAGGAGCTGACCAAGGAGCTGAGAGAGCTGGTGGAGCGTTACGATCCTTATCGAAATGCCCGCGTCACGATCGCTTCCAATTATATGCCCTGGGAAAATGCCTGTAAATGTGCGGATCTGGTGAAGATTGCCGGCTACAATTATTCGGAAAAGTACTATGAGGAGCACCACAGGAAGCATCCCGACTGGGTCATTTACGGCAGTGAGACTTCTTCCATTGTACAAAGCAGGGGGATCTATCATTTCCCGCTCAAGGCGGAGATCCTGGCAGAGGATGACCAGCAGTGTTCGGCCCTTGGGAACAGTATCACCAGCTGGGGCGCAAGGTCGTTGGAGAACTGTGTTACCATTGACCGGGATACGGCATTTTCCATGGGGCAGTTTCTGTGGACGGGCTTTGATTATATCGGGGAACCTACCCCTTACCATACCAAGAATTCTTATTTCGGGCAGATCGACACCGCAGGGTTTCCCAAGGATTCTTACTATGTGTGGCAGGCGGCATGGACGGATCACCGTGAGTCGCCGATGGTGCATGTGTTCCCTTATTGGGACTTTAATCCCGGGCAGCTGATCGACATAAGGGTCTGCTCTAATGCACCGGAGACGGAACTGTTCCTGAACGGTAAGAGTTTGGGCAGACAGAAGCTTTCCCATGCGCCGGGAAGCGGGCGCAAGATCCTGGCAGATTACCAGGTGCCTTATGAGGAGGGTACTTTGATCGCGGTGGCATATGATGAAGCGGGCAGGGAGATCGCAAGGAGTATAAGACGATCCTTCGGTAATTCCCATGCCGTCAGGATCTATCCTGAGAATACGGTGATCAAAGCGGACGGGAAGGATCTTCTGTTCCTGGAGATCGGTACGGTGGATGAGCAGGGGAACCCGGTGGAAAATGCCTGTGACCGGGTGCAGGTACAGGTGGCCGGCGCCGGGAGGCTGGTGGGCCTTGACAACGGGGACAGTACTGTCTATGACAGTTACAAGACAGACAGCAGAAGACTCTTTAGCGGAAAACTTCTGGCAATGATCCAGTCTGTGGGAGAACCGGGAGAGATTCTGGTGCAGGTCAGCGCAAGGGGGCTTATCGGTGCTTCCCTGGTCTGCCACAGTGTGGAGATATCTGCCGGTACGCCGGACATGTCAAATCTGCCTTGCGACATAAGGAGAAACGAGGATATGCCCGTCCGTACCGAAAAGGCGGACGAGATCCCGGTGCGGAAGATCACGCTGCTCACGGAAGAGAAGCGGGTGTTTGGGCCAAAGACGAAGGTAATGTCGGTGGAGGCGAAGATCGACCCGCCTAAGGCAGATGACAGGGAGTTGTTCTTCCGGGCGGTGGATGACCATGGAGTGGACTCCAATCTGGTCAGACTGACCCAGGACGGGAATCGGGCGCAGCTGGAGGCGCTTGGTGACGGGACCTTCCGTCTTCGGTGCATGTCAAAGAGCGGTACGGACACCATCCGCCTGATCTCTCAGCTGGAATTTGAGATCCAGGGACTGGGCAAAGCCTATCTAGACCCTTATGATTTTATTTCCGGAAGCCAGTATACTTCCGTGAAGGGAGAGGCGGGAAACGGGAATGAAAGAGGTGTCGCAACCGCGCGGGACGGGGAGACGGTCGTGTCCTACGGCGGGATTGATTTCGGAAAGACCGGGTCAGATCAGATCGTAATGCCGATCTTTGCGCTGGACAGCGGGGAATATCCTATTCAGATCTGGGAGGGCATTCCAGGGGAGCCGGACAGTGAACTGATCGGTGATGTGGTCTATCAGAAACCTTCTATCTGGAACGTTTATCAGGAGGAAACTTTCAGGCTGCAAAGGATGGTGAAGGGAATCACCACGATCAGTTTTCTTCTGAAGCAGAAGATGCATATCAAGGGATTTTCTTTTGTGCGCCGTGAGAAGGCATGGATGCGGCTGGAAGCCGCCGGTGCGGATAATCTTTACGGGGACAGCTTCCGGATCACAGAGGGTGCGGTGGAGGAAATCGGAAATAATGTGTCGCTGGAATTTACGGAAATGGATTTCGGAGAAAAGGGCGCGGAGAAACTGACCGTCTGGGGTCGGGCGCCGAAAGGAAGTAACACTGTCCATGTCCGCTTTTTTGACGGGAATAACGAGAGCAAACAGATCGTGGAGTTTCCCGGAGGGAGCGAATATGTCGCTTCGACCTTTACGCTGCTGCCGGTGACGGGCAAAGTGACTGTGACGTTTGTGTTTATGCCGGGGAGCTGTTTTGATTTCCAGGCGTTTCAGTTTGCGTAAGATAAGTCCGGGATGACTTTGTTACCGTTTCAGTCTGTTCAAGTTCTTATATTCTGACGGCGTACAGTTTTTGGTCGCCTTGAAGATCCTGTTGAAAGTGGACAGGCTGTTGAACCCGGAGAGCATTGCAACCTCCGTAATGGAGATATTAGGGTCGATCAGGAGACGTTCTGCGTGGGCAATGCGTTTCTGCATCAAATAGTCGTGGCAGGACATATTGGAAAACTGCTTGAACAGGCGGGCGAAGTGGAACTTGGAAAAGCCCGCCAGGTTGGCAAGTTCATCTATCGTGATATTCTCCGTACAGTGATCGGTGATATAGTTGCACACCAGCATGAACTTTTCTACGTATTCATGCTGCTTGTTGCGGGTGATGCCGGGGAATCTGGTGTTGGCATTAAAGTTGGTCCGCCCCAGAGCAACAAAGAAGCGGATCATCAGGGAATAGACACAAGCTTCGGTAAAGGGCATGGGATTGTCGTACTCCCGGACCACTTCGTCCAGATAAAACTGCAGGCGGCTGTTAAGCTCCGGGTATTCCTTCTTGGAGATCAGCGTGTAGGGAAGGAGTGTGTGGAGCAGGGTGTCCATGGTGTTTACATTGCAGATCAGGCTGTAATCAAACAGCAGAATCAACCTCTCGCCGTCGGGAGGCGCAATTAGCTCGTGAAGCGTACCGGGGGGGTGATCCAGATATCACCTTCATAGAAGGTGTGCGGGGCTCCGTCAATGATCACGGTATATTCTCCGCGCATAGGCAGAATGATCTCCACCGCGGTGTGCCAGTGGACGGGATAGTTTTCCGTCTCGTGATTGTGATAAAGTTTCAGTCCGCTTAAGGAGTCATAAGCAACTGTTTCATGGATTCCATTTAATATCTTGATCATATCTTATTTCCTCTCCCGAACCTTCGATTTCATTTCACGGGAAATGTGCCGGCAGATCAGTGAATGCTTCTATTGTTCTAATATTAATTCCGTTCTCTCGTTTTGACAAGTGCCAATTCAAATATTGCTAACAGGTCTGTTTAGTAAATCTGTACAGAATTTGTCGTGAATAAATAAAAATGTTACAAAAGAAATATAGAAATATGCAAAAGTCATGAAAATCAGGAGAAAAAATGTGGAAATAAAAAAGAGAGAAATGCTTTTTTGATATTCACAACGGAAACTTTCGCACTATTTGACAAGTAAAGAACAAGATATAGGGAGAAAAGCGTGGCAAAGTGCAATATAATTTAAACAGATTTGAAAAGAAAGTGTACAAATTTCCGGATGGAGTTAAGACGGCAGGAGATTACATATGGAATTGGTAAGAAATGAAGCAAAAATAGAAGCGTACAGAGAAAGAGCCAGAGAGCTGGTAGGGCGGATGACTCTGGAGGAGAAGGCATTTCAGACGGTAAACGGCGCGGCGGAGATCAAAAGGCTGGGGATCAAGGCATACAACTGGTGGAATGAGGCGCTCCATGGGGTGGCGCGGGCCGGCGTTGCCACGGTGTTCCCGCAGGCGATCTCCCTGGCAGCTACTTTTGATGAGGATTTTATAGAGCAGGTGGCGGATGCCATTTCCACCGAGGGACGGGCTAAATTCAATATGCAGCAGAAATATGAAGATACAGATATTTACAAAGGGCTTACCTTTTGGTCTCCCAATGTAAATATTTTCAGGGATCCCAGATGGGGCAGGGGGCATGAGACCTTTGGTGAGGATCCTTACCTTACTTCAAGGCTTGGTGTGCGTTTCGTGGAGGGGCTGCAGGGACACGATGAGAATTACCTGAAGGCTGCGGCATGTGCCAAGCATTTTGCAGTACACAGCGGGCCGGAGGATCTGCGCCATAGCTTTAATGCGGTAGTAAGCAGGCAGGATCTGTACGAGACATATCTTCCTGCGTTTAAGGCCTGTGTGCAGGAAGGAAAGGTAGAAGCGGTGATGGGTGCCTACAACCGTACCAACGGGGAACCCTGTTGCGGAAGTAAGGCTCTTCTTTTGGATATTCTGCGCGGAGAATGGGGCTTTAGGGGACATGTGGTTTCGGATTGCTGGGCGATCAAGGACTTCCATGAAGGCCACTGCGTCACCGGTGGGGCATTGGAATCCGTAGCCATGGCAATGAACAATGGATGTGACTTGAACTGCGGGCAGCTGTTTGCTTATCTTACATCGGCAGTGGAGCAGGGCATGGTATCCGAAGAGAGACTGGATGAAGCGCTGGTCAATCTGTTCACGGCAAGGATGAAGCTGGGCGTATTTGAGGAGAAGGGCAGCACGCCTTACGATGCTATTCCCTATACGGTGGTAGATTCTAAGGAGATGAAGGAATTGAACCTGCGGGCAGCGGAGAAATGTATCACACTGCTTAAGAATGAAGAGCATTTACTGCCACTTAATAAATCGAAACTTAAGACCATCGGTATTATTGGACCCAACGCAGACAACCGCAAGGCGCTTGTAGGCAATTATGAGGGAACCGCATCCAGATACTACACGGTTTCCGAAGGCATTCAGGATTATGTGGGGGATGAGGTGAGGATTCTTTTCTCCGAAGGATGTCACTTATATAAAGAAAAGATCAGTAATCTGAGTCAGGGAAGCGACCGTCTGGCCGAGGTAAAGGGAGTCTGCGATGCGAGTGATGTGGTCGTTGTATGTTTGGGCCTCGATCCGGGGCTGGAAGGCGAGGAGGGCGACCAGGGCAATCAGTATGCCAGCGGTGATAAGCCGGGACTTGATCTTCCGGGTAAGCAGCAGGAGCTGTTGGAGACGGTTTACGCCAGCGGCAAGCCGGTGGTTTTGATTCTCCTGTCAGGCAGTGCATTAGCTGTTCCCTGGGCGGATGAACATATTCCGGCGATCATCCAAGGCTGGTATCCGGGCGCACAGGGCGGTAGGGCGATCGCCAGAGTCTTATTTGGGGAGAAGAATCCGGAAGGAAGACTGCCTGTTACGTTCTACAGGTCGGCGGAGGAACTGCCGGAATTTACAGACTATTCCATGAAAGGCAGAACCTACCGGTATATGGAAAACGAGGCGCTTTATCCTTTCGGCTTTGGCTTGTCCTATACGGAATTTACATACGGCAATGCTGCGGTATCTTCTGACGTGGTGGAGGAAGAAGGCGTCACGGTCCGGGTGGAGGTTGCCAATACCGGCGACAGGGAAGGCACTGAGAAGGTTCAGGTATATGTGAAGGCATGCAGGGAAGGGACCCCAAATCCACAGCTCAAAGGAATACGCAAAGTATCTTTAAAGCCAGGAGAGACGAAAGAGGTCAGCATAGAGCTATCCCTTGCCGCGTTTGCCCTGTATGATGAGCAGGCGGTAAACCGGGTGGAAGAAGGGGAGTATGTGATCTACGTTGGCGGAAGCCAGCCGGATTGCAGAAGTGTGAAGCTGACAGGCAAAGAACCTGCAAAACTACGGATCATGGCAAAGCAAGAATTTATTCTAAATTAACAGGCCGTTACCTGCCCCGGTTTTTCGTGAGAGAATGCAAAAGCCGGGGCAGGGGAGCGGGACAGATCAATGCGGGAGGAACGGCAGGATGGGATTTGAACAGGCATGGCTTTCCTATCGGATGATAAGGGAAGACAGTGAGTGGAGAGGGATCGGTAGAATATATGCCGATGAGGATGATTTCATTATAGGGAATGCGGTAAGAGAGCTGCAGAAGGCATGGAGTGAGATGACGGGAGCAGCCCTTATGCTGTGCCCCGATTCCCAAAAGACGCATCAGGCCGGGAGCATCATCTTCAGGCAGGATGAAGGCTGCGGGCCGGAAGGGTATCATGTTTTTGAAGAGGATGGCAATGTGGTCATTGCAGCTTCCACGGACTGTGGATGGCTTTACGGCGCTTTTGAACTCATTCACCAGATGCAGATGGAAAACCCTCTTTCGGGGATGGATATCAGGAAAGAACCGGTGATGCCGCTGCGCATGCTGAATCACTGGGATAATATGGACGGAAGTATCGAGCGGGGTTATTCGGGCAATTCTTTCTTCTTTGAAAATGATGAGATTTTGATCGATGAGAGGACGGTTACTTATGCAAGGCTGCTTGCATCGGTGGGGATCAATGGAGCGGTGATCAACAATGTGAATGTGAAAGATGCCGCCACCTGGCTGATCACAGACCGGTATTTTGATAAGTTGCGCAGATTATCCGAAATTTTTGCAGGTTATGGGATCAAGCTTTTCTTATCGCTTAATTATGCGGCACCCGTGGAACTTGGCCAGTTGGACAGTGCGGATCCTCTATCGGAAGAGGTGAGGGAATGGTGGAAGAGGCGGATGCAGCTTGTTTTCGGGCAGATTCCCAATCTGGGAGGTTTTCTGATCAAGGCTGACTCGGAAGGGCGTCCCGGGCCATTTACTTACGGAAGGACGCATGCGGACGGCGCCAATATGCTGGCCGAGGCGGTGGAGCCTTATGGAGGACTTATCATCTGGCGCTGTTTTGTATATAACTGCAAACAGGACTGGCGAGATTACGTGACCGATCGGGCGAGATCGGGCTATGACAATTTTATAGAGCTTGACGGCGCTTTTCGCGACAACGTGATACTGCAGATCAAGAACGGGCCTATGGATTTCCAGGTTAGAGAACCGGTACATCCTCTGTTTGGTGGGCTTAAAGCCTCTAACCAGATACTGGAAGTACAGATCGCACAGGAGTATACAGGGCAGCAGAGGCATGTGTGCTACCTGATCCCCATGTTTAAAGAGGTTCTTGCATTCCGTACTTATGCGGCCAAGACGGACGATACGGTGATGGACATTGTATCGGGTAAGACTTTTAATCAGACAAAATGCGGCATGGCGGCGGTGGCAAACACCGGGAATGATGAGAACTGGACCGGTCATGATCTGGCAGCGGCGAATCTTTACGGATTTGGCAGACTGGCGTTTAACCCTTCGGCCACGGCAGAGGAACTGGCCACGGAGTGGATCGTCAGGACCTTCGGTAAGGATCAGGAAGTTCGCGAGGTTCTGTTGTTCATATTGATGAATTCCTGGAAGGCGTACGAGATGTACAATGCGCCGCTTGGAATCGGATGGATGGTCAATCCTGCTTATCATTACGGACCGAGTGTGGACGGCTACGAGTATGACAGATGGGGCACTTATCACCGGGCCGACCATGCGGGAATCGGTGTTGACAGGAGCCATCACGGAACAGGATATGCAGGACTTTATGAAGAACCCAACGCTTCCATGTATGACAGTCCGGAGAGCTGCCCTGATGAGCTGTTACTTTTCTTTCATCATATGCCGTATGTGCATAAGCTGCACAGCGGTAAGACGGTGATCCAGCATGTTTATGATACCCATTTTGAAGGGGTGGAGCTGGTAGATGAGATGGTGAAGCGTTTCGAGGGCCTGGAAGGAAAACTTCCGGATAAGGCGTTCGGGAGAATGCTGGAGCGGTTCCAACATCAAAAAGAACATGCCAGGGAATGGCGGGACCAGATCAATACCTATTTTTACCGGAAGAGCGGTATTGCGGATGAAAAGGGAAGAAAAATATTCTGATAAAATCAGGATGGGAATTTGGGAGGTGTTCAAGTAATGACTAAGGTGAAAACAAGTAAACCGGCCGTCGCAAAGAAAGACAGTACCCGTTCGTATCTGAAAAGATACTGGCAGCTTTATCTGCTTCTGAGCCTGCCGCTGCTGTACCTTTTGGTCTTCAAGTATATACCGATGGTATATATCCAGATCGCATTCAAAAAGTACAGCATCATTCAGAACGTATGGGAAATGCCATGGGCCAAAAATCATGGGTTCGAGTACTTTATCCAGGCCTTTGGAAGCAATGATTTCCGCCGTGCACTGCGCAATACGGTGGTCTTAAATCTGATGGATCTGGTGATCGGGTTCCCGGCGCCGATCATCTTCGCATTGATTCTGAACGAATTGTGTTTCAAACGTTTTAAGAAAGTAGTGCAGACAGTTGCCTATATGCCGCACTTCCTTTCCTGGGTCATCATCTACAGCCTGGCGCTGCAGCTTTTTGCACCCGGTGAAGGTCTGGTGAACATGGCAATCGAGCGTCTGGGCGGTTCTTCTATTCCGTTTTTGAATGACGCGGCTCACTGGGTAGGCACCTATATCGGTGTTGGCGTATGGCAGAACTTTGGCTGGGGATCCATCGTATATCTGGCAGCGATCGCCGGCATCAACTCGGAACTTTATGAGGCGGCTTCCGTGGATGGTGCGGGACGTTTCCGCAAAATGTGGAATATCACCCTTCCGGGTATCAAGCCTACGATCGTGGTCTTACTGATCATGAATCTGGGTAACATACTGGGCAGTAATTTTGATCGTCCTTTCGCGTTCCAGAATAATCTGGTCATGAATGTGGCGGATGTAATTTCTACCTATGTATATCGAACCGGTATCAAAGGACTGCAGTTCTCTTTGACAACGGCGGTCGGCCTGTTCCAGTCGGTGGTCGGTGTGCTCTTCCTGCTGATGGCTAACTGGCTGTCCAGAAAACTTGGAGAAAGGGGGATCTGGTAATGAAAGTAAAATCAACTTCCGCAAAAATCGGCGATTGGGTTTTTGTCCTGATCTGTGTGCTGATCAGTATCATCTGTGTGGTGCCGATGATCAATCTGCTGGCAAAGTCCTTAAGTTCAACGGATTATCTGGTAAAGAATGCGGTTTCACTCTGGCCCAAGGGCTTTAACCTGGACGCGTATAAGACGGTCCTGAGTGATCCCAAGTACATCAGGGCATTCTTCTGGACGGTATTTTTGACGGTGGTCTGTACGTTGGTTTCTCTGACCATGACCGTGCTGTGTGCTTATCCGCTTATCTTTGACAAGTTAAAGGGGCGCGGCGTGATCAATATTATCATCACGATCACCATGTTTTTTAACGCAGGTACGATTCCCAATTACCTGCTCATGCAGAACCTGGGGCTTTTGGATAATCCGCTGGTGTTGATCCTGCCCAGCTGTCTGAGCGTTTATAACATGATCATCATGAGGAGCTTCTTCTATGGCATCCCGGACAGCTTAAGGGAGTCTGCGGAAATAGACGGCGCCAGTTTCATCCAGATCATGATGAAGATTTATGTACCGTTGTCCAAACCGGTCATGGCCACACTGGCATTGTTCTATGCGGTGGGACGCTGGAACGGTTATTCGGACGCACTGTTATATATGAAGAAAACGGAATTCTATCCGCTGCAGCTGTTGCTGTACAACATCATCAATAATATTAACTCGGTAGAGGTTGCAACGCAGGAGGGCTTCTCATCTCCGGGACTTACGGCATCCTTGAAAGCAGCGATCGTTATGTTTTCCACAATACCGATCCTGTGCGTATATCCCTGGCTGCAGAAATATTTTATCCACGGTGTGACCATGGGGGCTGTAAAGGAATAACCGGATCCTTTCTACGGATTCGTTCATTCAAAATAAACTAAAAACAGGGAGGTAAGACGATGAAGAAAAAATTAATTGCGATTCTGCTGTCAGGTACTATGGTAGCACTGACGGCATGTGGCGGCGGCAATGCAGACGGCTCATCCACTCCGGATGCAGGTTCTTCCACCGGGGATTCTCAGGAAGCAGCAGAGGATTCCGGGGATGCGGGAGAAGCAGCAGAGTCATCCGGAGATGCGGCAGCGACCGGTGAGCTGGTAGACGGCAAGTTTGCAGAGACTAGGCACATTACGGTTGAGGTTTATGACCGCGGTAACGACGGCGGTTCCGATCCGACCAACAATATGTACACAGAGTACATCAAGAAGGGAATGCTGGAAGACCACAATGTTGAGGTGGAATTCGTAAAGGTGCCCCGCTGGACTGAGGTGGAGGAGATCAACAACCTGCTTGCGGCAGGAACGGCTCCTGATATCTGTGTATCGTACAGTTATCCTACGGTTCTTACTTATGCCGAGATGGGAGGAATTCTCGATCTCAGTGGTTATGTGGAGGATTATAAGTCCGAACTGACCAATCTGTGGGACTGGCTTGGCGAAACCAATATTTATTGGGACAAAGATCCCGTAGACGGCACGATTTGGGCGATTGAAGGAAAGATCGCAGTTAATAACCGTATTAATACTTTTGTCCGTAAGGACTGGCTTGACACATTGGGACTTAGCGCGCCTACGACGACGGAAGAGTTTGAAGAGATGCTGATCGCGTTTGAAGAGAATAAGGATACGCTTCTCGGTGCGGATGCAGATAAGTTGATCCCTTATTCCGTAAGTTACGATGTTGGCTGGAGAGCAGCTACTTTGATCGAGTCCTTTATCGATCCGGATATTTCCGACAAGGAAATGTATGTCAACGGATATGATGACAGAAAGCTGACCCAGAACGGTACCAAGGAAGCCGTAAGACTTTTGAACAAATGGTACAATCAGGGCCTGTTGTGGGATAATTTCGCATTATACGGCAGCGGCGATACAACGGAAGACGATATGATGAAGGCAGGCTATGTGGGCGCTTTCTCGCATAACTGGGATTATCCTTTCCGTAACGGTGAGGACAGCATCAATGTAAACCTGCAGAGAAACGTAGGCGAAGATGCATGTTATATCGCAATCGATCCTTTTGATGACTCCAAGGGAACCCATACCAAGTATGTATCCAGTACGGCCGGCGATCGTAAGATCTTCTTCCCGCACACCAACGATGAGCCTTTAGCTTGTATGCTGTATCTTGACTGGATCAGTGATCCGGAGCATATTCAGTATCTGCAGATCGGTGACGAGGGCGTGACGCATAACGTATTGGAGGGCGGTGCGATCCAGACGGTTGCAGCGACAGGCGATGCTATCATGAACTCCGGTATGAATATTGACTATACCATTACCTGTAACGGCCTGCACTTTGCAGACGAAGAGCTGACAAAACTCTCCCAGGCATACAACTATGCAGGCATTGATCCTGATATTGTTGCAGAGGCGGATAAGATCGCGCAGACCGATGCGGTTCCGGCCAAGAATGTTAACGTAGGAGCGATCGAGGCGGAAGCAAATATCGGTGATACTTTGAGCGCGAAGCGTGATCAGGTTTATGACAATGCGGTGATCGCATCGGAAGCTGATTTCGACAGCGTTTGGGACAGTATGCTGGCAGATTATCTGAATTCAGGTGGTCAGGCGATCATGGACGAGCGCGCTGCAAAATGGCAGGAGACATTCGGCGATACGGACATGCTTCCTTAAGGGCAGACCAGACTAATTAAAGAAATGATTTAAAGGGGCTGTTGTAAAGGCGGATAATGATCTGCTTTTACAGCAGCTTCTATGGTTACATTTTGCAATAGATTTATATATAATAGACAGTAGTTGTGAACAAATGGATCAGAGGCAGGAAAAGAGCGTTAGGAACGCCCTGGAATGGAGGTAACTATGGAAATGACACTCAGATGGTATGGAAGTAAATTTGATACGGTCACGCTTAAGCAGATCCGTCAGATCCCGGGGGTGACAGGTGTGATCACCACACTTTATGATGCGGCACCGGGGGAGGTGTGGAGCAGGGAAAGAATCCATGCCCTGAAGGAAGAGGTGGAAGCATCGGGACTGCACATTGCAGGGATCGAGAGCGTAAATATCCATGATGACATTAAGATCGGCGGGGGCGACAGGGATCGGTATATTGCAAACTATATTGAAACCCTCGAGAATTTAGGCAAAGAGGGCATTCACATGGTATGCTATAATTTTATGCCGGTGTTTGACTGGACAAGGACGGAGCTGGCAAGGGTAAGGCCGGACGGTTCCACGGTGCTTGCCTACACGCAGGAAGCGGTGGATGCGCTGGATCCGGAGAAGATGTTTGCGTCTATCGCGAAAGACACGAACGGAACGGTGATGCCTGGCTGGGAGCCGGAGCGTATGGCAAGGGTAAAAGAGCTTTTTGAGATGTATCAGGATGTGGACGGAGAGAAGCTGTTTGCCAATCTGCAGTATTTTCTGGAAAAGATCATGCCGGTGTGCAATCAATATGATATTAACATGGCGATCCACCCGGACGATCCTGCATGGAGCGTTTTCGGGCTTCCCAGAATCATTATCAACAAAGAAAACATCCTGAGGATGATGAAGATGGTGGACGATCCGCACAACGGCGTCACCTTCTGTTCCGGTTCTTATGGGACGAATCTGGAAAACGACCTGCCGGATATGATCCGTTCCCTGAAAGGAAGGATTCATTTTGCCCATGTGCGTAATCTGAAATTTATCACGCCCGATAATTTTGAAGAGGCGGCACATTTATCTTCTGACGGGAATTTTGATATGTATGAGATCATGAGAGCGCTTTATGATATCGGATTCGAGGGACCGATCCGCCCCGATCACGGAAGGATGATCTGGGATGAAGTGGCAATGCCGGGCTACGGCCTGTACGACAGGGCATTGGGAGCGACCTATCTGAACGGACTTTGGGAAGCCATTGTGAAAGGAGCTGAAGGTTGAATAAATTGTTCGATAGCAATTTACGCAACCAGGAATTTGTGCTGAAGCGTCACAAATTCCATGATGGCAGAGCGAAATCTGACATTTCGCTTGCCTTCCTCAGCGTGAAACGCTTCGGAATGGAGGAAAAGAAGATGAGATTAGACGAACAGGGGCTGCAGGACCGGCAGGCCTGGGAAGCGGCCGGCTATGAGCTTCCGGGATTTAACAGGGAGCAGATGATCGCCAGGACAAAGGAAGTCCCCTTTTGGGTGCATTTCGGGGCAGGCAATATTTTCAAGGCTTTTCTGGCAAATGTGGTGCAGAGACTTTTGAATGACGGCACATTGGACAGAGGGCTTGTGGCGGCGGAGGGCTTTGACTATGAGATCGTCGAGAAGATGAACCGCCCCCATGACGATTATAATATTCTGGTCACGCTGAAGGCCGATGGGAATGTGGAAAAGACAGTGATCGGGAGCATTGCGGAATCGTTGATGCTGGATTTCGATAATCAGGATGCGTCCCTGCGGTTAAAGGAAATCTTCCGCAAGGATTCCCTGCAGATGTGCACCTTTACCATCACGGAGAAGGGGTACAGTCTGGTGGATGGAACGGGCAGTTATCTTCCGGCGGTGGAAGCAGATTTCAAGGGAGGACCGGATGCGCCTTCCAGCTATATGGGCAAGGTGGCGGCGCTTCTTTATACCCGCTATCAGGCGGGCCAAAAGCCCATCGCCATGGTCAGCACGGACAACTGTTCCCACAACGGAGATAAGCTGTATGCGGCCATCAGTACCTTTGCAAAGAAATGGGTGGAGAATGGCAGGGCAGAGGAAGGATTCCTTCGGTATGTGGATGACCGGGAGAAGGTGACCTATCCCTGGACCATGATCGACAAGATCACGCCCAGACCGGATCCCTCCGTGGAAAAGATCCTGCTGGAGGATGGCGTGGAAGGGTTGGAGCCGGTGATCACTTCCAGAAATACCTATGTGGCCCCCTTTGTCAATGCGGAAGAGTGTGAGTATCTGGTGGTAGAGGACGCCTTTCCCAACGGCAGGCCCGCGTTGGAAAAAGGCGGCGTGATCTTTACTGACCGGGAGACTGTCGATAAGGTAGAGAAGATGAAGGTCTGCACCTGCTTAAATCCCCTCCATACGGCGCTGGCGGTTTACGGATGTCTGCTGGGCTACCAGAAGATCTCAGAGGAGATGCAGGATGAAGAGCTTGTGAAGCTGGTGCAGAGGATCGGTTATACAGAAGGGCTGCCGGTGGTGGTAGACCCCGGAATCCTTGCGCCCCGGGAATTTATTGATACGGTCCTTACGGTGCGTGTTCCCAATCCTTTTATGCCGGATACACCTCAGAGAATTGCCACGGACACCTCGCAGAAGCTGGCGATCCGCTTTGGCGAGACGGTGAAGGCTTATCAGAGATCGCCGGAGCTGACCGTGCAGAGCCTCGAGATGATCCCCCTGGTATTTGCCGGATGGCTGCGCTATCTGATGGCGGTAGATGATGCGGGGAATGCTTTTACGCTGAGTCCGGATCCGCTTCTTGACACGGTGTGCCCTTATGTGAAGGGGCTTGCGCTAAAACCGGATCAGGATGTGGAAGCGCATGTAGCCGAAGTGCTTAAGATGAAGCAGATCTTCGGGGTAGATTTGTATGAGGCAGGACTGGCAGAGAAGGTGTGCGGCTATCTGCAGGAGCTGACGGCAGGAGTCGGCGCTGTGCGCAGCACGTTGCAGAAGTATGTGTGACTTCCGCATTCGCGTTTTGCTCATTTGGAAGTGGGTTGCTAATTCAACGGACTGCCTGTATTGCCATAAACGGCATACAGACAAATCGTTGGATTACAACCGCACAGGTGGAATAAAATAGGTTTTAGACATTCCTGGCAGAGTATGGTAAAATAGGAACGCAGCAGAACGTGATCTTACTGGAATCTGTTAAGGAGGAGTTATGAAATTCGCGGTACCCGAGGCTTCTGTGCTGATCGTAGATGACAACGAAATAAATTTGGAAGTGACAGCGGCCCTTCTGGAACCGCTTAAGATGAAGATAGATCTGGCAGACAGTGGTAAGCAGGCCCTGTTGTTGGCGCAGCAGAAGAAATACCACCTGATATTTATGGATCAGATGATGCCGGTGATGGATGGCATGGAGACGACGAGAAAGCTTCGCCGCCTGCCGGATGTCTATTACCGTACGGTGCCGGTCATTGCCCTGACGGCCAATGCACTTGCGGAAGTCAGAGAGGACTTGCAGAAGGCCGGCATGAATGATTATCTGGCAAAGCCGGTGGAAGCGAAGGATCTGTACCGCTGTGTCCTGAAATGGCTTCCGCGGAAGATGATTGTAGTCTCACCAGAGCAGCAGAAGTCTGGAAGTCCGTTGACGACAGATAGCAAGACAACAGCACGGCTGGCAGAAGGCGGGAAAGCAGCCATCTGTAAGGTACCGGAAAGTGACAGTACACTTCCAAAGCTTCCCGGTATCAACCCTGCGGACGGGATTCGCTATACCGGCAGTGAGAAGATGTGGCTGAAGCTTTTGGGTGATTTCTACAAGCTGATCGATTCCAAATCAAGAAAGCTGGAGAACTGTGTGGCGGACGGTCTGATCCGGGATTACACGATAGAGGTACATGCGCTGAAGAATACGGCGCGGATGATCGGGGCAGCCCGGCTGTCCGAGTGGTTCTTCAAGATGGAGAAATGCGGCAAGGCAGGAGATGTGGAGACTATCAAGAAGGAGACGCCGGGGTTGATTCGGGCGCTGCAAAGCTATAAAGAGGTTCTGCGACCCTACGGGGAGGAGAACGATCGGAACAAACGGGAAGTACCTGCTTCGGAATGGATCACACAATTGACGATCCTGAGAGATGCGATGGAGCGGTTTAGCCTGGATACGGTGGATATGGCCATGCAGCAGTTGGAGCAGTACCGAGTGCCTGAGAAATGCGGTGAGTTGATGGAGCTACTTCGGGCGGCAGTGGCGGATGTCAAGATGAAGGATGTCATGGATACCGCGGAGCGGATGATCGCAGAATTACGGTCCTGAAGATACTCCTGGGCTTCACCATCAATAAGAAAAGAGTCTGTATCATGGTGTAGTAGAAGGCATGATACGGACTCTTTCTATATGACAAAAGCATTGACCGCATTGCGGCAGCTTCCACTGTACATAGGAGCAGCTGCCTGGTCGTTACAGTTTCTCTCCGGTCAGCAATTCATATCCCTGCAGGTATTTATCGATCGTCTTTTGCACGATCTCATCCGGAAGGGTCCAGTCGTGGCCTTCGTTGCTCTTCAGCCAGTCTCTTGCGAACTGCTTGTCAAAGGAGGGCTGCCCGTGGCCCGGCTCATAGCCTTCTGCCGGCCAGAAACGGGAGCTGTCCGGTGTGAGCATTTCATCGCCCAGCACAATATTGCCGTCTTTGTCCAGACCGAACTCAAACTTGGTGTCTGCGATGATGATACCACGCGTCAGAGCATACTCCGCACATTTCTTATAGAGGGCAATGGTATAGTCACGCAGCTTGGAAGCATATTCCTCCCCTTTGCCGGGAAATCTCTTTTCTAAATAGTCTACGCTCTGTTCGTAGGAAATGTTCTCGTCATGGTCGCCGATCTCTGCCTTGGTGGAAGGGGTATAGATGGGTTCGGGCAGCTTGTCCGATTCCTGTAAACCTTCCGGCAGTGTGATGCCGCATACGGTACCGTCCTTCACATAGCTTGCCCAGCCGCTTCCGGTAATGTAACCGCGCACGATACACTCAATGGGCAGCATCGTAAGCTTCCGGCATAACATGCTGTTGCCGTCGAACTTCTCCTGGCGGAAGAACTCGGGCATGTCCTGTACATCCACAGAGACCATGTGATTGGGCAGGATATCCTGTGTCATGTCAAACCAGAATTTGGACATCTGAGTCAGGACCGTGCCTTTCTTCGTCACCTGGTTTTTTAAGATCACGTCAAAACAGCTGATACGGTCTGTTGCGACCATGATCAGGCTGTCGCCGTTGTCATAGATCTCTCGTACTTTACCTTCTTTGATGGGTTTTAATGCAGTCATGATCAACCTCCGTGTATTTGTACTTTCATTGGCTCATTATTCCGAAGTCCGGATATTCATGTCACATAGTGCCGGTCCGGAACTAACAGCTGTTCACTGTGTTGCAACAGAGAACGGTAACAGATTACAGCAAATATTATAGCGGATTCTACAGTGAGTGTAAAGCATGTCACAACAGATATTTAAGTTTGCGGGTTTCCCTGTTTTCTTCGGAAAACCTTGATCTTACTGAAAAAGCAATAGTACACGATAAAGAGCACACTGGTGATAGTCCAGGTGAGAGGATAACTGAAGGTCATGGTGTAGACATCCGGTCTTTTGGGTACGGCCAGCATGATCCACAGAATACGGATCACGCAGATGCCGCTTAAGCAGATGAGGGTTGGAATCCAGCAGTCACCCACACCGCGCAGAGCGCCGGAAAGCACCTCTACACAGACATAAGTCACGAAAGTAGGTACCAGGAAATGCACGATCTGCATACCGATCCGCAGCACTTCAGGATCTGAGGTAAATAGGCTGTAAAGAAAGTGGCCGCCGATGGTCAACAGGATACTGATCAGGATGGTGGATCCGAAACACATGGCCAGACAGCTGCTGATCCCTTTGCGGACCCGGTCCAGCTTGCCGGCGCCGTAATTCTGTCCTGCAAAGGTGGTGATGGCGATGCCAAAGGAGCTGATCGTCATCCAGAAAAGGGCATCCATCTTGCCATATACGGTCCAGGCTGCCACGGTGTCTGTCCCCAGACCGTTGATGGCCGCTTGGATGATGATATTGGACAGGCTGTACATAACGGACTGCAGTCCGGCGGGAAACCCGATGAGGACGATCCGGTGCAGCATCTTGTGGTCGATACGGATCTTGCGCAGTTCCAGTCGATGCATGTCCTTTACACGTACCAGTACAAGGATCACCAGTAGGGCGCTCAAAGCCTGGGAACAGATGGTAGCGATGGCCGCGCCTGCCACGCCCAGATCGAAGCAGACGATCAAAAGCAGGTCGAGCAGGATGTTGGTAAAGCAGCTTGCGATCAGGAAATAAAGGGGCCGCCTGGAATCGCCCACGGCCCGCAGGATGCCTGCACCTACGTTGTAGATCAGGTTACCGATGGTCCCGATATAATAAATGCGGATATAGAGAATGGATGGGGACAGTACATCTTCCGGGGTATCCATGGCAGTGAGGATGGCCGGTGCGGTCAGGACACCGCCCACCATCAACACGAAGCCGCCCAGGATACTGAATGCGATGGCCGTATGCACCGCATAATCTACCAGTTCGGCCTTCCTGGCGCCATAATACTGGGAGATCACTACGCTGGCGCCGCTGGACAGACCAACGAAGAAGCCGACCAGCAGGTTGATGACCGTACCGGTGCCGCCGCCCACGGCGGAGAGCGCTTCTTTACCGACGAAACGGCCCACGATCACGGCATCCGCCGCATTGTAGAGCTGCTGGAAAAGCGTCCCAAATAAGATTGGGAAGAAAAACAGGAGCAGCTGTTTCCAGATGACTCCCTCGGTGATCTTGTTTTCTGTTGTCTGCGAGATCTTAGTATCTTTTGTGCTCATGGAAAAGGCCTTTCTTTTAGTACAATTTCCACGATTGTATCACTGTCCGGGGCGACTTGCAAGAGCAATCTTGATAAGATAAGAGGGAAGGCAGATCCGTATGAGAAAAGTATGAGTAAAGTGACATAAAAAAACATTGTCAAAATTTTATCAACGTGGTATGATGACACCGTATTGTATCTCGAATGGCGGTCGTCTTTTCAGGCAGCCGCTGCCAATGAGAATAATAACAGGAGGAATTGTACCATGAAAAATGAAAAAACCTACGAACTGGTGCTGACGGCACTGTTCACCGCCATAATTGTGATTATGGCATTCACACCGCTGGGGTATATCCCGCTTGTCGTGATCAATGCGACGATCATTCATATCCCGGTGATCCTGGGAGCGCTGTTTCTTGGACCGAAGAAAGGTGCATTTTTAGGATTTGTTTTCGGATTGACCAGCTTTATCAACAACACGTTTAAGGCAGCTACGGCATCGGCTTTTGTGTTTTCGCCAGTGCTGGCCTACAATGCAGTCGGCGTTTCGGGCATCTTTAAGAGCCTGTACATCTGTTTCGTGCCGAGAATACTTGTAGGGATCGTGCCCTATTTCATTTATCTCCTGATCCGCAGGGTCTTAAAGGACGAGAGGCAGACAGGAAGAATCGTGGTCAATGGGCTGGCATCTTTGATCTTATGTATTTCTCTGAGAGCTTTTTTGATACGGCTGCTGCCGGATGTGCTGCACGCGGCAGTGTACACTGTCATCGGCGTGGCGGCAGGCTGTGTATTGATGGCAGTGCTGACAGTCAGCGGCCGGAATAAAGGGTCAGCGAATATCGCTCTGGCCTATGCAGGGCTTGCCGGGGCGTATACGAATACGCTTTTCGTGATGAGCGGTATTTTTATCTTATATAAAGATGCCTACGCACAGGCAGTCGGTGTGGCAGGTGAAGCAGTGCTTGATGTGATCATGGGCGTTGTGACTTTCAACGGTGTGGTGGAGGCAGTGGTAGCAGCCATTATCGTTGCGGGTGTGGGATTTGCGCTGACGCGTGTGAAGCCCGTCTATGCGAAACAGAAGCAGAGGGCATAGAAGAGTGCGCATAGCATAGAACGGATGACAATATAGTTTACTGCAGACGGCAGTGGGGATCCTCCTGGAGACAGGATAGGATTAGAATGCAAAAGGAAGGGCATAGATATGATCTTGGCGATTGATATTGGAAATACAAATATTGTGATCGGCTGTATCGAGGGAGAGAGGGTATGTTTCGTGGAACGTGTTTCCACGAATCTGGCCGGCACGGAACTGGAGTATGTGGTGGAGTTTCGGACTCTTTTCGATCTGTATCACATTGGATTGGAGGATATCAGCGGAAGCATTATCTCCTCTGTGGTACCTCCGCTCAATAATATCGTGAAATCCGCCCTGGAGAAGTTATTCCACAAGACACCCCTTCTGGTGGGGCCTGGCCTGAAAACAGGCCTGAATATCCTGATGGATAATCCGGGGCAGCTGGGTTCCGATCTGGTGGTCAATGCGGTAGCGGGCTTGCAGTATTACGGCGCGCCTATCATCATGATCGACATGGGGACGGCAACGACGATCAGTGTGGTCGATCAGAAGAAGAATTATATCGGCGGTATGATCCTGCCGGGTGTCAAAGTTTCCCTGGATTCGCTTGTAAACCGGACGTCCCAGCTGCCGAGAATCAGCCTGGAAGCGCCGAAGAAAGTGGTCGGCAGGAACACCATCGACTGCATGAAGAGCGGCATCGTGATGGGGCAGGCGGCCTGTCTGGATGGCATGATCGAGCGTATCTATGAGGAGCTTGGTTATGAGGCGCCGGTGGTGGCAACGGGCGGGCTGGCCGGAAGCATCGTGCCCCACTGCAAGCGGAAGATCGTATGCGACAATGAATTGACGCTGAAAGGTCTGGGTATTATATATAGAAAGAATGCAGAGAATTAAGGAGTGTAGAAGTTGCGCAGTTTAGGAGCGGAACATAATTTCGAGATAAATACAGGATACCTCGCTGCTTGCGGCGGGGTATTGCATTACGGAAACCGAAGAGAAAGTTGAATAAATTTAGCTCACGTTCTCAGAGTAAAGTGCTTTGGGATGGAAGAAAGAACGGAGGAAAGGATCATGTTGGAAGGAAAACATATCGTATTGGGAGTGACCGGCAGCATTGCGGCATACAAGATCGCATCGCTGGCCAGTATGCTGGCCAAGAAACACGCGGATGTGACGGTGATCATGACCCGGAATGCCACAAATTTTATCAATCCGATCACGTTTGAATCGTTGACGGGCAATAAATGTCTGGTAGATACTTTTGACAGAAATTTTGAGTTTCAGGTGGAGCATGTGTCACTGGCGAAGCAGACGGATGTCTTTCTGATGGCACCGGCGTCGGCCAACGTGATCGCTAAGGCGGCTCACGGGATCGCGGATGATATGCTGACCACGACGCTGCTGGCCTGCACCTGCCCGAAGATCTTCGCTCCGGCCATGAATACGCGTATGTATCAGAATCCTGTTGTGCAGGATAATATGGAGATCCTGAAACGGTACGGCATGGAGGTGATCACGCCGGCAGACGGCTATCTGGCCTGCGGCGATACGGGGGCGGGCAAGATGCCCGAGCCGGAAGTATTGTATGAAGCGATCGTAAAGGCTTTGACACCTAAAGATATGGCGGGGAAACGGGTACTGGTGACGGCAGGACCCACTCAGGAGAAGATCGATCCGGTGCGCTATATCAGCAATCATTCCACCGGCAAGATGGGCTATGCCATCGCCAGAGCGGCAATGCTTCGCGGGGCAGATGTGACGCTTGTATCGGGCAAAGTGAATCTGGAGCCGCCGAAGGGTGTCAGACTGCTTCCCGTCGTGTCTGCGGCAGACATGGCGCAGGCGGTGAAGGAGAATGCGCAGGAGCAGGATATCATCATCAAGGCAGCTGCCGTGGCCGATTACCGGCCAAGTGTGACGGCAGATGAGAAGCTGAAGAAGAAGGACGGCGAGATGACCATCGAGCTGGAACGGACGGAAGATATCTTGGCTTATCTCGGGGCGCATCGCAGGGACGGACAGTTTCTGTGCGGTTTTTCCATGGAGACCGAACATATGCTGGAGAATTCCAGGCTCAAACTGGAGAAGAAGAATATCGATATGATCGTGGCCAATAATCTCAAACAGGCAGGCGCCGGTTTCGGCACCGATACCAATGTAGTGACGTTCCTGACGGCGGACGAGACGGTGCAGCTGCCGGTCATGAGCAAAGAAGATGTGGCGGACAGGCTGTTGTCGTTTATCATGGAGAGACGGTAAGCGGCCGATGTGCTATGCCGCAGGCGGAAGATCCTGCAGGCGGGCGTTTTTATCGATGAAGGGAAAGGTGTGGATAACAAGATGAGAATTGGAATGGGATATGATGTGCATAGATTGGTGCAGGACCGTAAGCTGATCATGGGCGGTGTGGAGATACCGTATGAGAAGGGACTGCTGGGCCATTCGGATGCGGATGTATTGCTGCATGCTATTATGGATGCGCTGCTGGGAGCTGCGGCGCTGGGGGATATCGGGAAGCATTTTCCGGATACCGATCCTGTCTACAAAGGAATCTCTTCGATAAAGCTGCTTACCCATGTGGGAGAATTGCTGGAGGAGAACCGATTCCTGGTCGAGAATATAGACGCCACCATTATCGCGCAGGCGCCGAAGATGCGGCCGCATATCGAACAGATGCGGGCCAATATCGCCGATGCGCTGAGGATAGAGACAGAGCAGGTCAACGTGAAGGCGACGACCGAGGAAGGACTTGGCTTTACCGGTGCCGGTGAGGGGATCTCTGCCCAGGCAATCTGTCTGTTGACGAGCCCGAGGGAGCTGTACAGCCGACAGGTGTACGACGAAGAGGAAGAGCGTAATTGTTCACGGTGCCCCGGATGTAAGGGTTGACACTGTCCGCAGAGGCGTGTATAATTTTCAAAGAATTAAGTTGCAGGAGGATTTTTGTATGTTAAGTGTTATTGTAATGGAGAAAATTGCAAAGTAAATCGTCATGATGCATAGATTACCGTCCGGCGGGCCGCATGGCCATCAATGCTATGAAAGTCGAAGACTTTCATAGTAAATCGTCATGATGCATAGATTACCGTCCGGCGGGCCGCATGGATGGCAGGGGAGATTTTCACCGTGTGGGAGTCTGCCCATAGCTGGCAGAAGAAGTGGAGCTGCCAGTATTTTCGCCTTACAATTGCTTAATATTATGGTATAGATCTTAAGACAGGATAGGCATGGCTGTCTGGCCATGCTGGTGTATGTTCTTTTTTCTCACGATGTGTTTTGTCTGACATAACGCAGAGAAGGATGGCAGATCATGGT
This sequence comes from uncultured Lachnospiraceae bacterium, assembly GCA_947175055.1. Taxonomy (GTDB): domain Bacteria; phylum Bacillota; class Clostridia; order Lachnospirales; family Lachnospiraceae; genus UBA3282. The sequence goes on along the minus strand of CAMWLJ010000009.1, from coordinate 27,590 downwards.
ATTGACGTTTATACGGCAGCCATGGTCTTTTTTTTGTATAGGAGATACCTGTGCTTTTTCATGATCTGCTGCGGGGAATGTGATGTTGTCGTTTTGGCGGCAGGTGTGGTGACTGCACAGGTAGAATAATCTTTATGAAAAAGGAGCAGGACAGAATGGATACGGAAAAACAGATTGAATTTGATAAGATCAAGATGATCTGGTCAGAACTGGCAGTGACGGGAAAAGCCAAAGAGAGTATAAAAGAAGCGGGGGTCTATCTGGCGGAGAGGGAGCTTGGAAAGCAGCTGCGGGATACGACGGACAGCAGAGATATGATCGAGAAGCTGGGAACGCCGCCCTTGCAGAACGTGGATGAGATCCGGGAGATCATGCAGATCGCAGAGAAGGGAGACTGCCTTACACCGCACCAGCTGGAGCGGGTGGAAAGGGTGCTGGCAGCGGTAAGGCGATTAAAGGATTATCTGAAGCGGGGAAAAATGTATGAGAATCAGCTCGCTTATTATGAAGAAGATCTGGATGCGGTGGAAGAGGTGCGGGAAGAGATCGGCAGGCAGATCAGAGGAGGAGAGGTGGATGATCACGCATCCAAAGAATTGCTGCAGATCAGAGCACAGATCTTAAAATGTGAGGAACAGATGAAACAGAAGGCGGAACAGGTCATGCGCGCCGAGAAGGCCTGTATGGCGGACCAGTACTGTACCTTCCGCAATGGCAGGCTCTGTGTCCCGGTGAAAAAGGAATATAAGTTCAAGGTGGCCGGCAGCGTGATCGACAAGTCTTCAACGGGCAGCACGCTTTTTATCGAGCCGGCAGGGGTGGCCAGATTCTATGAAGAATTGCAGCAGTTTAAGATCAGCGAAGAGAATGAGATATATCGGATCCTGTATACTCTGACGGCGATGGTCGCCACGGCAGCCGGGCCCATGAACAGGAATATAACCATGATCGAGAAACTGGATTTTATCTTTTCCAAAGGAAAGCTGAGTATCGATATGGGAGCGGTGGAGCCGGCGATCAATACAGAGCGCAGGATCGTGTTGAAGAACGCCAGACACCCGTTGATGGATAAGGATGTCAATGTGCCGCTGCAGTTTAAGATCGGGGAGCAGGCGCGGGGGATCGTCATAACCGGCCCGAATACGGGAGGAAAAACGGTGGCCATCAAGACCGTTATGCTAAGCTGCATGATGGCACAGTGCGGGTTACATGTGGCCTGTGAGGAGGCGGATATCTGTATGAACAATGCCTATCTCAGCGATATCGGCGACGGGCAAGATCTGTCGGAGAATCTGTCCACCTTTTCCGCCCATATCACCAATGTGCTGGAAGTGCTGCGGGAAGTGAACCGTGAGAGCTTTGTGATCATGGATGAGCTGGGATCCGGCACCGACCCGGCAGAGGGGATGGGAATCGCCATCGCCATTTTGGAACAGCTGCGCAAGAGTGGTGCGCTTTTTCTTGTGACGACCCATTACCCGGAAGTGAAGGAGTATGCAGGACGGACAGAGGACATGTGCAATGCGCGGATGACTTTTGACAGGGAAACGCTCAGTCCTACCTATCAGATGGTAATCGGGGAAGCCGGGGAGAGCTGTGCCTTCTATATCGCGGATCGGCTGGGAATGCCACAGGAAATGCTGCGGACGGCAGTAGCGGCCGCTTATGGGGAGGAGGCAGTTGACAGATACCGGTTCCGGTCGCAGGTAAGCGAGATAAAGAAGGCGGCGACGGCTAAGATCACAAAGAACAGACAGGGAAAACGCGCCACGGATCTGAGTCGGAAATACAAGCGGGGAGACAGCGTAATGGTCTATCCGGATAAAAAGATCGGGATCGTGTGTGTGCCCATCAATGAGAAAGGGGTTCTGCGGGTGCAGATGCCAGACAAGAAGATCTGGATCAATCATAAGCGGGTGAAACTGCATGTAGCGGCTGATGAACTGTATCCGGAGGACTATGATTTCTCCATTCTGTTTGACAGTGTGGCAAATCGGAAGATCCGCCATGATATGGACAGAAAGTATACGGAAGAGACGGTCCGGTATGAGGAATAGGCAAAGATACGCTAAAGATGGATTTCTTTGCCGCTGAAAGCAAAATCTGGTTGACAAAACGGCTGTTTTTGCATATCCTATTAGCAGAAATAAATGATACTGTACACAGTGCAACAGACAGTGCGCAGATGGACGTGGAAAGGGAAGAGTACCATTTAAGAAGCAGCAGAGAGGAGCCGCCGCCGGCTGTAAGCGGTTCTTGCGGATCGAATGGGAAAGTGCGCCCCGGAGTCTGGCAGATGCCCGGTTAAACCCCGTTATTGGTTATGAGTGAAAGAGTGCTTTCGGGCAATCTTTAAGTAGAGTGGAACCGCGGATCATTTCGTCTCTATTTCCCAAGGGGAGTAGGACGGAAGCCGCGGATTTTTATATCACAGGGAAGTGTCCGTGATAGTTCCATGGAGCCGGGGAGATGTGGTATCCGGGAGGTGCGGTATGGGTATGGGTATGGTATCATTTGATCGGATTTGAAATGAAGAAGGAATGCGGTATGGGTTTTGTACAGAATATTAAGGAAGAGATCAGGATCATCCGCGAACGGGATCCGGCGATCCATTCTAACATGGAAGTTTTCCTGTATCCCAGCTTTAAGGTGATGCTATATTACAGACTGGCGCACAAGATGTATCTGCGCAGGCATTTTTTCCTGGCCAGATGGATTTCCCAGAAGGGATCCAGAAAGACGGGGATAGAGATTCATCCCGGGGCCAAGATCGGGAAAGGCTTTTTCATTGACCACGGCAACGGCGTCATTATCGGTGAAACGACGGTGATCGGTGATAACGTGACACTGTATCAGGGGGTGACGCTGGGCGGAACCGGCAAGGAACAGGGCAAGAGGCATCCGACCATCGGCAATAATGTGATGATCAGCACCGGGGCGAAGGTGCTGGGGTCTTTTAAGATCGGGGATAACAGTAAGATCGGTGCCGGCAGCGTTGTGCTGAAGGAAGTGCCCCCCAATTCCACGGTAGTGGGAGTGCCCGGTCAGGTGGTGAAGCGCCACAATCAGTCTTTTCCGCAGGAGGAGTTGGATCAGGTGAATCTGCCGGATCCGGTGCGGGAAGATATTGTGAACCTGCAGCGGGCCAATACGGAATTGACGAACCGTCTGCTGGATCTGGAGCAGGAGCTGAAGGAACTCAGGAAAAGGATATAAGGGCAGAGTACTAAAGTAGAGAGAACAGGCAGGGAACATTGCGTTACAGAGCATACAGGAGGGACAGAGCATATGAAAATTTTTAACACACTTTCCAGACAGAAAGAAGAATTCGTACCCTTGGAGGAAGGGAAGGTCAGTATGTACGTGTGCGGGCCTACGGTGTATAACCTGATCCATATCGGGAATGCGCGGCCGATGATCGTTTTTGATACGGCCAGACGTTATATGGAGCATAAGGGTTATGCGGTCAATTATGTCTCCAATTTTACCGATGTAGATGATAAGATCATTAAGAAGGCGAATGAGGAAGGGGTGGACCCTTCCGTGATCTCCGAGCGCTATATCGAGGAGTGCAAAAAGGACATGCAGGCGCTCAACGTGAGGCCGGCCACTACGCATCCGAAGGCGACGGAGGAGATTGGGGGCATGATCGAGATGATAAAGACGCTGATCGACAAGGATCACGCCTATGTGGCGCAGGACGGCACGGTGTATTTCAAGACCAGAAGTTTTGGGCAGTACGGGAAACTGTCCCATAAGAATCTGGATGATCTTCGCAGCGGCGGCCGTTCCCTTCTGGTGTCCGGGGAGGACCAGAAGCAGGATCCGCTTGATTTCGTGCTGTGGAAGCCTAAGAAAGAAGGAGAGCCTTACTGGGAGTCTCCCTGGTGCGAGGGACGTCCGGGCTGGCATATCGAGTGCTCTGTCATGAGTAAGCGGTATCTGGGAGACGAGATTGATATCCATGCCGGCGGCGAGGATCTGATCTTCCCCCACCATGAGAATGAGATCGCTCAGTCGGAGGCAGCCAACGATAAAGAATTTGCAAAATACTGGATGCACAACGGGTTCTTAAATATCGACAATAAGAAAATGTCCAAGTCAGAGGGAAATTTCTTCACGGTCAGAGACATCAGTGAGAAATACGATCTGCAGGTGCTGCGTTTCTTCATGCTCTCGGCCCATTACAGGAGCCCGCTGAATTTCAGCGCGGAGCTGATGGAGGCGGCCAAGAACGGTCTGGAGCGGATCGTCACCAGCGTTGCCAATCTGAATTATCTCCTGAAAAACGCGGCAGACGGGGAGATGTCTGAAGATGAGCGGAAGCTGATGGAAGAAGCGAAAAGGTATATCGCGCAGTTTGACACAGCTATGGATGATGACTTTAACACAGCGGACGCGATTTCTGCGATCTTTGATCTGGTCAAATTTGCCAATACTCATGTGTCGGAAAGCGCCGGCAGAGCTTTTGTGCAGGCAGTCAAAGACGAGATCGTGCTGTTGTCCGATATCTGCGGGCTGATCGTGGATAAGCAGGAAGAAATCCTGGATGCGCAGATCGAGGAATTGATCTTGGAGCGGCAGGCGGCAAGAAAAGCGAAGAACTTTGCGAGAGCGGACGAGATCAGGGATACGCTGGCGGCCCAGGGTATCATACTGGAAGATACGCGCGAGGGTGTGAAATGGAAGAGAGCGTAACGATACTGGAGGCCATCAAGCGGGAGTTTGCTTGCAAGGAGACGGATATCAGAACTTACTCTCCGCTGACTCTGGCTTATATCGGGGATGCCATCTATGATCTGGTGATCCGGACTATCGTGGTGGAGCGGGGCAACAGCTCCGCCAACAAGCTCCACAGAAAGACGGTGGCCTATGTGAATGCCAGAGAGCAGGCCAGAATGATCGATGCGCTGGAAGAGGAACTGACAGAGGAGGAGACGGCGGTCTATCATAGAGGGCGCAACGCCAAATCTTACACTTCAGCCAAGAATGCCTCCATCATCGAGTACCGCAAGGCTACCGGGATGGAGGCGCTGTGTGGTTATCTGTATCTGCAGGGCAGGCAGGAGCGGCTGCTGTATCTGATCCGGGAGGCCATTGTCAGGACGGGGATGGAGATTTAAGTATATCGTGAAACCGGTAGCGGTTTTGTGAAGTGCAGGGAAAGTCCTGGGGACTATGTGGATAAAAGAGAGGATTTGATGAAAGAATGAATAACAGAGGTTTTCATAAAGGAGATGGCCGTGCGGTAAAGCGGCAGAATGCCAATGATGCGGAAATGCGGGAAGCAGGAGACGAGGCGGAGCGTTTTGCAATAGAAGGACGCAATGCCGTGATCGAGGCTTTCCGTTCCGGCAGGACGATAGACAAGCTTTATGTGCAGGATGGCTGTAAGGACGGGCCGGTGCTGACTATCAAACGGGAGGCAGCCAAACACGGCACTCTGATCAAGTATGTGGAAAGGGAGCGTCTGGACCAGCTTTCGGAGACAGGGAAACATCAGGGCGTGATCGCCTATGCGGCGGCCTGTGCCTATGCGGAGGTGGAGGACATCTTGTCTGCCGCGAAAGACAAGGGAGAGGCGCCTTTTGTCTTCCTGTTGGACGGCATAGAAGATCCTCATAATCTGGGGGCTATCATCCGCACGGCCAATCTGGCAGGAGCCCATGGAGTGATCATTCCGAAAAACCGTGCAGTGGGTCTGACAGCGACGGTGGCGAAGGCTTCTGCCGGAGCGCTCAACTATACACCGGTGGCCCGGGTGACGAATCTGGGGCAGACGATCGAAGAGCTGAAGAAAGAAGGACTGTGGTTTGTGTGCGCGGATATGGAAGGGACGCGGATGTACGACCTGGATCTGAAGGGGCCTATCGGGTTGGTGATCGGCAGTGAAGGAAACGGTGTGGGCAGGCTGGTGAAAGAGAAGTGTGACTTCACGGCTTCCATTCCTATGCGGGGGAATATTGATTCTCTCAATGCTTCGGTGGCGGCGGGCGTGCTGGCGTATGAGATCGTGAGACAGCGTTTGGGATAAACAGGAAGTGAGTCCAAGTAAATAGATGAAGAAGTTAAATGAAATCTTAGTAGTGTTTATCTTTATGCTGACAGCAGTTTTGACGGCGGCTGTCGGCCTGAAAGCCTATGATATATACGATACAAGGAGGCAGCTTGCCAGAGAGCAGGAGGAACTGGAGCTGGCCCAGATGATGGTCCGGAATGAGGAGGCACATGCGCGTGTGGTCCAGATGCGGGCGGAGATTCTGGAGCTTGCAGAGGATAAAGAAGAGTTAGAGCGTTTTATCAGCAGAATACAAAGCAGTGAACAGACTGTATCGGGGAATGGATCGGTGTCTTCAAACGGCACGGTATCGGGGAACGGATCGGTGTCTTCAAACAGTACGGTATCCGGAAACGGATCGGTGTCTTCAAACGGCACGGTATCGGGGAACGGGTCAGTCTCTGCAAACGGTACGATATCCGGAAATGAAGCGGTGTCTGCAAATGGGACTGTTTCTTCCAATGAGCGCATTACGGGAAACGATACAGTGTCGGCCAATGATGCAGATGTAGGATCTGCATCTAAAACCGTGTCGGCCAATGGCACGGTTTCCGGTAATGTGGATGTATTTGGCAATGTGATCCCCAGGATCAACAGAAATGTTTCCGGCAATGATGAGATCAACTATTATGACGGCACCATGACGGACAGCAGCATATTTGATGAATGGAGAGCAATCTATAAGCAGGAAGAAATGTCTCTGAACGAACGCAGGCAGCTGCGTACCTCCCTGGAAGAGACACTGGAAGTCAATCAGGCAGACAGGGAGCGGATCGCCGAGAATAAGACGGATTTTTCAGGGGTCAGGATCGCCTGTCTGGGAGACAGTATCACGGCGGCGGCCAATCTGGAGGGAGAAGAAGGATACCAGCAGTATGCATATCCGGCCCGCCTGAAGGAACTGCTGGGAGCTGAGGAAGTCTATAATCTGGGAATTGGCGGTTCTTCGATCGGCAGATATTGGGCAGATGCCTACGTGGACCGTTATCAGGAGATTCCGGAGGATACGGATATCATTATCGTGATGGGAGGGACGAATGATGCTTTCTGTGCTTCCGATAAGGAGTTCGGGAATCTGGAAGAGAGGAAGTATCGCACTTTCTGCGGGGATCTGAATGAGCTGATGAAAGGAATTAAAGAAAAATATCCCGATACGGAGGTTTTCTTTGCGACACCGCTGCCAAATGTGCTGCAGGATTATCTGATGAAGGAAAGGGATTACCTTCTGCCGCAGCAAAAATATGTGGATGTGATCAAAACATTGGCGAAGGAATATGATTATGACGTGATTGACTTATATAATTCCAATATACTGGATTCTCATGACGCGAATGTTGTCGCGGACTATATACCGGACGGCGTGCACGGAAATCATGAGGGATATCAGATCATAGCAGAACATTTTGCTTCCGAACTGGTGCAGCATTATGAGGAAGAGACAGTGGAGACAGTATCGGTTTCGGGAAACCGTGTGGACGGTAATCTATGAAGCGCATCAAATTTATAAAAAGGAATAATGTGAACGCAAAGTTATGGATAAAGAGTATGGCAATTACAGTGATGAAGAGCTTGTCGGCCGGCTGAGAGACGGAGAGGAAAGTATCACGGAATATCTGATGAATAAATATAAGAATCTGGTTCGCAGCAAGGCCAGATCCATGTATATTCTGGGTGCGGACAGTGACGACCTGATACAGGAAGGGATGATCGGACTTTTTAAGGCGCTGCGGGATTATGACAGTGGCAGAGATGCCAGCTTCCTCACATTTGCGGATCTGTGCGTGTCAAGGCAGATGTATACAGCAGTACAGGCATCCAGAAGGCAGAAGCATATGCCGCTGAACACTTATATATCCCTGCATGGCAGTGTAGTCAGAAATCGTGACGGGGAAGAGGAAGAGCTTGTCAACATGATCTCTGATGCGGCGGGACAAAGCCCGGAAGATGTGGTGATAGACAGGGAAAACGTGATACAGCTAGAGCAGACGATCGAGAGGGAATTGAGCAATTTTGAAAAACAGGTATTGGATCTTTATCTGACAGGGATGGGTTACCAGCAGATCGCCAAGGTGCTCGGAAGGGACGATAAATCCACGGACAACGCGCTGCAGCGGATCAAGACAAAGCTAAAGAAGGTAATAGGAAGAGACGCCAGATGATAGACGTGAGCAGAAGAGAGATCAAATATCGGATAAGCCCGCATGAGATTGCCGGATTAAAACGGAGACTGGCTCCGATCATGCGATGTGACCGTCATAATGGAAGAGACGGGTACCTGGTGCGGTCATTGTATTTTGACACGCCTTTTGATACGGATTATGAGGATAAGATCGATGGGTATAACGAACGGCAGAAGATACGGCTTCGGCTGTATGACCCACAGGATGAGACGGTAAAGCTGGAATTGAAAGAAAAGAAAGGAACCGTCCAGCGAAAACGGTCCCTGCTTTTAAACAGAGAAGAGGCAGAGCAGATGATCTGCGGCAGGTATGGATTCCTGCAAGCCCGCAATGAGGAATTGGCGTTGTGGCTTTATACTTTTATGGTCACAAAGTGCTATCGGCCCAAGTGCATTGTGGAGTACGACAGGTATGCTTATTATCTGGAACACAACGATATACGGGTTACGTTTGATACAGGATTGCGTTCCGGTGAGGCAAATCACAATATCTTTGACAAGAATCTGGTGCTGTATCCGGTCAGGAGTGCTTTGGAAAATACTCTGGAAGTGAAATTCAACGGATTTCTGTTCACCTCTGTCAAAAATGAGTTGAACCGGTTTGAAGGCATGCCGGTATCCAGCAGCAAGTACTGTTTGGCAAGAATGGTCAGCAAGAGAATATGAAATATAACTATTGATCAGAACCGTGCGCCTGCTGCGCTGTTCGAGAACATAAGGGGTAAGAGTTTGTGGCGCTTCGGAATGGAGGTAAATGATGAAAGAACTGCTATATGAAAGTTTGGTAAATACAACAGAGGGATTGACGTTGGATGAAGTGATCTTGAATTTTGCGGCTGCGGCGATCATTGCGTGTCTGATCTATATTTCTTACAGGGTCTCACATTCCGGCACCGTATACAGTGAACGGTTTAATGTGTCGCTTGTGATGCTGACACTGATCTCAACACTGGTCATGAGTGTGATCGGTAATAATATCGCGTTGTCATTGGGTATGGTAGGCGCGCTGTCGATCGTAAGGTTCCGTACGGCGATCAAGGATCCGCGGGATACGGCGTATATCTTCTGGGCGATTGCGGTGGGAATCTGCTGCGGGGTGTCGGATCATATGATCGCGGCGATCGGCTCGACGGTCATCTTTGTATTCCTGCTGCTGTTCGGGTTTGTGAGAAATAACGAGAGGATCATGCTTATCATCAACTGCAGTATCGAGGCGGAAGATGAGGTCGAGGCGAGTATGACGGCGTTATTTGCAGGCAAGGCTTTGATGCGTGTACATAATGTCTCCCTGGAGGGAAATGCCAGCGAATATATCTATGAGATTTCAGATAAAAGTCTGAGAAAGTCGGAAAGTGTGAACGGTTCGGTGCAAAAGAAGATAGCTGAGATCAAAGGGATCTTTAATATGAGCATTGTGAGACAGGACGATGAAATTAATCAGTAATTGAGGATATATGATGCTTGACAAAGCAGAAATGCCTGTGCTATACTATGACTCGGTGATTAGAGAAGTGGTCACTGTTGGTATGTTGCTGTAGCACAGTCGGTAGAGTACTGCATTGGTAGGAAGAGTCTTGCCAACAGCAGCAATTTCATACTAAGCTGCCGTAGCACAGTCGGTAGTGCGCAGCATTGGTAGTGCTGAGGTCACGGGTCCGATTCCCGTCGGCAGCTTTGAAAATATTGAAAAATAAAGGCTTTTCGAGGATTAGTTCTTCGGAAAGTCTTTATTTGTTGTGTCACAGACAAAAATAAACCCCCTGCTATGCAGGGGGAGGGCAGATCTTTAGATAAAAGAAACTCCTGTGTTAGTATAAAAGTAGGTCTGCAAACCACAAAAATACAACACAGGAGGTGCCCAAGATGGACACAAGCCTAATATTATCTACGTCAAAAATTTTGTGGGCAGTTCACAGACATAAAAGAAAACAACAAACAGATTTTTTAAGTAGATAGGAATGAGGGGAAGAGTTTCAGATAGGATTGATATGATTGATTCAGTATGATTATAATCAGTTTAACTAATATTCAGTATTGTTACATTCCGGTTTTCGGAATGCGGATAGCCCAACGGTTATTTCACAGTAGCCATGTTTCTATTTGCTGAAGATGTAGAGTAATAGGAGTGCCGGAGAATGGGAAGTTATACAGTGCGATTCTCCAGCATTTTTTGTTTGTAAATAATTTCTATTGCGTTTTTGATTATTGATATTATCTGATTTAGAAAAATTCAATGCCTTGCTATTGACATTTGACTGAAAAAGTAATATACTGACTGTCGGAAAGGAGGGAAAATAAATGGAGAATGATTCTTCATGCAGCGTTCTTCTGAAACAGATACATGATGTGCAGGAAAAAAATATCAATAACACATTACGGAATTTAGATTTAACCTTTTCACAAATCAATGTTTTACGGGCTTTAGTTCATACAGCCGATAAGCAGATGTCCTTAAAGGAGCTGGAAAAAATACTTCATGTCGCACAATCCACTACTGCACGGATTGTCGCTAAAATGGAAAGCAAAGGCTTGATAGACAGTTTCGGTGATGCGTCTGACAAACGCATAAAATATATCCGTTTAACACAATATGGAGAACAATACAGCAGCAATGCGAAGCAAAAACTGGAAGAAGAAGAAACACATTTACTGTCATCACTTACCGAAACGGAAAAAATGGTCTTTATCAGCCTGCTTCAAAAAATAACCAGTAACTTATCATAAATACTCGTTTCCATAAGCGGGTATTTCATTTACCAAACAATATAGCAAGCTATCAATGCTTTGCTCTTGATTTTAAGGAGGTAACTATGAAAGAACAGAACACATTAGAAACCTATAACTCTATGCCTGTAGCACAGGCGGTTGTGAGAAATGCTCTTCCGGCTATGGCGGCAATGCTTATGACATTGATTTATAATTTAGCTGACACATTTTTTATCGGTCAGACACATAATGCCTATCAGCTTGCCGCCGTATCGCTTGCAAGCCCTGTCTTTTTAATATTTATGTCTGTCGGCATGATTTTTGGTATTGGCGGAACATCTGCCATTTCAAGGGCTATGGGAGAAGGACGGAAAGATCATGCCCAAAAAATATCTTCTTTCTGTATGTGGTCATGTGTCGTTGTAGGAATTATTATGTCCTGCCTGTCGTTGCTCTTTATGGATAACATTCTTGCGTTAGTCGGGGCAAGTGCAGACACATGGGACTTTGCAAAAGACTATCTGACGATTGTTTCCTTTGGCGGTGTGTTTGTGCTGATTTCAAATTGTTTTTCAAATATCCTACGTGCAGAGGGGCAGGCAACAAAAGCCATGCTCGGTCAGATTATCGGAAATCTGCTGAATGTTATTTTAGATCCTGTTATGATTTTGGGATTTGGCTGGGATATTAAGGGTGCTGCTATTGCGACTTTGATTGGCAATTTTGCCGCTGCTTTATATTATGTTTTATATTTCATAAACGGAAAGTCTATGCTTAGTATCCACATAAAAGATTTTAGCTATAAAGATAAAATATGCAGCAGCGTCCTTTCTATTGGTATTCCCGCTTCTCTCGCCTCTCTTTTAATGAGTGTTTCCCACATCATTTTAAATGGGATTATGGTAGGATACGGCGATATGGCAGTTGCAGGAGCCGGCGTTGCGATGAAAGTCACAATGATTTCCGGAATGCTTACGATTGGCGTAGGACAGGGTGTACAGCCATTGTTAGGTTTTTGTGTTGGCGCAAAAAATTGGAAGCGCTATAATAAGCTCTTAAAATTCTCACTTTTCTTTGCCTTTGCGGTCAGCTTCGTAATGACTGCTTTATGCTATTTATTTACAAATCAGATAGTAAGTGCTTTTATAACTGATGTAAATGCATTCGATTATGCCGTAAGTTTTTCAAGGATTTTGCTTACAACCAGTATCTTTTTTGGAATATTCTATGTACTGACGAATGCAATACAGGCAATGGGAGCCGTAATTCCCGCTCTGATAATCAATTTAAGCAGACAGAACACCGCGTTGCAAAAGGGATAATGATATTATAGTGTTTTTATCGTTTATAGAGAAACAGAGTATTGTACTCAAAGAAAATGGAGGGAAAGAAAATGATTATAACAATCAGCAGAGAATTTGGCAGCGGAGGACGTGAATTAGGAAAAAGGCTTTCAGACGCTTTCAGTATTCCTTACTATGACAAAGAAATTATCGCTTTAATCGCAAAGGGAAACGGGTTTGATGAAAATTATGTAGCCCATATATCGGAAAAGAAAATACAAGCGGCTTATCCTTTAACGATAGGACACCAATTCGCAACAACAATAAACCATGTGACAGAGCAGGCGGTCAAGATTGCGGTTGAGCAATACAAAATAATTGAGCAGTTCGCAGCACAGGGAAGCTGTATTATTGTTGGCAGATGTGCAGATGTAATCTTAGAAAAATATTCCCCATTTAACATCTTTGTATATGCAAACAAGGAAGCCAAACTCCAACGCTGTAAAGAATATGCGTCTGCCGATGAAAAGCTAAGCAGCACAGAGCTTGTACGGAAAATGCGTGAGATAGATAAAAACAGGGCGGCATACAGAAACTTTTTGACTGATACAAAATGGGGCGAAAAGGAAAACTATCACTTATGTGTCAACACAACAGGCGTTGAAATAAAGCGAATTGCTCCAAATGTCGCATCATATATTGACGAATGGTTTAAGCGGTAGCAAATAAAAGCCTAAAAACAAAAGTAGCCAATCAAGTGATGAAGTTAAAATCTATCATGCAGTATACTTTTTTTGCTCAAAAATATTTATATTTTGAACTGAGAGGGGGGGGAGGGGGATTTTCCCCTTATGAGCAATTGTTATATTAGACCGATATCGGTCTAATATCTAGAAATTCCATTAAATGATGAAAATTGAATATTTAAAAAGTAATAAGGGGCTGTCGGGTAATGACATTTTTTAGCCCCGTTCGGAGCCAGTTTTTCGAGTTCTTCATCTAACATATCCCTGTTAGGTCTTTGTTCAAACAGGAAATTCAGATATTTGTATAGATTCAGGCCATAGGCTTTTGCCATCTCAACAATTGTGAGATACAGCGTGTTAGCATGAGCACCTTTCGGCGAATCAGAGAATAGCCAGTTTTTACGTCCTACTGACACAGGACGAATGCTGTTCTCACTCAGGTTGTTACTAAAGCTGCAACGGCCATCTTATAAGTAGGTCATCAGGAAGTCTTCCCGATTCTTGATATAAGTGATTGCCTTTTTAAGTTTTCCGTTATTGCCGGGATCTACTTGTTTTAACAGCAACGGTTTGTTTCCAGCACTTTGTTGTAGCCCTGATATCCGTCAGCCATCAGATAGAATCCGGGAGCGATCCCGTTTAAGAACCGTCTGGCATTTTCTCCTGCTTTCGTAGGAGTGTAATTAGCTCATCTTTTCTTACAATTCGCTTTTGCATAATGATCGCTTCCTTTGATCAGAGTGAAACACTTACACCTGGCATTCTAAAATGGAGCAAAACTCTTGTGTTTCCTACTAATCATTATAAAGAATTTAGTAAGCAGATGAAATCTACCCCAAAATTTGGCGCTTACCTTAAATCTTCCAGTGTATTCACATCTTTAAAGTATTTTGCCTTGTGCATAACCTCCTAAAATAAAAAAGTGTAAAGCCCTTGATAATTCAATAGACTTTACACTTCTTGTTTTTAGTGGTTACGATTTAATTGCTACATTTCATATTCTTCGGATGGGATACCCAAAGAAGCTAACTTGTTTTTAACAACTCTTAATTGATATTCTAATTCGGGGTTGTTTCCTGTATCGGCTTTTTTGATACGCTGTAAATTTACATAGTAGTCAATGGTTACTTGCTTTAATTCGTCAAGAGTCATTTCTTCAACCATCCTTTCACCACCTTTATACTTTATTATTATCAGTATACCTTTATTATAAAGGCTTTATTGGTAAGTGTAAAGTCTATTCAATTATCAAGGTGCTTTGTTTGTGGTGTTGGTTGATTTGATAATATTATTATAACATCTTGTACAAGAATAAGGTGTGACTATTATACATCTTGTACATATTTATTGTGAGTTTAAACTGTAACGATTTTAAAATTAGGTATGCTATAGGCGACGGTCTCTGACCGTCCTATAGCCTTAACGCTGTTAGATCATTTGGATCAAACTGCATTTTTTCACACAAGCGTTGAACGTTCTTTTTTATTGGATGCACCACCCACTTTCCATCCATCTTTCCTGCCTTAATCTTTATTAGAGTCTGTGCCAGGTCTTTGTAGGATATGGTCTTTGATTCCTCGATGGAAGCATTTTCTTCGATTGCATTTACTCCAATGATGGTAGACAGATGGTTCAGAAACAGCCATGCTTCTTCGGTATAGTTGTTCCTCATATAGGATGAAGTGCTATAGTGAAGCCGTGCAGCTTGCCAACGCGCATCCCAGAGGAAGGGACGTCCCAAGGCGGATGATGCGGAAGCTGCGATCGTCAAGGCTGCCAGAGCCAAGGCGGAGAAGATCAAGAATTGCGCATATGCACTTGGCAAAGCGCCTGAGCACCTGACAGAGAAGCAGCAGGCAAAGGTGGCGATGATCGCAGAAAACAATAACCGGTTCTACCGTGCCTGCCGCATGAAGGAAACCCTCCGCCTGCTCCTGAAGATCAAAGATGTTGATGGAGCAGCCACAGAACTGAAACGCTGGCTCTGGTGGGCAGGCCACAGCAGGATAAAGGCTTTCAAGGAACTTTACCAAAAAATCAAACGCCATTGGGAACACATACTCAATACGATACGGCTGGGGATGAGCAACGCACGGATCGAAGCAACAAACAACAAGATCAAGCTAAATAAATTTTATGTGAATTGGAGCGTGATCTATTATAGTAAGTACAATAGAATTGACCAATCTGCAATATGGACTTTCTGGTCAGGATAGTGAAATATTGCGGTTTATTATAGAGAGTGGTAAAATTGATACTAACGATGTACAGAATAGCATGGAAGCTATGAGAAGAAAAGAGTTATTAGAGAAGCATCCGTATAAAATATGGAAGGGAAAGGATAGTAAGTGGTATACATATCTGCCGGATGATAAGAAGGGAAGAACCTTAAAGAAGAGAACGTCCCAAAAAGCTATTGAAGATGATGTGATCTCATATCTTAAAACAGAATTGGAGAATCCAACATTAACAGAAGTATTTAATGAATGGAATGATCGTAGGTTGGAATTGAAAAAGATATCTGATGCAACTCATTTGAGAAATAAACAAGTTTTCAATAGGCATTATAAGGAGTTTGGGAAAAGACGGATAAAATCTGTTGATGCTGATATGATTGGAGAGTTTCTTGAAGCGCAGATCCCACGTCATAACTTGACGGCTAAAGCATTTTCTGATCTGAAAACAGTTACACGTGGATTTTTGAAGAGAGCAAAAAGAAGGAAATTGATCAATTTCAGCGTGGAAGAATTATTTCAGGAGATTGATACTTCAGAAGCTGATTTCAAAAAGGTGATCAAAGAAGATTATGAAGAGGTTTTCAGCGAAGAAGAAATGCCAGTCATTATGAACTATCTTGAAGACAATCCGGATATGATGAATTTTGGCATCCTGCTTATGTCTGTAACGGGAGCGAGGATAGGAGAGATTGCTGCCTTAAAGCATAGTGACTTTGAAGGAAATAATTTCAAGATTAGGCGCACAGAAACGAGATTTACGGATGCGACAGGAAAGTATGTGCATATTGTAAAAGAATTTCCCAAGTCACAGGCGGGTGTGAGAACGGCGATCATTCCGAAAGATTATGAATGGCTTGTAAGAGCGGTTAAATTACAGAACCCAATCTGTGAATACATATTCATGAAAGATGAGGAAAGAATCTCGACACGAGCAATGCGCATGAGGCTTAAAAGAATATGTAAGAAGCTGGGAATTTTTCATAAATCCCCGCATAAGATCAGGAAAACATATGGGTCTATACTGCTTGATAATCATATAGATAACAAACTGATTATGGAACAGATGGGGCATACGGATATTCTGTGTACAGAAGAACATTATCATAGAAATGGAAAAAATCTTGATAAGAAAAGCAGGATTATCAGTGAGATTCCAGAATTCAAAGCAAACTAGAAAAGATAATCGAACATATGTCTGATTACCTCTTTGATTAACTTTTGCCATATGAAATAGAAAAACCCCGCAGAAGCAAGGGTTTTAACAAGCGGATAACGGGAATCGAACCCGCCTCTCCAGCTTGGGAAGCTGGCGTTCTACCGATGAACTATATCCGCATGTGATTATTATAACAGCAAATGAGCAAAAAGAAAAGCAAAAGATTGGATGAATTAAAAAAATGTTGTGGATACCGTTGGTTTTATTGTATGGAATTTTAAAAGGCGTCAGAGAAATACTGAAAAAGAAGGCTTTGGAGAAAAACTCTACCATAGAGGTATTGTTTATGTATACCTTTCTTTCCTTCCTGATCGTGCTGCCGGGGGTACGAAATGCCACGGGACTGGAGCCGAAGTTCTATTTTTACATAGGAATAAAATCGTTTGTCATTTTTCTTGCATGGATGTTCAGTTTTAAGGCGATCAAGAAAATGCCGATCAGCCTTTATGGAGTGCTGGATCTTTCCCGCGTTATGTTTGCCATGCTGCTCGGTGTGATCGTGCTGCATGAGGTATTGAATGCTTATCAGGTGACAGGGCTGGTTTTGGTGTCGGCGGGACTGCTCCTGCTGAAATATAGGCCTGGACGGTTCAAGGAGCTGCGTGGTATAGATCCGGCGGCGGAGGCAAAGGAGCAGGGAGTAGGAAAGCTATACGTAGTGATGGCCTTTGCCTCCTGTATGCTGAATGCATTATCAGGACTATTGGACAAGATCCTGATGAAGGATATCAGCAGTACACAGCTGCAGTTTTGGTATATGCTGTTCCTGGTCCTGTTTTATCTGTTGTACATTCTCATTTCCCGTACGCCGGTGAGGCTGCGCAGCGTGATATGTAATAAGTGGGTATGGATACTGAGTATCCTGTTTGTGATCGCAGACAGGGCGCTTTTCATCGCCAATGGCATGCCGGAAAGCAGGATCACCGTGATGACACTGTTGAAGCAGGCAGGGTGTATCGTGACGATTCTGGCCGGCCGTTATCTGTTCAAAGAGAAGGATACGACGCATAAGATGATCTGTGCTGCGATCATTATTGCAGGGATCGTGATCGGTGCGCAATAAGTGATGTAAAAAACTTGTGGAGAAATTACAGTCTGTGCTATACTGATTTCATGTTTTTGTAACCGGCATATTTTATCAAATAGAATGGAGGATGACTAGTCATGGGTTTTTTGAAGAATCAGTTTTCCAATCTGGTGGAGTGGAACGAGAGCGATGAGGGTGTTATATTCTATAAATGGCAGAATGAGGAGATCAAGAAGGGATCTAGGCTGATCATTCGTCCGGGACAGGATGCGGTTTTTCTGTATAACGGCAGAGTGGAGGGGATCTTCGAGGAAGACGGTGATTATGACATTGAATCGGATATCATTCCGTTCTTGACGACGCTGAAGAGTTTCCGCTTTGGGTT
The DNA here is from genome assembly GCA_947175055.1 of uncultured Lachnospiraceae bacterium. Taxonomy (GTDB): domain Bacteria; phylum Bacillota; class Clostridia; order Lachnospirales; family Lachnospiraceae; genus UBA3282. The sequence goes on along the minus strand of CAMWLJ010000009.1, from coordinate 9,753 downwards.
CAATACGCCGCTGCGGGCAGAGGTGCTTTTTATCAATACCAAGGAACTGCTGGTGAAATGGGGTACCAAGAATGCCATCAATCTGCAGGCGCCGGGATTGCCGGGCGGTATGCCGATCAGAGCTTTCGGCACCTTCAACTGCCGGGTGGCAGAGCATGAGGTGATAATCGAGAAACTGGCCGGTATCAGACAGCGGTATACCGTAGAGGATGTGAAGGCACGCATCATTGCCAGCCTGGATCAGTTGCTGATGAGTTGGATCAGCAAAGAAGGCAGGGATATGTTTAATCTGCAGGCGGATGCCAGAAGCATAGCGAAGGGGATCGAATCGGATCTGGATTCGGATATGCGCAAACTGGGTATCGGCATTACGGACTTTACCATTGAGAGCTTTTCTTATCCGGAAGAGATCAAGCGCATGCAGGAGAAGGCAGCAGCACAGTCCATGATCGGGGATATGGGTAAATATACGCAGATCGCGGCAGCTGACAGTATGGCGAAGGGCGGTCATGGTTCAGGCATGGCCTCGGATATGGTCGGACTGCAGATGGGGATGGCGATCGGGCAGCAGATGGTGAATCAGATGAATCTGAACGCCAATGCAGGAGCAGGAGCTGCGGCGCCGGTACAGCAGAATGCGCAGGCCGGACCGAAATTTTGTCCTGAGTGCGGTACACCCACGACAGGTTCCAGATTCTGCGGTAATTGCGGCAATAAATTATTTTAATGACAATCAGGATCGCGCACCTGCTGTGCCGTCCGTACACGTGATTCTATATAAAGGAACAGGGAACAGATGAGTATATATGATACATTAAACGAGAGACAGAAGCAGGCGGTTATGCAGACCCAGGGGCCGGTCCTGATCCTGGCCGGCGCTGGTTCCGGCAAGACCAGAGTACTCACCCATAGAGTGGCCTGGCTGATCGAGGAGGAGGGTGTGAATCCGTATCAGATCATGGCGATCACCTTCACCAATAAGGCGGCGGGTGAGATGCGGGAGCGGGTAGATAAGATCGTTGGCTTCGGCGCGGAGCAGATATGGGTCTCCACATTCCATTCTACCTGTGTAAGGATCCTGCGCAGATACATCGACAGGCTGGGATATGATAATAACTTCACCATCTATGATACAGATGACCAGAAGGGCGTGATGAAGGAGGTCTGTAAGAAGCTGCAGATTGACACGAAGATGCTGAAGGAGCGGACGATCCTTGGCGCTGTCTCTTCGGCCAAGAATGAACTGATCGATCCGCTGCAATATGAGATGCAGGCGGGATTTGACTATAATGCGAGCAAGATCGCCAAGGCGTATAAGGAGTATCAGGCGGTTCTGCATAAGAATAATGCATTGGATTTTGACGATCTGATCATGAAGACGGTAGAGCTTTTTAAGGCGGATGCGCAGGTGCTGAACAATTATCAGGAGCGGTTCCGTTATATTATGGTGGACGAGTATCAGGACACCAACACGGCGCAGTTTGAGCTGATCAGGCTGCTTGCGGGGAAGTATCGCAATCTGTGTGTGGTAGGGGATGACGATCAGTCCATTTACAAGTTCCGCGGGGCAAATATCCGCAATATTCTGGATTTTGAGAAAGTGTATCCGGAAGCCTGTGTGATCAAGCTGGAACAGAATTACCGGTCCACGCAGATCGTGCTGGATGCGGCAAATGCGGTGATCAAAAATAACACGGGACGTAAGGATAAGGCGCTCTGGACAGATAAGAAGGAAGGAAACCGCATTCATTTCAGGCAGTTTGACACTGCCTATGAGGAGGCGGAGTATATAGCGGGCGACGTGGCGGCGAAGACCAGGAGCGGTGCGGCAGAGTACGGTTCGTGTGCGGTTCTGTACAGGACCAATGCGCAGGCCAGACTGTTGGAAGAGAAATTCATTATGGAAGGCATACCGTATGATGTGATCGGCGGCGTCAATTTCTATGCCAGACGGGAGATCAAGGATATTCTGGCATATTTAAAGACCATAGATAATGGGCGGGATGATGTGGCCGTGAAGCGGATCATCAATATTCCGAAGCGCGGGATCGGCATGACTACCATTGTGCGGGTACAGGAATATGCCGACAGCAGGCAGATCAGCTTCTACGATGCGCTGAAAGAGGCGGATCAGATCATGACGATCGGGAGAAGCGCTTCCAAGCTGAAGCCCTTTGTGACGATGATACAGACGTTCCGCTCTAAGCTGGAGTTTTACAGTCTGGAAGAACTGGTACGGGATATTTTGGAGTCAACAGGATATGTGAAGGAGCTGGAAATGTCAGATGAGGAGGATGCGGCCGACAGGATCGAGAATATCGACGAGCTGGTCAGCAAAGTGGTGGCTTATGAGGAGATCCATGACGAACCGTCTCTCAGCGAATTTCTGGAGGAAGTGGCTTTGGTCGCGGATATCGATAAAGTGGGCGAATCCGATAACCGGGTACTGCTGATGACCCTGCACTCGGCTAAGGGACTGGAATTTCCTCATGTTTATCTGGCCGGGTTGGAGGACGGCATTTTCCCCAGTTATATGACGATCATGTCCGATGATCCCATGGATATCGAGGAAGAGAGAAGGCTTGCCTACGTGGGCATTACCAGGGCGAAGGACGATCTGACGATCTCTTATGCCAGACAGCGCATGATCAGAGGGGAGACTCAATATAACCCTGTCAGCCGTTTTGTCAGGGAGATTCCGCCCCAGCTTATGGATAACAACCCGCCCCAGGCGAAAAGGCCGGATCACCGGGAGTACGAGGAGAACTCCAGAGAACGGAGTTTCTTTCAGGCGAAGCCTTTTGAGACGAGAAACCTGGAGACCAGATCCTTCAGGACAGAAGCGGAAGGAAGAGACGGCCTGGGAAGTCGGCCGGCAGAGCCGTCGGCGCCATACAGGCGGGTGCCGGACAATGTATTCGATAAGCCGGTGAGCTTCGGAAGCGGTACGGCGTTGTCCGGAGAAAAGAAACCGTCGGCGGTCATGGGCAGACCCAAGGCGATCGTCAGACCCAAGCGCACGGCCGTGGAGAACCAGCCCTATATTACCAGGGCGACGCAGGGCGTGGGCGCCGTGACCATTGAGCCGGCAGGCAGCAGGTCATTGGAGTACGGCGTGGGCGACAGAGTACGGCATCTGCGCTACGGCGAGGGAACCGTGATGAAGATCGAACCTGGACCGCGGGATTCCCAGGTGACGGTAGTATTTGATGAAGTGGGTCAGAAGATCATGTATGCGGGATTTGCGAAATTAAAAAAGGTCTGAAGGGAGAACAGCGGCAATGTCTTTGACGCCGGTCAGGAACTTACAGCTGCATAATCAGATTGAGAGGGTACTGCATGTACAGGGCAATTACCGGGGTGGCATTCTGGAGATGGCCATCGTTGTTGACCGGGAGTTTGACAAGGAGACGGCCCGGGAGTTATGCGGGGATATCATAACATCCTGCAAGAGGCAGAGCGAAGTGTTTCGGAACGTACGCCTGAACATGGTCTTGTGGGGACGGCAAGATATCCGTGCAGAGACAGTGGCGGCGGCCTATGTGCAGATGGGCACCTTCTTTGATACTTACGAGCCGGAAGAATCTATGAATACCGGAAATGGACAGATTGCGGAGGAGCAGGAGAATGGCCGGCCGGTCATCGAGATCATGGAATACCTGAAAAAGTTTCAGGCCAGAAGTAAACTGATTCTTCTGTTGACACCGGCCAGAGAAAAATTGTACCAGATAGCAGACCGGGATAGGCTAAGACAGGCACTTAGCCCGTTCTTAAAGCAAAAGCTGGTACTGGTATATCCGGAGACAATGGAGGCGGGGATCACTCTTTTTCTGTCATAAAATTTGTAACAGCTTAGCCTGCATTATTCATATAAGCGTCTGCTACTAAAATTTTGATAAATTTCCATATTTTTATAGTAAAAAGAAAAAAGAAGTGGTATATTATATATTAATGATTCTTACCTTCAATGGAAGGTATCGGAGACGAAAAAAGAAAGTGAGGGTTATGCTATGAGCAAGGCAGAGATTTTGAATAAATTGGATGATATATTGGATAATGCCAGAGTGAATGAACTTCTGGGCAGGAAGAAAGAAGAGGAGAAGAAGTGTGACAAAGTATTGTGGATCTTTGCGATCATTGGTGCTGTTGTAGCAGTTGCTGCGATCGCATTTGCGATGTATCGTTATTTCAAACCGGATTATCTGGAAGATTTTGAGGATGATTTCGATGATGACTTTGACGATGACTTCTTTGAGGATGAGGAAGACGAGGATGTTACGACCTCTGACATAGAGTAATCAAAGACCCCGCTGCAAGCAACGGGGTATCAAATTTGCAGCGCTACAGAGCAGCGGGGTATTTGACCCTCGCGGTAGTCGCCAAATGTCTGCAAGCAGCCACTTGGCTCGGTGCTCGCGGGAATAAAGTGTAAGTGTAGCATTGGTGACGATTTGGGCAGATCTTCACAGTATTGTACTGCCTGTTTCGTGAAGAATAGTCTTAAAGTAAGTTGGTTTGTCGGGAATCCGGAACAGGGAGTACCGAACGGTCAGCTGATCTCAAAATTGCAACGGGTAAATGAATGACAAGCGGGGTGTATAAAGCATCCCGCTTTTTTTGAAAAACAGCGTGAAGGAAACATTGGAGGAAGGCATGAAAAAGGGACAGATCATAGAAGGAATCGTACAGCGGGTAGATTTCCCGAACAAAGGAATCGTGGAAACTGAAGACGGCATCTGTGTGGTGAAAAATGCACTGCCGGGCCAGAGGGTGCAGTGTGCCGTGAATAAAGTGCGTAAAGGAAAGGCAGAGGGTAGATTGCTGAAAGTACTGGAATCTTCTTCGCTGGAATGCGGCAGTCCCTGTCCGCATTTTGGAAGCTGCGGTGGCTGTACCTTTCTCTCACTGCCATATGAGGAACAGCTGAAGATCAAGGAAGAGCAGGTCAAGAAACTGTTGGACAGTGTATTGGATAGGCAGGGACCATGGCAGTTTGAGGGGATAAAAGAGAGTCCCGTATGTTTTGGATACCGGAATAAGATGGAATTTTCCTTTGGGGATGAAATCAAGGATGGGCCGCTTGCGTTGGGAATGCATAAGAGAGGCAGTTTCTATGATATTGTATCCGTAACCGGCTGCCAGATCATTGATGAGGATTATCGGCAGATCTTGTGCTGCGTGAAAGAATATTTTACGCAGCTTAGAGAACAGGGTGTAACTGTCAGCTTTTATCACAGACTGCGTCACATTGGCTATCTTCGGCATCTTCTTGTGCGTAAGGCATCGAAGACAGGGGAGATCTTGATCGCGCTTGTGACGACTACGCAGATGCCGGGAGAAGGAACGGTACAGGGACGGGCGGATGCTTTGCCAGGTGAGACTAAAGAAACGGCCGACGGAGCACCAAGAGATGCTATGACTGCAAGGCAGCTAGCGGAGGATGAGATCTTATGTGGTTTTAAGGACAGACTGCTGGCGCTGGAACTGGAAGGAAGAGTGGCCGGTATCTTGCACATCAGGAATGATGCAGTCGCGGATATCATACAGAGTGATGAGACAAGGATACTTTACGGCCAGGATCATTTCTATGAAGAGCTGCTGGGATTACGATTCAGGATTTCCGTATTTTCCTTTTTCCAGACAAACAGCTGTGGTGCGGAAGTACTGTATCAGACGGCCAGGGATTATATTGCAGATTTTATTGATTCGATAGATTCTCGTAAGATCGTATATGATCTGTACAGCGGAACCGGTACTATCGCCCAGCTTATGGCGCCGGTGGCGAAGAAAGTGATCGGTGTGGAGATCGTGGGGGAGGCCGTGGAGGCAGCCAAGAAGAATGCGGGGCTGAATGGTTTACATAATTGTGAATTTATTGCCGGAGATGTACTGAAGGTGATCGATACGATTGATGAAAAACCCGATTTTATCATTTTGGATCCACCCAGGGACGGGATTCATCCGAAGGCGCTGGACAAGATCATCCGGTACGGCGTGGAGCATGTGCTATATATCTCCTGTAAGCCAACGAGCCTGGTGCGGGATCTGGAGGTGTTCCTGGAGAGAGGATATGAGGTGAAGAAGGCCGTGGCGGTGGATCAGTTTCCCTGGACGGCGAATGTGGAGACGTGCGTCCTTTTGTCGCGTAAAAAATCAAGTGGCAAATCCACTAAGATTGAGATAGAAATTGATCTAAATGAAGCAGATAAGCGGGAATGCATTGGCACAGCGACCTATCAGGAAATTAAAGACTATATATGGGAGCATTATCAAACAAAAGTATCACACCTGTACATAGCGCAAATCAAGAAAAAATGTGGTCTTGATGTAGGCGAGAACTTCAATAAACCCAAAACAGAGGGAAACAAAGTTCCTAACTGTCCAGAGGAGAAAGAGAGGATGATTAGAGAAGCACTGGAATATTTTGGTATGATAAATAAAGAGTAAGTAGCAAACTCCCTGAATGGCAAGGTTCAGGGAGTTTCAGTATCTTTGATTTCTTCAATTTGAAAGTGCGGTGTACATGAAATGGTATTACAAAAAGCCCATATTTTATATGAGTGTATATCACCGTATTTATCATTGCATTTCATCTTCATCTTGAAACAGCAATTATTCTCAGATAAAGCAGGATTGCCTAAATAAATGCTAATTTTATTATTTGCCTGAAGTGTATCAAGATGGATAGCTGATTTTTTATCCCATAAAACCTCTTTGTTTGCAGAAAGAAGTTTCACATCATATAGTATAATATCATTGGCGATATTTTCGGAAATATTTTCTATTTCTAATTGCATTTTTTGTAGGTTTCCTTGACTGCCATTATACCTTAACTTTAATCTTGGCATATTGCTTTCATGTTCCCGCTGTTCAAGCAGTGCAGTCCTCTTATCTGATTCCTGTTTGATTATCTGGTTTTGGTATAAGGATAATGCACCTAATATGACAGTTCCTAAAAAAGCAAGGATTGAGCCATAATAACTCAATAATTCACCAGCAGTCCATTCAGCAACGAAGAAGTCAACATTAGGATGAAGTTTAAACAGAATATGTATGATTAAGGGTACTCCAAAGATAACCATAAAAATAGTGAATGCAATTAGCTTTTTATGATTTTTCATCCAATCAAACATAATAAATTTCCCCTTTATATAAATTCATATCCAAGCATCACATTGATTAAGTTGTAATCAATACCTGCATCTATGTATCTGCACACATCATAATCATAAATATCTGAATTTGGAAACAGTTTAAATGGGCTTTTTATGGTATATCCGTTGAAATTCAGGAACTTCTCTATTTCGTTGGAGGTTGGCAAGCCTAAAAAGAATGCCATCTGTAAATAAAAATGTCTTTCCTTTACAAATTTCTTCTTAGTTGCTTTCTTATAATCAAACCATGAGTTACCTGTTAGCCCTTTTGCTGTCAGATATGAGGTAAATGTAACTCTTCTGTTATCTTTGATGATGAAGAAATCCCTAAAATCTACAGTGCTGTCATTTTGAAGTGTTGTAAATATATTGTCGGTAATCCCTCTCAGCATATCAAAACGTTCTTTATTGGTTTTCTTTTGTTTCAAGGTTTTATTTAAGGTTTCTGTGTCGTAACCCACAAGATCATAATTGATATAGTAATAAAACTTTTCCCTCGCTTTGACAAGATTTACGACTGCTTTTGTGAAGCTGTTTTGCAATGCATCTACTTTATGGGTAGAACTGTGTATCTGTGTTATATTAGCAGTATCATACAAGGCTGTGAGTTTCTTATATTTTTCAGTGTAATCTTCAATAAGTTCAATTCTCTTTTTGATTGTATTTATGTATATTTTTCGCTTATTATTTGAAGCATTTAGGGCATCGTACTCATTATCGAAGCCAAAGGAGGCAAGAAATTCATCAAGGCTCATATTGTAGATAACAAGGTCGTTGATAAGAGGCTCGTATTTGCCCCAGATTTCATCTTTTAGGTCTTCACATAGAAAATTATACCCTGCAACAGAAAAAGGCATATTTGCCAGTCTAAAGGCTCTTAGGACATCATAAAAGCACTCTTCTTTGTCGAGTCCTATCTTAAATACAGAATTGACAAGTGAATTCAGTGCAGCATAGTTTTCGGTGTATATGTAGTTGGCAGCATCTATATTAATATCTTGAAGTTCCCGTAAAATTTCCTGTTTTGTCATACAAACCTCTTTATTGTAAGGGAATTTCCCTATAAATTATTTTCTCAAAGAAGAAAACGACAGTAATAATATATCATAAGTCAGGAATGTTGGCATTAAAAATATTTTCAAACTGAATACCCGTAATGATTAGAAGAGAATATTTTTGTCTAAAATTGCAGAAACGAAAGGGGGTGATTTCATGCACATTAAGAAATTTTATCCGAAAGATGAGCGATTCTTCAAGGTACTTGCAACTGCAGGAAATATCAGAGGCATAGATGCAAACAAGATTGATATTTCTGATACAAGGCTTAAAAATATGATGAAAGATAATCTGATAAAAGAAGTAAGCTATGTAAATCCAAAACACAAAGAAGTGGAAAGCTGTAAAAGCTACTGTTTTACCGATAAAGGTAAAAGGTTCATAAATCAGAAGTATGGAATAGACAGGACTCAATCGCCTGCTGCAATCAAGCATAACTGCAAGGTAGCTGAAACAATTTGTTCTCTGCAAAAGAGAGAAATTGATACCATCAAGCCTGAATGGGAAGTAAGGGATCAAATGAAAGAAATGATTGAAAACTTTAGAGATCAGGGAGAAATAGAGAGATATGATGAATATATGGAGATGTTGAGGGAGCAGCAATTATCCGCAATAGATTTTACATATATAAATATGCAAGGAATAGAATGCGGGATTGAAGTTACGACAAATAGTTATTCAGATGGTGACATAGCAGGAAAAGAACTCTGTTCAGAAATTATAAGTGTACCTGTGAGCTATGTCAGTGCATAAAAAATACTCCCATCATAAGATGGGAGTTTCCAATGAGTCGCCAAACCCATTATAACTGATAAATAAATCCGAATGACCGCCAAGCCATTCATAACTGTACCTTTGTTTAAAACAAGTGTACCACTTTAATATATGCAATGTCAACTGTTTTATGCCTTGTCCTTCAGTTGTTTTTTCAAGTAGTCAATTTTACCGTTTAACGAACTGATAATGTTGTCTTTTTTCTTTACCATATAGGATAAGCCTAAAATATTCAGCAATTTTGTGTCCAGTTCTGACATTTCTGCAGACAGTTTACAAATTTTTGCAGAAATAATTCGTTCTTTACCGATGGTCTTAATCTGTCCTAAGTCTATTGTTCCTGAGAGGATTGCAGGATTTCCGTTAGGATCAGTGTAAGGATAAGTACCAGTAATAGGAATTTGGATGTCAGGTATTGTTGCAGGACTTGTGGATATAATGGCACAAGTGAATACTGGAGAAGAAATATTATAGGAATTAGACTGTATGACAACGACAGGACGTATTTTGTTTTCTTCGCTCCCAACATTCTCTCCCAAATCAACGAAAAATACTTCACCTCTTTTGACAGTCCAGTTTCGCTGATGTCGTTTCCCGACACAATAAAATAGTTTTTTAGAATCCCATGAATTGATCCGTTGTGCTTTGCCTAATAATAGTTTTTCTTCGTTTGTCAAATTACACCTCCGTTTTTACGCATTATAGCATATGGGGAACAATTTGTCACTTCTTGAATTTTTTTGTGGATGAAAGCTGGCATATCCGATTA